>NZ_PJBE01000012.1:0-360244 GCF_002836205.1 Shewanella sp. Choline-02u-19
TTGAATTGACGGAACGACAGAATGCAGGGCAATAGCATCGATATAATCGTGTTGTGGCCGATATAGCCCAGGTGCGAATCGAACATTTTCAGGCGCCACTCTTTCTAAGATGGGTCTCGAAAGAGAGTGAACAGCCCGTTGTTAACGCAACGGGCTTTTTTACGTCTGCGATTTGAGTGTTGTTACGTTGCTGAATTGCCGGAACGACAGAATGCAGGGGCAGTAGCATCGGCATAATCGTGTTGTGGCCGATATAACCCTGGTGCGAATCGAACATTTCCAGGCGCCGACTCTTTCTAAGATGGGTCTCGAAAGAGAGTGAATAGCCCATTGCTAACGCAACGGGCTTTTTTACGTCTGCGATTTGGGCGTTTTTACGTTGTTGAATTGCCGGAACGATGGAATGCAGGGCAATAGCATCGGCATAATCGTGTAGTGGCCGTCGCAGCTAAGTGCGAGCGGAACATTTCCAGGCGCCACTCTTTCTAAGATTGGTCTCGAAAGAGAGTGAACAGCCCGTTGTTAACGCAACGGGCTATTTTATAGGTAGTAGTATTGCTGAAGATGGAGTTTTAAACTTGTATAAAGTTAAGTAAAGCCGTGAGTGCTGTGTTTCTAGCTGTATCACGCTCCATAAAGATCTCATGCCGTGCATAGGGGATTTTGATTAACTTACAAAAGCCTGTACTTGCGCGTTTCTGAGCTGCATTAGACACAATGGTGTCTTCTTCTGCCTGAAGTATTAATAAGGGAATATTGATATTCTGAGCTGCTTTTATCGCACTCTCTCCAGCATCGATAGATTCTACTAACCAACGGTTTGTTGGTGAGCCTAACTGTAGTTTAGGTTGCTGTTGATAGAGATCTCTATAGTCGTCATAACGCAGTTTGCTATTGGTTAGGTCGTTCTTTTCAAATGGATCTGCATGATAATCTTTGCCGCCCAATACATAGTTTGGATTTTGGTTACTATGATTATCTAACAGCGATGCTAGTTTACGAATGAAGCGCTTCGGTAGCGGGAGTTTTATACCGTACATTGGGGCTGAAAATACAGCTGATTTAAACACACCTGGATGCTGAGCTAAATACAAAGTGCCTATGGCTCCCCCCATCGAATGACCGACAAGAAAATAGTCTCTCTCTTGAACTGGTTTAACGATGTTGTATATAAATTCGTCGAAATCGTCGACATAACGCTGGAACTTGTCGATATGTCCTTGATGGAGGTTTACGGTCGTTCTGCTGGAAAGTCCTTGGCCACGATGATCAATAGCAAACAAGTCGTAGCCTTGGCGGTAAAGATCGAACATGAGCTCTTTATACTTTAAGTAGGATTCGACTCGTCCACTACTTAGTACTATGGTGCCTTTGCTATTTTGTTGAATAACCGATGCATAAGCGAGTGATATACCATCTTTGGTTTTAAAACTTGCTTGTGTTACCTGCTGCCAAAATGCAGCTTGCTCGGGGCTGCTTAGATGATGCTCAGATGAAAAGGTACAGACAGAGCTTAGTGATATGGCAGGTTCAGCAGCATTTGGCATGGTTGTATTCTATTGGATAAAGATATTTGCAGTGTAACAAACTCCCTTTGCTATAAGGGGGTCTAGTGGATAATAAAATGGTCGCATATAGCGACCATTTTATTGGACCCGGTTAAAGCGCGGCTTGTTGTTGCTCTATAAAGTCGTTAATTTGCTGCTCAAGAATCGACATAGGAACAGAACCATTGGCTAACACAGCATCGTGAAATGCCCTGATATCGAAGTTTTCGCCTAGTTCTTGCTCCGCTTGGGCGCGTAAACGCTTAATGGTTAACTCCCCTATTTTGTAAGATAGAGCTTGGCCAGGCCACGAGATGTAGCGGTCGATCTCTGTAGTCACGTTATGGAGTGATAAGGCGGTGTTACTTGCCATAAAGTCGATTGCTTGCTGACGACTCCACCCTTTTGCGTGCATACCCGTATCGACGACAAGTCTTGCTGCTCGCCACATTTCATAGGTAAGTCGACCAAAATTACTGTAAGGATCTTGATAGAATCCAGCTTCAAGCCCTAGATACTCAGAGTAGAGACCCCAACCTTCACCAAATGCTGAGATATAACCATAACGGCGAAAACTGGGTAGTTCTGTTAGCTCTCGATTTAATGATATCTGTAGGTGATGCCCCGGTACTGCTTCGTGTAATGTTAAAGCTTCCATTTCATACAGTGGTCGTTTATCGAGCGCATAGGTGTTGACCCAATAGTAGCCTGGTTCATCATCTCGGTTGGAGCCGGAGTATCTGCCCGTGGTGTATTTAGGGGCTATTTCAGCTGGCACTGGGGCAATACCGTATGGCTGACGCGGTAGTTTACCGAAGTACTTGGGCAGCATAGCATCTGCCTTTTTTGCGATGTAGGCCGCTTCTTTTAGAAGTTCTTCTGCTGTTTTAGGGTAAAACTGCGGATCTGTTCTTAGAAAGTGGAGGAAATCAGCAAAGCTGCCTTCAAATCCAACCTCGTCAATGATTTGCTGCATTTCTGCTCGAATACGCTTAACTTCGCTTAAGCCTAGTTGGTGCACTTCATCTGATGTCATGTCCAGTGTGGTGTAGTAACGAACTCGGTTTTCGTAAAACTCTTTACCATTAGGCAGTTTTGAAGCCGCAATATCAGTACGTGCATTTGGAATATATTCATTAACCATGAAGTCATAAAAAGCTTGGTATTGAGGTAATACAGTGTTCTCTACTAGTTCTAAACCTTGGTTGGTTAACGCTATCTTTTCAGCGTCACTGAAATACGCTGGGTATTCAGTGAAAGGCTTAAAATAGCCGCTTTCTTCCACTGGTACAATAAAGGCACTAATGCTGGTTTCGAATCCATTTAGGGTTACTTTGGCTGGTGTGATCCCAGATGCAAGTCCTTGCTTTAACCAGTAGGTTTGCTGTGAAAAGTAAGTCGGCAATGCTTTCAGCTGGCTAATATAATTTTGATAATCTTCTATTTTTGCAAAGCGACCATTGGCGATTGAGGCTATATATGCATGAAAGCCGCTCTCGGCTGACAAAGGGATGTAGTGGTCTTTATAGCGATATAGGTCAACGCTATTTTGCAATTGGTCTTGTAAAATTTTGGCGTTGATAACATCATCGGCACTCAACTCCGCTCTATTAAGTGCTTTTATTTCACTTAACAACGTAACACGACGTTGATTTAGTGAGCCTAGGGCTGTTGGCGATAGATCCTGCAGCTTTCCTGCTGCGGATAGATCGCCCAATGAATATGCCAAACTAGGACTTTCATCTAATGATATCTGCCATGCCTGGTCGATTACTATTTGCAGTTGTGCATCTATCGATTGTTTTGCTGATGTTGCAACGGTTGTTGTTTGAGAGGTCGGAGCCATAGAGAGAGTTTGGCAGGCGCTGAGACTGATGACTAAAATGGAGGGGAGCAAGTATTTGTACATGTTATATCCGTTTTTGTTATGGATTTATTTTTATTCTGACTTTGATTATGCCGATCGCGGCGTAAAAGGTCACGCCGATAAGTTAAAGGGCTTTGTCGCAAACAGACTCTAAACCACAATAAACGATGAAAACAGACTCCTCTGATATAACTAGGAGGCTGAATGAGACAAGTTTCCCTATGGACCTATGCCTTTAGCGATGTCTATCTGCATGAGTTAAGTGCACCGCCAGCAAGTACTATTCAGTTTCTTCCCAAGATTTTCATTCTGAATATTGATGTATCATTTCTTTTATTTTTGATGGTTATATTCGACAATGTTAATGAGATGTTTTTGTTCAACACATTAATTATAAAGCGTATTTACCGACAGCTAGACAATAGTAAAGCCATAGGTACTTAATGTTGATATACGTTTTATCTATCTGCGACAGGACCGTATTATCTCCCTTAAACCAAGGTGTCAAAATACGCTATGCGACAGAAAAAGCCCTGCGAATATGTCTACGTCGTGATTTTCACCTTAACATATGACGTCACTTAATCTCTGTTTTACATCTTAATTAAGCTAAAAAACAATGGCTTAGTCTTGTTCTTGGCTGCGGGTATCGCTTTCGTAGCTGTATTAGCCGCCGGATACCATTACTGTGACAGTTACTCGCGGCATAGGTAGGTCTTTCATATTGTGGTTCAACTATTGCTCATTCGACTAATACCGACTAGGTTAGGAATCTGGATGTTGATAGTTCTCAGTTATAAAAGGAATTGTAATGAATAGATCTAAGCTTGCCTTGTTAATAGCATTTTCTCTGATTTTACCTCACTCAACTATGGCTGCGACTCAGTCAAAACCTGCCTCAGAATTTACCAAAAAAGAAAATGCCGCAGTACTCAAAGCCCTTCCCTTAGCGATAGGCAAGATTTTAAAAATGCACAGCGTGGCTTTATCGCCAAGCCAGATACTGTCACGATTAAAGATGCACAGGGCAATGTCGTCTGGGATCTAGAGCAATACAAAACCTATATCAGTATCGATAAAGATTCACCTGATACCGTTAACCCCAGTTTGTGGCGTAACTCGCAACTCGTGATCCAACATGGCCTCTTTGAAGTCACCGAGAACATTTATCAAATTCGTGGCTTTGATCTAACTAATATCACTTTTATTAAGGGTAAAACAGGCTGGATTGTCTT
The DNA here is from genome assembly GCF_002836205.1 of Shewanella sp. Choline-02u-19. Lineage (NCBI taxonomy): Bacteria > Pseudomonadati > Pseudomonadota > Gammaproteobacteria > Alteromonadales > Shewanellaceae > Shewanella > Shewanella sp. Choline-02u-19. Next base: position 4,650 of record NZ_PJBE01000012.1, read on the forward strand.
CGATCCACTGATCTCACCAGAGACCGCAAAAGCGGCTCTCGATTTCATCAATAAGCAACTAGGGGAACGTCCCGTTGTTGCTATCGTCTATAGCCATAGCCATATTGATCACTACGGCGGTGCAACGGGTATTGCGACTGCTGAAGAGGTCGCGTCCGGAAAAGTTCAAGTGATCTCCCCCGAGCACTTTACCGAACATGCGGTCTCCGAAAATGTAATTGCTGGTAATGCTATGGGGCGTCGTGCCGTCTATATGTAAGGTGCCATGCTACCTCGTAATGCTAAAGGCGGCGTCAATGGCGGCCTAGGTATGACGGTTTCAACCGGCCTCGCTGGCTTATTATTACCTAGTCATGAGATCACTAAAACAGGTGAGAAACTCAATATTGATGGGGTAAACATGGAGTTTCAACTCACACCAGGTAGTGAGGCGCCCGCGGAAATGAATACCTGGTTCCCTGACATGAAAGCACTATGGATGGCGGAAAATACCACCAATACCATGCACAATATTTTGACCTTGCGTGGGGCTCAAGTGCGGGATGTATTGATTTGGTCAAGCTTTCTTGATGAAACCATAGACACGTGGGGTGACCAAGCAAAAGTGAAATTCCAGAGTCATCACTGGCCGCTATGGGATAGCGAAAACATTATTCCCTACTTTAAAAAACAACGTGATATCTACAAATTTACCCATGACCAATCTGTTCGTATGATGAACCAAGGTTATACGGGGGAAGAGATCTCCGAGATGATTACCCTACCTGCAGAGCTTGAACAGAACTGGGCGACTCGGGGCTATTACGGCACCTTGCGTCATAACAGTCGGGCTGTATATCAAAGATATATGGGGTGGTATAACGGTAATCCATCTAACCTCAACAACCTACCGCCCGAGATGGTCGCTAAAAAGTATATAGCGTTTATGGGAGGCGAAGCGGCAGTGATTAAGAAAGCTCAAGCCTCATTTGATAAAGGAGAATATCGCTGGGTCGCCGAAGTGATGAAGCATGCCGTATTTGCCAACGCTAAGAGCCAACCCGCGAAAGAGTTGTTAGCTGATGCTTTTGAGCAACTTGGCTATCAGGCTGAATCTGGTCCTTGGCGCTCAGTGTATCTACAGGGGGCTTATGAGTTACGAAACGGTGTACCATCAGCAGGAGGTACTCAAACAGCAACACCAGATACCATACGTGCAATGACACCAGCAATGCTGTTTGATTTCTTAGCGGTAAGACTTGATTCGAGTAAAGCTGAAGGTAAATTACTTAATATTAATATTAATATTGATTTTACGGACCTCCAAAGTCAGTACACACTCACTTTAGAGAACGCTGTGCTGCACCATAGTCAGAACCAAGTTGAAAAACCCGATGTAGCCTTGGTGATGAGCATGAAAACCATGAATAGTATCCAGCTCAAAGAGCTCAGCTTCGATGAAGCAATTAAGAATGGTTCGGTGAACATCAGCGGTGACCAAAAGCAGTTTAAAGAGTTTCTCGGCATGTTAGATGACTTCAATTTTTGGTTTAACGTCGTGACGCCATAGCTGAAGGTTCACTAGAAAGGGAGTGCCTAGAGCTGAGATCCTAGGTGCTCTTTTTACTGAGCTGCTTGGATCACCAATTTATTCGGTTGAGCTCATTGGGGAACTCGATGAAACCGATTTTAAAGTAAAAGAGAAATGTCATTACGAGGGAATGGGCGCAAACACGCTAAAACGAAGGCGGACTTAGTGATGTAGAGTTTACTCGTTTGCAATGTAAAGGGTGTTGAGGTGGCATTTATCTCAGAGGATGAACACTTTACATTATACGCAGCTAATACATAATCGGTTTGTTCGAGACATAAAAAAACCGGCTAATGCCGGTTTTTTATGTGTGCATCTTAATTAGATAACACGCGAGAACTGTTGCTGTCTTGCTTTTTCACGGTAGTAAACATCAAAGCAGATACAGATATTACGGATCAACAAACGGCCTGTTGGGCTGATGGTGATCTTTCTGTCAGTAATGTCGACTAACTCATCATCAATGAATGTCTGTAGCAGTTTTAAGTCTTCTACAAAGTACTCTTCAAAGTTGATATTCAGCTTTTCTTCTATCAAGGCCATATCAAGCTCGAAGTGACAGATAAGCTGCTTAATAACGACGCGACGAATCTCGTCATCGCGGTTTAAGCCACAACCTTTCCAAAGTGCGTGACCATTAGCATCGATAGATTCGAAGTAAGGGCGAACATCTTTTTGGTTCTGAGCATAACAATCACCAATTTGGCTGATAGATGAGACACCTAAACCAAGTAGGTCACACTCTTCTTGAGTGGTATAACCTTGGAAGTTACGGTGCAAGCGGCCTTCATTTTGTAAAATTGAAAGCTCATCATCAGGTTTAGCAAAGTGATCCATACCGATATATTGGTAACCTGCACCGGTTAAGGTTTCGATTGTTTGATGCAGCATATCTAGCTTTTGCTGTGGAGACGCTAAGTCTTCATCTTTAATCTTACGTTGCGCTGCAAAACGTGATGGCAGGTGAGCATAGTTAAAGACAGACAAACGGTCCGGATCAAGATCGAGAACACGTTGCATTGTTTCAGCAAATGTCTCTGGAGTTTGATGTGGCAAGCCGTAGATAAGATCAATGTTTGTAGAAACAAAGCCAAGTTCTTTAGCGCGTGCCATCAGGTCAAAAATAAACTGCTCGTCTTGTTCGCGATTGACAGCAATTTGAACCTTTTTATTGAAATCCTGAACACCGATAGAGATGCGGTTAAAGCCCGCTTCTTTTAGCGTGTCGAGCATCGATAGCTCTATTTCACGTGGGTCAACTTCAATCGAGTATTCACCGACTTCAGCAACATTAAAGTTTGCTTTAACAAGTGCTGACAGCGTTAGAATTTGCTCAGGAGTAAGGAATGTCGGCGTACCGCCACCCCAATGAATTTGTGTGACTAAATAGTTTTTAAATAACGGCGCGCGTTTAATTATCTCTTTCGCAAGATACTCAAGATACTGATCGGCTTTATGCTGATGACGAGTGATGACTTTATTGCAGCCACAGTAGTAACAAAGCTTGGCGCAAAAAGGGATATGGATATAAAGAGAAAGCTTATCACTCTTGCTGTTTTTAATGGAGGTCAGCAATTTATCTTCGGTAAACGAATCATCGAACTCAAGCGCCGTTGGATAAGAGGTATAACGTGGGCCGCTATAGTTGTACTTCTCGATCATTGACTGATCCCAGCTAATTTGGGTGGGCTGCTTCAAGGCGTATCCTCCGATGTATAGTAATTTAGCAACATGTGAAGTATGCATCGTTATTTGTGCAATAACTTTGATCCATGTTGTAAATTTGAAATGTGGGTAACAAAGAGCGATAGAATATCGCTGAATTTGGAGTTTATGTCTGCGCTGTTAAGTAGATTTTGTGCACAGACTCACCCTATATTAATAAAATCTTCTATAACTGAGATCTGGGTAGAGATCCAATATAGCCATAGTACAAGCTATAACCATAGTTGTAGCGGGTGATTAATGCAGTGCGGAGGCGTTAAATTGACTAAGTAGTTTAGCTTCTTTTAAGATTTCACTCTCTAGCTCACCCTCTGATTGTATTCGAGCAAAATCCAGTTTCATCCGCTGTTTTTTGGACAGTGCAGTGCGACTTTCTTTAATTGGGTGCTCTTTGATGACTTCAAAATGCTTGAATGTTGCAGGATACTGTTCGCTGACTAACTCTGACATACCAACTAAGTTAAATAACTTAGCGATACGCATTACCCCTTCTGATAACTCACAACGCTCCTCGAGCATCGCTGCTGCTATGTAACGTACACTATCGAGTAACTCTTCTGACTTTGCTTTTGCCGTTGCAGCCTGTTCTTGTTGCTGCTTGATTTTAGCTTGATTCTGCTTACGTATACGCATCAGCAGGTAAGTTGCATAAGTCGTTAGTGCAACGATAATAAAAAAGCCAATAACGATAAGAACTGTTGTCATGCTAAATCCTGTTACAGTCGGGAAGTGAGAGTGTCAGATAAAAATATGGCATCAATTAAGATGCCATATAGGAGCTGTGTCTCTAAGGACTAGTCTTTCTGTTGGAAATCTTTAAGCAGATCTGCACCAGATTCAAACTTGTCGAAGAGGTCGTCATCGCTGACGGCTTTCTTCGGTTTAGTCTTAGGCTGAGGTAGCTCTTCTTCTTCGGTAATACCGAGTTTATCTAACAGAGTTTCAATTTGGGTTAATTGCTTATTTAACCACTTTTGATCATCTGGAGTTAGGTTTTTACCCTCCTCAAGCATATCCAATAGACCATTGAGTCTCGGATTCTCTTCTAGCTTTAATAGTTTTTCATCATCAGATAGTTTAGGCCCTTTTGGCTTGCTTTCTACCTTCTGCTCTTTAACGATATTAAGCTGAATAGGCTTTTTACTGCCGTGACGTGGATCGCTGTTTTTAGCGCTGCCACCGTTCGCTTGGCTTTCAATCATTGAAGCGTTATGACGACTTCCCGCTTTATTGCCGGCAATTTGTTTCTTACCTCCAAGAACACGATCATTTTTCTTAGTTCTTGGGGCTAATTTTGGAGCATTCTCGTTGCTCTTACGCGATTTCTTACTACGGGACATGATTTGCTTATCTCGTTAACTTAAATGACTCTGCTGCCGACAAAACTAATAATCTCTATCAACAATTGAAGTTTGGCCGCGTGTTATACCAGATCCTGATGGTTTTTGCACCAGAATGAGATCGTTTGCCGCAAATAATAGCTTAAAACCGGCATTATTAGCCAGATATTTGAAACTTTGTTGTTGATAGAAGCTAACGTGGGTGATGTTATTTTTGTGGTGCCATTTATCAAATCCGTCGAGATCGGTCAGTAATGGCGTATTAATCGCAATCCAGCCGCCAGGTTTGACTAACTCACACAGTAGTCTCCACTCTTTGTAGGGAAACCTGAAATGCTCAAAAACACGATAACAGCAGATGAAATCGTATTGCTGTTTTAGCTGTCTATTCCAAGGTGCTAGGCTAGGGTCATATTGATTAATTATATGGCCACGCTCTGTCACCCTTTGCAAGCTCTTGGGATCTAAGGTTCTGCCGAAATTAAGACCGAGTAATGATTGTCCGCTTGTTTCGCATTGAGACACTAAATCAAACAGGAATTGTGAGAGTAATTTGTGTTTGTTGTTAGCGAGGCGATACTTTTGTCGTTCGGCATTGGGTGGCAAATGCGAGTTGGCGTCAGCAAATACTAGTTCACATTGGTGACAACGATATAAACTGCGCTTTTTATTTTCATAGAATAGTTGGCTATTGCTACTCAAGCACAACGGGCATCGACGCATAAAACGACTCCCTCTCAAATTAATGCATTAAAGATATTGAAACCGAAAGAGACTGATAAAAACGTGGTGCTACGCTAAATGGCGAACTAAGAGTATGAATTGATAGCAAGATATAAACCAATTTTTAAAGGGTCTTTAGCCAGTATATACCCGTTCTCCCTGAAGATGCAGGAATCAGTGGGAGTTTAATGAGGTTTAATCAAAGCATTGATTGCAAGTAATGGTCGCTCCCTTGATAAAATCAATAATGTTGAGTAAACCCCACTCTTTATATAAAAGCATCCCGATCGTAGAAGGCGTTGTGCAAGCCCACTTTGTTGTTGCATTAACTTAAAAGGGAATAACCATTTCTATATTAATGCGTCTAGAATTGAACTCGCACACCGCCTCTGAAACGAGCACCTTCAAGTAGAATGGCTATATACCCAAGTGAGTTTAAAATGCTTGTTTCAGAGCGCAACGTAAGATAGCCGGATAAGGCAGTGCAGTGTTCCTAAGGGGCTCTCGAAGAGCAAGGCGAGAAGTCATCTGCTCTTGTATTCTTTATCGATAAGCAAAGATTTTAAATTCGAATATCCAGAACGGCTATTTCATGAAGACAGTCACGGACGGAAAGTCGTTAATCCTGGGCCATTATCGAGCTTGAATCCAGGCCTGCTCAACATAGTGAACCCTGTATTTCGACGTTGTTTGACTGTAACGCGAGGAAATTTGAATGGAATACAGTGAATCGGCTTTTTTGAGCAATAAAAAAGGCGACAGATAAACTGTCGCCTATAAAAGTGCAATTAGCACCAATTCTTATTTCAAGTATCCATACTTGCTAGTGACGATCCCGGTCAATATCCATCTTATTTTTTGATTGCTTTCCATGCAATTATTTTAGTTTTTGGTCTTCATGACACTTTATTGTTAATCCTGTTGTCTTCCTGACCACAGTTTCCGTAGATGGTCTTTATGACACATCTCAATTCATCGTCTATCAATGACGCCTAAGTAACCATCCATGTTAGTTGTATCTAAGTATCTTCCAGTGATAACAAGCTTCCAGCGAGTGCATCCTAAGCAATTAGCTTCCTATGCCAATGTTTGTATCCTACAAACATTCTCCTATTTATGCGTGTTTCTCTGAACGTAAGGGTAAATGCTAAATAGCGCTTTGGCCTTCCTAACCAAAATCCTTACTAAAATTCTTACGACCTGGATTTCAAACAGAAATCTCTACTCTTATTATTATTAGTGAGTGGTCTTAATCATATTATTATTATGTCGTTAATTTATTCTTATATCTTAAATGTATAGATACCGAAATCTGAAAGTTATTATTAAAAGTTTTGTACTAACAGTTGGGTTCATCTCGGTACGGGGCTCATTAAACCGAAATCTGTGATCGCTGTCAAGTAAGTTTTTTAAGGGAAGTTTACGTAAACGTTAATCTTGTTAAATGAAAAAGGGCAGCTTTGCTGCCCTTTTAGGATTAACTAATATTTACTTAAGGCTTGATATATACTTAGATAATGCGTCCATATCGTCAGCATTTAGCTTTTTAGCGATGTCTTGCATCATGCCATTTAAGTCGTTGTTACGATTTGTATCGTGGAACTTATTTAGTTGGATCTTGATATAATTAGCGTGTTGTCCGCTAAGATCAGGGAAGCCAGCAGCTTCAGAGCCTTTGCCTTCAGGTCCATGACAAGCAATACATGCCGTGACGCCACGAGCGGAGTCACCACCCTTGTATAGCTGTTCACCTAAAGCAGGAACGTCTTTAACGTCGATCACTTGCTTTATTTGGCTTGAATAGAATGCAGCGACATCAGCGATGTCTTCATCGCTAAGCATCATTGCCATACCACCCATTATTGGATCGGCACGGCCTTCTTTACCACCTGATTTAGCCGCACTGCGGAAATCATGTAGTTGCTTTTCGATATAGGTCGATTGTTGACCTGCAAGTTTAGGGTACATGTCTATCATGCTGTTGCCGTCAACGCCGTGACAAGCAGAACAAACAATGGTTTTAGTTTTTCCTGCTTCAGCATTACCTTCAGCCATTACTGGCGAAGATATTGTGACTAAAACAGACAGCGCAAGAGCTAACTTTTTCATAGCGTTCCAACTTCTTATTAAAATATTTGTCATGGGCTTACTAGGGAGACCCGCAAGCGTGATAAAATGTATTTTATGTGATCGAGGTAATATTTTACACGAAATTGTGAAAATGTAAGCAACTCTTCGATATTTAACAAAGTTAGTTGATAAAATTTTGGAGTTAATTGTGAGTGAATCTCGTATCGATTTCCGTAAAGCTGAGTTTTTAATTAGTGCGCCAGACATCGCACACTTAAATGAATACCTGCCTGGTGATGTTGGGGTAGAGATAGCCTTTGCGGGTCGTTCGAACGCGGGTAAGTCTAGTGCGTTGAATCTATTAACGGAGCAGAAGATAGCCCGTACCAGTAAAACGCCTGGTCGTACTCAGCTCATCAACGTATTTAAACTCGATAAGCATCGTCGTTTAGTGGATTTACCCGGTTATGGTTTTGCCCAAGTCCCTTTGGCGCTCAAGAAAAAATGGCAACTGGCGCTTGGTGAGTATTTACTCAAGCGTAATTGTTTAGGTGGCGTGGTCGTGTTGATGGATATTCGCCATCCGCTTAAAGATCTTGATATGCAAATGATCGAGTGGGCTGTAGAAAGCGACATTCCAGTTTTGGCACTGTTAACTAAGGCTGATAAGTTAGGCCAAAGTGACAGAATGAAGATGGTAAATGAAGTGCGTAAGAAGCTAAGTCATTTTGATGATGCGGTAAAAGTTGAACCGTTCTCATCGCTCAAAGGTATAGGTAAAAGCAAGGCCCTTGGTATTTTGGATGAATGGTGTAAGCCTGAATGGTTGAAGCAACAGTTAGCGGTAGAAGCCGCAGACGAAGCTGATGGCGAGTAACGTCGAGGTTGTTGATTGATTAAAACGCTCCTATTTAGGGGCGTTTTTTTATGGCTAGAATTGCCATAAGTCGATTTGAAAGCAAAAAAAAACCGACGGAATAAACCATCGGCGTAAATTAGCTCTTTTGGGGAGAAGCTAAATTCAACAAGACTCAAGACCTACCAACCTAAGTTGATAGCACTTAATGAACCTATGATAACTCTTTTTTTGAGCGATTTAAAGTAATTACTCTAAAGTAAATTTTAGACGAAAAAAAGCCCCAGCAAATTAGATTTGCTGAGGCGCCATAATTTGGCAATTCACTTTAAATCAGTGAATTTAAAAAAGGTCTGAAAGATAGAACATCTTAACCTCTGTACCCTACGCAGAGAATATTACCCTATTAACCGTATTATGAAAAACTGTTTTTGTAAAAAAGACACAATAATGTGATGAGGATCTCAAGGTTTGTTCAATAAAAACACATTAATTGATCTATATATTTCATATTACAGATTCAAAAACATAGGTTTATATTAGGCTTTTAACTGGATAATTATTTAGCGATTAATGTGGAGGCGTTATTAAAGGGGGCTTGGGTTGGTGATTTTGCTCGCATAGACTAATAATTTCAGTTGGTTGCCGAGACAACCAACTGAAAAATGACTGTAACTGAGCTTAGGTTACTTAATGTGCTTGTTCCCAGTTGTCGCCTACACCAGCTTCTGCGAGTAATTCGACATCGAGCTTGGCGGCTGCAGCCATTAACTGACAGACTTTGACTTTTAGTGTCTCTGCTTGCGCTGCATCTACCTCAAATACCAATTCATCGTGCACTTGCATGATCATGGTTATCTCACCTTGAGTCTCCGTTTCAATCCATTTGGCAACATCGATCATGGCTTTCTTAATAATATCGGCAGCTGTTCCTTGCATCGGCGCATTAATCGCTGCACGTTCTGCAGCTTGTCTGCGCATGGCATTGCGGTCCTTAATGGCCGGTAAATATAGACGACGGCCGTACAGAGTCGACACATAACCGAGATCTGCTGCTATGGCGCGCGTTTCTTCCATATACTTCAGCACACCTGGATAGCGCTTAAAGTAGGTGTCGATATAAAGCTGTGCTTCTGCGCGTGGGATATCAAGTTGTTTGGCTAAGCCAAAAGCTGACATGCCATAGATTAGACCAAAGTTAACCGCTTTAGCGCGACGACGCTGATCGGTGGTGACTTCACTGAAATCAACATTGAATACTTCTGCTGCAGTAGCTTTATGAATATCTTTGCCTGCAGCAAAGGCGGTCAGCAGGCCTTTATCTTGAGACAAATGCGCCATGATGCGTAGTTCGATTTGCGAGTAATCGGCTGCGAGAATCTTTTTCCCTGCCGGGGCTATAAACGCGTGGCGAATACGGCGACCCTCTTCTGTTCTAATCGGAATATTCTGCAAGTTTGGCTCACTAGACGATAAGCGACCAGTGGCAGCGTTGGCTTGATGGTAACTGGTGTGGACTCGCCCTGTTTTGGCATTAACCATCAAAGGCAGCTTGTCAGTATAAGTGCTCTTTAGTTTTGCCAGGCTACGATGCTCAAGAATAATCTTTGGCAGAGGGTAGTCTAATGCGAGTTCAACCAGTACCTCTTCAGCTGTTGAAGGCGCACCTTTAGGCGTTTTCTTTAAGATAGGGTAGCCGAGTTTCTCGAAAAACAGCTCTTGTAGCTGTTTCGGTGAGGCAAGGTTAAAAGGCTGGCCAGCAATCTCATGCGCTTTACTTTGAAGCTCATCTATTTTTCGGGCGAGCTCTTCACTTTGCTGCCCTAACAACATGCTATCAATAAGCACACCTTGGCGCTCAATGGTCGATAGAATATCAATTAACGGCAGCTCAATATCAGTAAAGACACTGGCTAACTCAGGCTGCTTTTCTAGTCGAGGCCACAAATGTTGATGAAGTCTTAGCGTAATATCTGCATCTTCAGCTGCGTAAGGTGCTGCAACCTCAAGTGGAACTTGGTTAAAGGTGATCTGTTTTACGCCTTTGCCGGCAATCTCTTCGAAGCTAATGTTTTTATGACCAAGATACTTAAGGGCTAAGTCGTCCATGTTGTGCTTTGTGGCTACAGAGTTAAACACGTATGACTCAAGCATGGTATCGAACTGTACGCCGCGTAAGGTGATGCCTGCATTAGCGAAAATGCTGATGTCATACTTGAGGTTTTGACCGACCTTCTTGATGGCATCGTTTTCTAACAAAGGCGTTAACTTTGCAAACACCATTGCTTTATCGAGCTGCTCAGGCGCATCAATATAATCGTGTGCTAACGGCAAGTAAGCGGCTTTGCCTGCTTCAATGGCAAAGGATATACCGACAAGTTCAGCTTCCATATAATTGAGGCTGGTTGTTTCAGTATCGATGGCGATAAGCTCTGCTTTACTAAGCTTTTCTAACCAGCCATCGAGCTGTTCAACCGTTAGAATTGTGTCATATTCGGCGGTGATGTCTTGCTTTACCACTACTTCATCAGTGTTATCGCTTGCTGCTGTTGAACTTGATTTATTATCCAAGACTTCAGCTAACCAGCGCTTAAACTCCATTTCGCCATAGCACTTAATTAACTCATCTTTGTTTGCTGGCTCAATGTCCATCTTGCGCCAGTCTTGTTCAAGCTCTACATCGAGCTTAATGGTGGCGAGCTCATAACTTAACTTGAGAATATCGCCATGCTCAATAATCTTAGCTGGCATTGTTTTTGAGCCGCGAAAACCAAGCGCAGGCATTTTTTCTGGTGCCGCTAGAATATTAGCGACTGAACCAACGCCGGTTAACATGGCTAAAGCCGTTTTCTCACCCACGCCAGGCAGACCGGGAATATTATCGGCCTTATCACCCTGTAGCGCGAGCAGGTCAATAATGAGCTCTGGGCCCACACCAAACTTTTCAGTGACCTCAGCTGGTCCCATTATGGTATTAGTCATGGTATTGATCAGGGTGACATTTTCGTCAACCAGTTGCGCCATATCTTTATCACCAGTACTGATTAATACGGCACGCCCCTCTTTACTTGCTTGAGTGGCAATCGTACCGATAACATCATCAGCTTCAACACCCGAAATACACACGAGCGGCAATCCTAGGGCTTTAATGAGTTTATGTAAGGGGGCTATCTGGCTACGAAGATCATCAGGCATTGGCGGACGCTGCGCCTTATATTCCGAATACATGTCGTTACGGAATGTTTTACCCTTTGCATCAAAAATAACTGCCATTTGGCTAGGTTTATATTGATTTAAAAGGCTGCGAAGCATGTTGATCACACCATATACTGCACCAGTTGCTTCACCTTTAGAGTTAGTCAAATGAGGCGGAGAATAATAGGCGCGGTAAAGGTAAGAAGAACCATCCACAAGAACTAAAGGGTTGTCGGCAATTTTAGGCATATTAGGTATTCGTTTATCGCATTTCGATGATGGCGCTAGCATGCCATATCAAGGCTGTTTCAGCCACGGATAAATATTAGAGAGCCTGTGGATAACTCTGTGCATGGAACAGGCAAACTTAAATTCACTGATTTCTATCAGTAAAACTGATAAGACATAAGTGATTGAAAATTAGCTATTAAATCTAATTGTGTGAAGTGGGTGCTATTTTAGATAATTAAACTATAAATGTGGACTTTTTATTTTAGCTCGCATTACAAACCTATTCCTTGGTCAAATAATCACCGTTTGATAAAGTGCAGTGATAACTTAGCACGATAATTAATCTGATCAAGTGCTTCGTTGCACTTTTGTTAAAACAATATGATATATAAATGGAGATTTTAATGAAAAAAGTCGCAGTTCTTTTAAGTGGTAGTGGTGTTTTCGATGGTGTGGAGCTGCATGAATCGGTTTTAACCTTACTGGAGATTGCTCGTTCTGGCGCTAGTTACCAATGTTTTGCGCCTGACATCGCTCAGTTACATGTCGTCAATCATCTTACAGGTGAAGTTGATGAAGCCGATAATCGCAATGTGTTAGTGGAGTCGGCACGAATTGCTCGTGGCGATGTGAAGCCGGTTGCTGATCTTAATGTTGACGAATTCGTGGCGTTAATTATTCCGGGTGGTTTTGGTGCGGCTAAAAACCTGTGTAACTTTGCTTTAGCCGGGGCCGATCATATTATTGAACCCAGTGTAAAACAATTCATTAGTCAGTTTACTCAGGCTAAAAAGCCCGTTGGCTTTATGTGTATCTCACCCGTCATGATCCCGCAGTGTTATGAAGCTGGTGTGGTCGGCACCATAGGATCTGATGTTGGCACCGCTGCAGCGTTTGAAAAGCAAGGAGGAGTCCATCAGGTGGCTCTGGTTGATGGTATTGTTGTCGATGAGATCAACAAGGTGGTGAGCACGCCCGCTTATATGCTTGCGGACAATATAGTCGATGCGCATAACGGCATCACTAAGCTGGTGGCGAGAGTGTTAAGTATGGCTTAATCATAATATTGGGCTTATACCCGAGTGGCGTGGGTATAAGCATTTTCAGCAAGGCAAGATTAAGCTATACCTGCTGTTTGCGGCTATCGATAAAGCCTTGTAACACGCCGACAAGTAAACCGCCTAGATGTGCGCCATTTGCGATAGAAAGACCGAACATATCGGTAAAACCAAATACTAGCCATAGCAACATAAAGCCGATGTAGGCGGGGGGAAGTCCTATTCCAGATTCAGGACGTTTAACGCCCATAATCCAGGTGTAGCCGACCACGGCATATACAACCCCAGATAACCCGCCAAAATTAGGGCCCGCCATATAATATTGCAATATGTTAGGTAGAGTGCCGCCAATTAATAAAAGAATAAACAGCGGTTTAAAGCCTATTTTATTTTCGATCTTACCGCCTAAGTACCACCACCATAATAAATTAAAGATGATGTGCATTGCGGAAAAGTGGATAAGACTGGGGGTAAATAGTCGCCAAAATTCACTGAAAGATGCAGGTGAAGTCGCGCCAAAAAATGACAAAGTTTCAAAGATAGGGTTTGCAAAGCCGAGGTTCATTGCGGCATAAATAACAACGCAGGTGAAAAACACGCCTAAAGTGAGTGGTCCCGCTCCCGTCAAAAATTGGCTCAGTAATAGTAATTTGGGATTGCCGTAATCTAAATTTGTATGGGTGTCGCCATAGTCCCATGATGCGGCTAAGTATTTTTCATCATAAGGGTTACTTAGAAAGGCTTGATACTCTTGCTGTACGCGAGCTAGGTGTGGATCATCGTGCAATACCAGCATAACGCCTTGCTCGGCTGGCACTACTGCGCAGTTTATGTTTTGCCCTTTTAGGTAGTCGATGAGTGCTTGCGCTGCTCTGCTATTGGGTAAGCTGCCTATCTCTATCATCGACCTTTCCTCTTATACCAATTCCACTAAATAGTTGATCATTCAGCGGGAATTAAAATTACTTTAGGCAAGCAAGTGGGTTGTAGCTAATAGTTATTCTATATCGAAAATCACATGCGTAGTATAAAGTGATTTTAAACCCGCACAACGTGAGCTTCTCAGGACTTTCACTGTTGCGTTGCATAGCCTTAAAAGGGAATAACCATTTTTTCAACAATGCGCCTAGAATTGAAAGCCCTGAAAGAGCTCTGAATTGAACACATATTTAATGGAACTGGTATTACGCGTTAGCCTGATGCCAAGCACTATAGCCGCCATCCAAGCTATAAACATGATCAAACCCCTGCTCACTTAAATAGGTGGCCGCACTTTGGCTACTAATCCCATGATAACAGACAACGATAACGGGCTGATCCATATCAGCTTCAGCAATAAAGTGACTGAGGTTTTCGTTATTGAGATTAACAGCAGCGTCAATGTGTCCAGCTTCGAAGCTCGCGGCATCTCTTATATCGACAATCTGTAAATCGGCGGCGGCTTCCTGCATATGAATAAGTTGGTTGATACTTAAGTGTTGAAAAGCTGACATAGGAAACCTGTAGTGATAGTGGAATAAAAAGGGGCTGACATTACTGTTAGCCCCATAGGACTAACTAGTCCCAGTTTAAGATGACTTTTCCTGATTGGCCTGAACGCATAGCGTCAAAACCTTGTTGGAAATCATCAATCTTAAAGTGATGAGTAATAATAGGAGATAAATCTAAGCCTGACTGGATTAAGCTTGCCATCTTGTACCAGGTTTCAAACATCTCACGGCCATAAATACCTTTGATGATTAATCCTTTAAAGATCACTTTGCTCCAATCAATCGCCATCTCGCCACCTGGAATACCCAACATGGCGACTTTACCGCCATGGTTCATAGTGTCGAGCATTGAGTGAAATGCAGCGGGTACGCCCGACATTTCAAGACCGACATCGAACCCTTCGGTCATGCCAAGTTCGCTCATAACGTCATCTAAGCTTTCTTTAGCAACGTTGACTGCACGAGTCGCGCCCATTTTTTCGGCGAGCTCGAGGCGATAGTCATTAACGTCGGTGATTACCACGTGGCGCGCACCAACATGGCGACATACTGCGGCAGCCATAATCCCAATAGGACCGGCACCGGTGATTAATACATCTTCACCGACAAGGTCGAATGACAATGCGGTATGAACAGCATTACCAAAGGGGTCAAAGATAGACGCTAAATCGTCAGAGATATCATCAGGGATCTTAAAAGCGTTAAACGCTGGGATCACTAAATATTCAGCAAAAGCCCCTTCTCGGTTTACACCAACGCCTGAAGTGTTACGGCATAAATGGGTGCGACCACCGCGACAATTACGGCAATGACCACAGGTTATATGACCTTCACCCGAGACTCGGTCACCAATAGTAAAACCACGTACTTCTTGGCCCATCTCGACGACTTCACCCACATATTCGTGGCCGACAACCATAGGCACGGGAATGGTGTTCTGTGCCCATTCGTCCCAGTTGTAGATATGAACATCAGTACCGCAAATAGCTGTTTTGCGGATCTTAATCAGTAGATCGTTGTGTCCCATTTCAGGTTTAGGAGCATCAACCATCCAGATGCCTTCTTCAGGCTTTAATTTGCTAAGCGCTTTCATCTTATGACCTATGACAGACCACTCAGTTGCAGTCTGTTAAATTGATTCAACTAGGGTGACAACATCGTGTGACCCTATTTGGTTTAATTCTAGCTGATAATACCCATCTCTTTAGCGATACGGGTGAAGGCTTCGATTGCTTTGTCGATTTGCGCTTTAGTGTGCGCGGCTGACATTTGAGTACGAATACGTGCTTGGCCTTTTGGTACCACAGGGAAAGAGAAGCCAACGACGTAGATTTTTTCTGCGAGTAGACGATTAGCAAAATCACCCGCAATTTTGGCGTCGCCAATCATTACTGGAATAATGGCATGATCGGCGCCCCCAAGCGTAAAGCCTGCTGCTGACATCTTCTCACGGAAATAACGACTGTTTTCCCAAACGGCTTCACGTAAATCTTGACCTGTTTTGAGCATTTCAAGAACATGAATCGATGCGGTAACAATTGAAGGAGCCAACGAGTTAGAGAAGAGGTATGGGCGTGAACGTTGGCGTAACCATTCAACAACCTCTTTCTTAGCAGAAGTGAATCCACCTGAAGCCCCACCAAGTGCTTTACCTAAAGTACCGGTAATAATGTCTACACGGTCCATCACATCGCAAAATTCGTGGGTGCCGCGACCTTCTTGACCAACAAAGCCAACAGCGTGTGAGTCATCAACCATTACCAGCGCATCGTACTTGTCTGCAAGATCGCATACGCCTTTGAGGTTAGCGATGACGCCATCCATTGAAAATACACCGTCAGTCGCAATCAGGATATTACGTGCACCGGCTTCTTTAGCGGCTTTTAGTTGCGTCTCAAGATCGGCCATATCATTGTTGGCATAACGGAAGCGCTTGGCTTTACATAAACGCACACCATCAATGATTGATGCATGGTTAAGTGCATCAGAGACAATCGCGTCTTCTGCACTTAACAGTGTCTCAAACAAACCAGCATTAGCATCAAAGCATGAAGAGTAAAGAATGGTATCTTCCATGCCAAGGAAAGCGCTTAAACTGGCTTCCAGTTGCTTATGGATATCCTGTGTGCCACAGATAAATCGTACTGATGCCATGCCAAAACCGTGGGCATCAAGCCCGCCATGGGCAGCTTTAATCAACTCAGGGTGATTAGCCAAACCTAAGTAGTTATTGGCACAAAAGTTAATGACTTGGTCGCCATTAACCTCAATTGCTGTTTGTTGAGGAGAAACAATTACGCGTTCACTCTTATAAAGGCCTTCTGCTTTTACATCGGTAATTTGTTGATTTATTTGGTCGTAGAATGAGGTCTTTGACACCTAAATTCTCCTTAATTAGTATTGTTTTGATTATTGGAGTGGCGGCATTTTAACCTTAAACAGCCCAGCCCCACAGCCTTTTTTTAGCAGCGCTAGCGAGATAAGTTAGATTAGGGCTACTGTATGTTTCAGATTAGTTAAACTAATTGTTTGTTTTGTATTTTAGTGCTTGAGGTCGCCATATTCATGAATTCGTGTCGTTGGCTGTTTCATAGGGCGCTTAGATTTGCACTTGAACGTGCCGCCGTCCAAAATTTAATGCCAACAGAGGTCATTATGGCTAATGAGAAGCCAATGCCTTGGCTGCTTAATGACAAGGATACGTTAATTCAAAAGTTACTTTTTGCAAAAATGGCATCAAGTAAGATATTGCGATAGCACCTTATTAAACTAAGAGGGTGTACTTGTACTGAGCGCCATTGACCGGTAGTACTCTTCAAGCCTTTCAAATGTGGCGGTAGAATTCGGAGTAGAATAGGCTTTGAATATCATGATCACCCTAAGCAGCCCTTCATATAGTGACTCTTTAGTGATTGAGCCGATACAAGACTGTGTTTGGGTCAGTTTATAGCTTATCCAGAAGCTAACCAGCATTTTAATGGTATCAGCAAGCGGGGCTATATTTTCTTCATTAATCGCTAAAAAACCATCTTGAGTCAGTTTTATAAGGACACTGCTAGAGCGTGCTAAAACGTCTTGTTGCGCCTGTAAATATCGATTTTTTAACGCTTCATCGCGGCTAAGAATGTCTGCAAGGTTGGCATACATAAAGCGGAACTGCCATAAGGTGTAGAACATCGCATCAAAGTAACCGACCAAGAGATCGACATCGACCTCTTTGTCTACGTAGGGCTGAAAGCCTGATTCTAAATGTTGCTCATAGAGACTGAAAATGGAACGGATGATGTCTTCTTTATTACGGAAGTGATAATAGAGGTTACCTGGACTAATATTTAGGTGGGCTGCAATATGATTGGTTGTGATAGCTCTTTCGCCATGCTGATTAAATAACTCCAAGCTGGCTTGTACGATTTTGTCACGGGTTTTCATATTCATCCTAAATGATTAATATCCACGAAATCGCCAAGCTTAGTGAATGTTTTGCTTGGCAATCTAAAATGCGAGAGCAACTCTACATATTCGCGATTATGCATCTACGTTAAGTTATGACTATCATGTTAGCATTGATGTCATTCTTCAAGTAAAAATCACTAAAGTAAAAAAATTCATGAATCGCAGCCTTTATTCCGCTTTGCTCTACCTCATTTTGCCGCTGTTATTGGTCTACCTCGCTGTACGTGCTTTTAAAAGCCCCGATTACCGCAGTCGTTGGAATGAACGATTTGGCTTTAAAGGCTTACAACAAACTGATCTGTTACTACATTGTGTTTCAATGGGAGAGACCATCGCGGCGATCCCGTTGATAAAACAGATCCAAGCGAACTACCCACACTTAACGATTACGGTAACAACAACCAGCCCAACAGGATCTGCTGCAGTGTTACGCGCGTTTAGTGATGAGGTACAGCATTGTTATTTACCCTTTGATTTGGCTTGGTGTAGCAGGCGGTTTGTAACGCAAGTGGCACCGAAAACCTGCATCATTATGGAAACAGAGCTTTGGCCCAACTTAATTCATTATCTAAAGTGTAATAACAGCAAAGTGTTACTGGCCAATGCTCGATTATCGCAAAAATCTGCTGATGCTTATCAAAAACGCCCCCACTTGAACTTGCCAATGCTACAAAGCTTAGATGCAATCGCTGCTCAGTCAGAGCAAGCCGCAGCTCGTTTTATTGAGCTCGGTGTCAACAAAGACAAGGTGACGGTATGTGGCAGTCTGAAATTTGAGTTAGATGTGGCACCCGCACGCATTGAAGCCGCGAAGGCTGTGCGTGAGGGCTGGCAAGCAGAGCATCGGCCTATTTGGGTGGCGGGGTCTGTTCACCCTGGAGAGTTTGAGCTAATGCTACAAGCGCATCAAAGAGTCATGCAGCACTATCCAACAGCATTGATGGTGATGGTGCCGCGGCACCCTGAGCAGTTTGATACCGCCGTTACCGCCGTAAAGCAAGCCAATATGCTGGTGGCTCGACGTAGCCTTAACGATGATGTGACAGCACAAACACAAATTGTCGTTGGCGATACGATGGGGGAACTACTGACGTTGTATGCCGCGGGCGATCAAGCTTTTGTCGGCGGCACTTTAATCGAGGGAGGGGGACATAACCCTTTGGAGCCAGCAGCGGTAGGTTTACCTGTTTTTGTAGGGCCTCACCATTGGGACTTCAAAGAGATCACTCAGCTGTTACAAAATGAAGGTGCATTGCAAATTGTTGATGCAAGTGAGCCATTAGCTCAGATGTTAATTGAATTTTTCGGCAATAAGCAGGCTTATACAATAGCGAGCAATGCTGCTAAGAAAGTGGTCGCAGACAACCGAGGCGCGCTGAAAAAGCAGTTTGCGCTGGTTGAATCACTGATTAATCGTAACGTTTAATGCCAATTGCATTAAGTGTAAGTAAGCGATGTACGGCTCTGCTTACTTACTGGCTAATGCGCTGTGATAAGCTCTATGCAGGTGCTGCCAATCAGCCTCGGTAAAGGCCAGTTGTGGCAATTTGGCCAGCTCTTTTCTAAATGAACGCAGTAAACGGTCTAAATTGGCGCGTTGCCAATTCGCCTTAGGCGTTCTTATTTCACCACGATCAAAATCGATTAAATAGAATTTCTCTGCGGTAATGAGTATATTCTTAGCATTCAAATCGGCGTGGTATACACCGTGATGATGAAAACGAGCAATACATTGCCCTAAAGATTGCCATTGCTCAGCGGTCATAGCTGTCTTACTTAACCTAGCGACTAAATCTTCAGCTCCATCCACTCGCTCAATTATCAAGTCCGCGCGATACCACAGCCCATTACGTTCTACATTAGCAGCGATGGGTTTGGGCACTGGAAACCCTTGTTGGTATAAATTTTCGAGTAAAGTGAGTTCAGCGACTGCACGGGTATTTTTGAGGCTGGTGAAAAAATATTGATCACGACTGACTTTTTCAATAAGTCCACCACGATAATAATGGCGCAGTACCCACTGCTGCTGCGTGGGATCTAGCTTGCTGGCATCGACAAACCAAGTGGTATAACGGCCTTTAGATGATCCAGTTACCGCGGAGTGTCCACGCCAAAAATCCACATCAAACCAAGTGACTTCAATTTCTTGAGGTGTTTGTTCACAATAAGTGATGCTGCCAGTGGCTGTTTTTTTAAACTTCATAGATAGAATTGTACGCTAAAGCGTGGAACCTGCAGCCATTCTACATTAAGATCGGTAGATTACGCCAAACAACCTTCGAGCATTATGAGCCCAAGTAACCACGCCGAACCGCTAGATTTAACCAATGCTCAGTCTTTGTGCTTGCTGCGGCTATCCGCCATTGGCGATGTATGCCATGCCGTGGCGATGGTGCAAGCGATTCAGCGACGTTATCCTGATCTTCAAATTACTTGGATTCTGGGTAAAATTGAATATCAGCTATTAAAACACCTCCCTGGGGTGGAGTTTGTCATTTTTGATAAATCGCAAGGCTGGCGCAGCTACTTTAATTTAAAGCGTGCACTTAAAGGCAAGAAGTTTGATGTGTTGTTGCACATGCAAATAGCCCTTAGGGCGACGATTGCATCTTTGGCTATATCGGCAAAATTACGTATCGGCTTCGATCGATTTAGAGCAAAAGAGGGTCAGTGGTTAGTGACTAATCACCGAATTAAGCCACAATCCACCCCGCACGTACTTGAAGGATTTATGGGATTTGCGAAAGCTGTTGGCGTTACCGATCTTACTCCATGTTGGAATATTCCTGTGTTAGCAGCTGATACTGAGTTTGCCGAGGCGCTTATCCCAAACGCCAGTTCGGTATTGGTTATTTGCGCTGCCGCGAGTAAAGCCGAACGTAACTGGTTACCTGAGCGCTATGCGGCAGTGGCGGATCATGCTGTGGAGAAGGGCTATCGAGTCATCTTATGTGGCGGACCGACACCACTTGAGCGAGTGCTTGCTGATAATATTCAAACTGCGGCTAAATCTGAGCTTGAAAACCAAGTGGGTAAAACCTCACTGTTGCAACTTTTAGCAATATTGAAACAGGCGAGTGTCGTGCTCGCGCCTGATACGGGCCCTGCTCATATGGCGGTAACCCAAGGGACGCCAGTCATTGGGCTGTATGCACATTCAAATCCTGGCCGAACAGGTCCTTATACCTGTTTAGATTCAGTTGTCAGTGTTTATCAGCAGGTTATTGCCGAGCAAAAGCAAGGTGATATTCCGTGGGGGATGAGAGCGAAAGGTGCGCACTTGATGGAATTAATTAGTGTTGACAGCGTTATTTGCGAACTAGATTTGTTGTTGGATAAACAGGACTAGTGGTTTTTTGTTAGTATGATGCGCTAGCATTTTGCTTTTGTCGTCTGATGAGTAAATCAATGACCCTATCTGCTCCAAAGTTTTTGTTTGTCCCTGTGTCTTCAGCTGAAGGCGTTGGGGAGTATATGCGCTCGTTGATTGTCGCCAATGAGGTGAAGCAACGCTGGCCGGAGGCTCATATTCAATTTATTTTGAGTCGCCACGCGCCTTATTCTTCAACGTGCCCATATCCTGTGGCGCTTTTAGACGATACCCCTACAAAAAACATTAAAGCAGTGAATGACTTCATCTCTTACTATATGCCTGACTTTGTTATTTTTGATGCATCGGGTCGTCGCTCACAATTAGCTCATGCCAATAAGTTGGGTTGCAAAGTCATATTTATAAGTCAGCATAAGCGTAAGCGCAGTCGAGGCATGAAAATACTGCGTGCGCGGGTGACGGATAGCCATTGGGTGGTGCAGCCTCAATTTGTTATTGGTGATATTAGTTGGTTAGATCAACTAAAACTAAAATTAATAGCGAAAGCAGAACCTAAAGTCATTGGGCCCATTTTTGTTAACCCTAGTGAACATAGACAAGCAGAATCGTTAGCCCGTTATGGTTTAACTAAAGGGCACTTTATTTTGCTAAACGCAGGCTCTGGTGGACACAAAATTGGCAATGGTTACGCGATCGAAGAGTTTGCGAGAGCGGCCGCGAGTATTTACCAGACCACACAAATCCCTTGTGTGATTGTGTACGGACCGAGTTACCCCCATGACATTCCCTTAGTTGAAGGCGTTATCGCGATTAAAACGCTCAGTCATGAAGCGCTAATTGATCTACTTGATGCAGCAAAAGTGGCCGTGTTAAGTGGCGGTGATACGTTATTACAGGCTATAGCACTAAAGAAAGTGACCTTATCTATCGCAGTCGCTAAAGATCAAAATTATCGCGTTAAAGTCTGTAAAGAGGCTGGTTTTACCATAAGTTCTGAGCTAAATGCACAACTGATGACTGAGCACTTAATAACGTTAATTAAAACAGATAATGAACTCGCACTGCAGTCAGCACTTGCGATGTGTGATTGTGAAAACGGATTAGATATTGGCATGACTATAATAAGCGATTTATTTCATTCTAAATTTGGAGCTTGGCAATGAGAGTTGCAATAGCAATTGACAGTTTGGCTGGTGGCGGCGCAGAAAAAGTGATGTTAACGCTTGCTAACGAATTTACAGCGATGGGGCATGAGCCACATTTCTTAGTTATGACAGATGATGTTGCTTTCGATATACCTGATAGCTTACCAGTGCATGTCTGTTTTGAAAAAAAAGATAAAGACTTTAATCGATTTTGGAATTTGGCACCTGCTGTTGCAAAGCTGACAAATAAAATTAAGCAAATTGAATCGAGTGTCGGAAAGTTTGATCTGTTTTTGTCCAATTTAGATAAAACCAATCGATTAATGACCAAAACCCAGGTGTCGCCGTTGTTTGTCGTGGTACATGCTTCTGTTGAAGAGGAGCTAAGTCGACACGCTAAGTTAGGCCCGTTTGCATTTTTAAAGAAGCTTTGGGCTAAAAAGGCTTTAAATGGCCATCATTTGGTGACGGTATCTCAGGGTATTGCTAATGAAATAAAGCAAACAAAGCGGATCGCACCAGCTTCGATTCAGTGTATCTATAACCCCTTTGGATTTGACGACATCACTGCGCTTTCTCAACAGAAAGCAGAGGGCATTCCTGATAGCGATTACTTGATCCATATTGGACGTTACGTAAAGCAGAAACGCCACGATGTGTTGTTTCAGGCCATCGCACAAATGGAAAGCCAAATACCCGTTGTACTCTTATGTCATAACCCTAAAAAGGCATTAAAAGCCGCCAAGAAGTATGGGGTTGAACAGCGGGTGATTATTCCGGGGTTTCAACCAAATCCCTTTCCGTGGATAGCCAATGCCAAAGCCTTAGTGTTGAGTTCTGATTTTGAAGGGTTACCTACGGTATTAATTGAATCGCTAGCGTGTGGAACGCCAGTGGTCAGTACTAATTGTCCTCATGGTCCGAGTGAGATTTTGACGGGAGAGCTCGCAAGATTCTTAGTCCCGCGTCGTGATCCAAAGGCATTGGCAACTAAGTTGGATGAAGTGTTGGTGTCACCGCCGTCATTGGTAGAAGTTGATATTTTGGCAAAAGTAAGTGCAGCACGTATTGCTCAAGAATATCTGGCCTTGGTTAAATAAACATTGAAACGTTTTCGGGGGGAATTGTTGTGAGTTCAAGCAGCAAGCGTTATCTATTATATATCGCACAAAGTTATTCCTATGCCATCTTAAGGCCGTTGCAGAGCGCAATTAGGGCGAGAGGTGATGAGGTGTGCTGGTTTTTCGAAGGTGATGAAGTGAACCCCTCATTTCTGAAGCCGACCGAAAAGCGATTATCCACGGTTACAGAAGTACAAGCTTGGCAGCCTGATGCGGTTCTGGTTCCAGGCAACGTGGTTCCCAATTTTATCCCTGGCGTGAAAGTGGGCGTTTTTCATGGTTTTAATGCAGGGAAAATGAACCATAAAGGCCGCGAAGACCATTTTGAAATACGCGATTGTTTTGACCTTTACTGCACCCAAGGTCCCGCTACCACCTTGCCATTTATTCGGTTGGCTGAAAGGTTTGCTACGTTTAAAGTGGCTGAAACTGGCTGGCCAACACTAGATCCCATGTTTAAAGGAGATTTGCCACAGCCCTACGCTGTAGAGGGCGATAATCGACCTGTTATCCTCTTTTGTTCGACATTTTCTCGTAGTTTATCCTGCGCACCTGCAGTTTATGAGCAGATTAAGGCGATGTCGACGCAGGGGGATTGGCGCTGGTTGGTGCAATTTCACCCCAAAATGAGCCAAGAGATTGTTGAAAAATACAAAGCACTCGAGAATGAGAATCTGACCTTCGTTGAAACCGATAATGTGTTGCCGTTATTGAAAGCTGCCGATGTGATGCTATGTGATACTTCATCGATATTGATTATGTTTTTATTGCAGGGTAAACCTGTGGTGACCTTTAATAATAAGACTAAACGTTCACATCTAGTGAATGTCGATCATATTGAAGATATTCAGCCTGCATTAGTACGAGTTTTAGCTAAACCTGCGGAGTTGATGGCGAAAATTGAGCAATATTGTGATGATATCCACCCGTACCGTGATGGTTTGTCTAGTGAGCGTGTCTTAACCGCAGTAGATGAATTGATTGCACAAGGTACCGATGACCTTAAACCTAAACCCGCTAATCTGTTGCGTCATTTCAAGATGCGCAAGAAGCTGGGTTACTGGAAGTTATAAACTTATGTCAAAATTTAATATGACAACGATCATCAATGATGATGCAAAAGTACTTGTTTTCGAGAATACTTATTACAGTCTATTTCTGTTTATGCTTTGTGATAGTGATTGGAAAAAAAGGGACTATTTGATTTTTGGCGATAGGATGTCTGTGCATAGCCTACACAGGCTGAAAAAGTATGCCTGTGTACTGGATGAAAGCTTAGAGTATATGCCGAAGCCAATGCCTAGATTAGGGCAGAATCCATTGGTTTATGTACAGAAAAAACTGCAACAGAAAAATCTCTTTAATGCTTATTCTACCTGTATTGGAAACGTTAAAGATATCAATAACTGGCTCGTATCTGTGCCTAGAGTTCAGATAGAGGATGGCACTTCAACTCGCAATGAGTTAACGCTTGGTGCAAGAAATAGAGGTTTCGCAAATGCGTTAGCTAAGCTACTGGTTCTAAAAGAACCCGTTAGAATATCTCGTGTCGAGAAGTTCATTGTTGCGGCAGAAATAGATGCTAAAGAAGAGTATCAATCTAAAATTAGTTCTGTTGATATGTTTAAACTTTGGCTGGAAAAAACGAGTGTGGAAAAGACAGAGATATTAGATGTATTCGGTATCGATGCGACAGCTTTTGACTCTATTAATAGCCAGTTCAACCTGTTATTTACTCAACCTTGGAGTGAAGATTTCGCCTATACAGAGGCCCAAAAAATTCGCGGTTATAAGATGTTGATTGAAGAGCTCGGTATGGATGAGTTGAAATTAGTGATTAAACCCCACCCTCGAGAAACAACGGACTATAACAAGTATTTCCCTGATTCAGTTATATTGAACTCCAGTTTTCCAAGTGAGTTAATTACTATGTTAAACGTTAGAGTTCATCGTGTGGTGTCGTTGAACTCTACCGCTTGTAGCTGTTTCGGAAATTATAGTGACGAAGTCATCTACGCGAGAGCGCCAGCGTACTTTGAATTTCCTAAAAAGCTTGCTGATCGTATCAATAATATGAAATTGTAGCTTGGCAATAGGCAGTGATACTTGTTACTGCCTACCTCTCAACCTCTCACGTTAATTTAACGCCTTAATCACTCTATCGACATCGCTTGGTACATCGACAGCAATACTGGAGCTAGCAACTTCAATCATCTGAACCGAAATATCATTTTCTAAGAAGCGTAGGATCTCAATATCCTCTACTTGCTCAATAGCCGTTTTTTGCTGATGAGATGCAAAAAACTCTAAATGAGCTTTAGAAAAGGCGTAAATACATACCTGCTTAAAGCCAAATGAAAACTCATTAGTCTTACTAACTGGAATAGGTGAACGGCTCATATAGAGTAAGTTCCCTGTTTTACTGGCCACCACCTTTGGTACCGTAAAAGAGCGAAACTCCTCTTCAGCAGTGATAGGGCACATAGCATTTATCACCGTTTCTGGTTGTCGCTGATATTCCTTTATCACACTGAGGATATCGTTAGGCTCGATTAACGGTTCATCACCTTGTACGTTGATAACGAAGTCACAACCTAACTGTTGGTTAGCTTCCGCAAGCCTATCGGTGCCGGTTAGGCAGTTTGATGAAGTCATAATGACCTGAGCGCCAAACTGTTCAGCCGCTGACTGGATTTTATCACTGTCAGTGGCAACATAGACTTTATCTTGGCCAACGGCTGTGCAGCAACGCTCCCAAACACGCTGTATCATCGACTTTCCTAAGATATCGATTAAAGGCTTGCCCGGAAAGCGACTTGATTGGTAGCGAGCGGGAATGACGACTGCATATTTCATATTATGAGGATCCAATTTCTAATTATTGATTTATATTTGTTGGGGCCAACGCTCAATAACTTCAAACTGATGTTCATTAGCTAGTGATTGCATTCGCAGCGGCACGTTCGAAAATGGCACATAGCAGATGAAATCAATATTGTTGGCTTGGCTGGCATCAAAGTCAGACACTGCATCGCCAATCATCAGCGCTTTGCTGTGTGCTTGGCTCTGTAAAATGTCGGCCAGTAGTTGGGCTTTTGGTGTGGGAGACCCAAAAATATCAACAAAATACTTATCGAGACCACGGCTTTTGAATACAGAGCGAAGTTCGCTTTGCTCTGAACCACTGGCGACAAACTTTTGTCCAGGCAGCGCTTGGATTAAGTTTAAGAAGCCGGGAGTGAGCTTTGCTGTTAGATATAGTGCCTTACATTGAGAAGAAAAATCACAGAGTATTTTTTCTTCAATTGTTGATTTTTGATCATCTTTGAGCTCAAGTATGTCATTAACAAAATGAGCTATGTGATGAAACCTAGACTTACCAAAATTATTGGCAAAGTAGGTCACGCACTCAGTAACTAGCTCAGGAGTAAAAGAAAGCGCTTCAAGTGCTTCCTTCATCGCCTGCACTTTAAGTGCGTTTGAATCTAAAATGACCCCGTCACAATCAAAAATATATAGATCGTAATTATAAATTGGGTGCATAAATAGAGCCTTGTTGGATTGGATAGCTTGTTGGCGTCAGTGCTGTAATCTGCAGTGTTGGCGCAAAACCTTTGAATTTCGCCAACAAGTCAATCATCTCTGCTTGACGAATATCCCCGCGCTCATAACCATCAACACCGACAAGCGAAATATGCGTAGCTTGCGCGTGCACTGCTATTGCGAGTGCGTAAGCCGCAGTGAGATCATAAGGTACAGCGCAATAGTTATCAGTAACAATAAACTCATCAGCTTCAATATTTAAGCCATAATCAAAGAATTTATTAGAGACATTGCTAAGCTCGTCATCCGTAAATCGGTGTGCTGGCATGATCAGAGGTTGCTGCAGATTCTTATAAACATCATGTTCAGACAAGAACTTACTGTTATGAGACACACAGTAATAATTAACGAACTTTGATGCCAAGGTGCTTACTGCATTGATCGCAATAACAATAGGTTGACGATCTTGGATATAAGCTTCTATTGCGGGTAAGTAGCGCTTAAGACTTGGGCCATTACTGATAATAAGCACTTCTTTATCTTTGAATTTGCCCAGTAACTTATCGGTACCAGATATCGCTTTGGTGGAAGTGTCGAAAGAAATGGCTGACTCCATCACGTCACCATTGTATGACGTTGTACCTTCAAGTTGGCTTAAGTAGTTTATGGCGCCTACTATTTCTTCGGTGCCGTAATGCTTATTCGAGATGAGGTTTTGGATGTAAGTTGGGTGTACATCATTTTGTGCACCAAGAAAGTACAGTAAACTGCTACCCCAACCATAGTCTTTCTGCATCTGCTCGAAATGGCGAATAACCAGTTCATAAACGGCAGAAGGTTGATATGGCGTTGTATTACTATCTATGACAGCCAGTAAACTTTCTGTTTGCGCATTACCAGCGCCACGGCCCATACCTGTGACAGTGACGTCTAACCAGGTCACGCCTAGGTTTTTTGCGGTGATAGTATTGTCGAGAGCTTTACCCATATTATTGTGGGTATGGATGCCAATATCACCTTGCCATTGAGTGCGAAGGGCTTTGACGATACGAGTGACTTCTTCTGCATCCATATTACCGAGAGAATCTGCAAAATAAAGCGAATCTAGGCCATTCCACTTAGCCGCTATTGCTGCTTTTTCAGCAATTATAGCGTCAGGTTTACCACCTGCTTGCATCAAGTTATAACCCACGATATAGCCTTTGGCTTTGAGGGCGTGAACGATGGCTTCAGAGTTTTCGACTTCATGAAAATGGGCTGCAACACGAACAAGATCGACAGGGCTTTGAATTGCATCAACGAACAATGCATCTACAGCTTGTTCAATCGACATAGGTGCATCAAGAATGGTTTTAGCATCGACCATTACACCGTAGGTTGGACCTGACGGTAAATTAAGGCCTTTAATAAAAGCTTCAGTGGTGTAAGCAAATGGGCCGTCAAAACCTTGCTTAGGAAAATTACGTAGCCCCAACTCCACATAATCAATTTTTGCTACAGCCATTGCTTTTAAATAAGCTGTTACTACCTCTGGAGAGAAATCCCAATTGTTGTAATAGCCGCCATCTCTTAGTGTGCAATCAAGAATATACATGTTTCACCTACGGGTTAAAAGCTGGAGTAATCGAAGAGCTGAGAGTGTATTTCATTATGAAATACGAAAAAGAGATATCTATCAGCGTATCAATGGTTAATTCACAAAACATGCTTAATATTATCGCATAAAAATCATCACGTTTCTTGAGCTTAAACAGTAAGTTATTTGTTGATTAATTGCTGCTTTTACGTTGCTTGATTTTGTTTTTAAAGTAAGTAAAAGGCCACTAGAGTGAAGCTTTGGTAGCCTTGTACACCATTTAGTTATTAGCACAAAGCGCAATATATTGCTTTGCGATATATTGGCTAGCCACAGCATCGAGGATCGGTAGGTTTTCCAGTAATGGTGGCTTCTGCAGGCATGCTAATGCCGATGCTGCTAATAACTCGGGTTGACGTCTAGGGACTAAATATTGTGCCAGTTCTCCAGTTAAAATTTCACTAGGCCCATGGGGGCAGCGAGTGCTCACGACGGGTGTTTGGCAGATAAGTGATTCGATCAACACGGTCGGCAGTCCTTCAAAGTCTGAACTGAGCAACATCAATTCAGCTCGGGCTATCCAAGCATAAGGGTTACTTTGGAATCCTGGTGTAATAATACGATTTTCAACGTCATATTTTTTGGCTAGTTTACGGGCTTTCTCTGGACGGTTGGTTAACAGTACCAATCGAGGAGCTGTTGGCATTAACTTTAATGTTTGGAAGAGAATATCTAGGCGCTTCTGTCGGGTTACTCGGCCGATATGGATCATAAATGGCTCATTCGGTAGCCCATCGACTTCCTTTTTGGCTTTTTCTCTTATCTCATCTATTCGAAATGGATTGTATATTGCCTGCACGCTTTTAGGCTTCAGCCAACGAGTCGCCTTAAGTTCATCAGCGATCCCTTCCGAAACCGTAATAATGCGTTTGCCTATAAGTGCCTTTGCTTTTCGCCAGCGGCGTAAGAAATGGATTGGTCCGCGTTTTAACTCCATGATGAGCTCTTGCTGGAGTGCGCAGTGGCAAAAATAGTAACAAGGATCAAAGTCACAACCATTGACGACGATATCGCAATCGGTGGAGTTACACAAAAAAAGTGAAAACTCCCCCTCGCTGTTTTCAATGTTCTGCACACATTGTATCAGCCTATTTTTTTGAGCTGCTAATGACAGAGACTTCTGTGATTTAAAAACATAGTGAATGGTGACGTTTTTAGGGGGAGTAAAGTCACCTTCTTCATTGAAAATAAAGAGGTGTACATCTTGGCCAGCCTCTTGCAAAACTTCTGCTTGAGTTAGTGCTACTTTTACAGTGCCGTTGGCAAAGAGATTATGGCAGAAGATTGCTACTTTTTTCATTTTAGGGCTCTTAAATGATTCATCATTGACTATTTGGGAGATTATACCTAAACACTTCTATATGTGGCACCATACTCATGAGTATGTTGCTAGAGCTGTGACTTAGTTGATGTGATTTTTCTTCAGTTGCTTTAAGTTAAACTTAAACTTAAACTTTTCAACCGGAAGCTTTATTTGTCTATATAACCAAGTCGTCATATAGACGTTGATGTCAGTTAGATTGAATTTATTACTGCAATATTTTCCATATATAATATACCATTCGCGATGACTCAACTCGTTAGCTCTGTGCTTTAAAATGTTGAGCCTTTCAACAGCTCCCACCTCTGCATCTAATACAAGAATATGGTTGATTAATACTTTTAACCAAAGTTCATGTTCGCTCAGATCGATTTGATAACGGTGTTATATGAGGATACCGTTTTGAAAACCAAGCTGAGGCAAACCTTTGCTCCGCAGATGATTTTGGTAATATTTCATCACTATGTAGAACTTTCCGCTTAGCTAGCTATGCATCATCGATCAAGCCTTGTACTAAAATGATTGAATTCGAACAAAAACTAAGCTCGAAAGATCAACCTGGCCTAATATAAAACGGGCTATAAGCACCTTTTTAAGGCGTCTAGATTACCATGCTACACGGGAAAACTGAATTGGTAAGCCACGCTGCAATAGCAAGATAATAAGCATTCCTTTTTAGCCACAAAAGGATAAATGTTTGGTTCATAAAAACAGATATGTCGATTTTAAGTTATAATCTATCACATGAATTTATACTAAAGTAATACAATGAACCGCACTAAAAAAATCACCAAAAAATTTATGGGTAAGGCTAAAAAAGCCAACGCCAAAATGAATACTAGTAACAAACCAAAATACGTTTCTAAAGCTGAAAGAGATCGTTTGGAAGCATTAGAGGTAGCGGAAAAGGCTCTCTAAGAGATGGCGTAGAGTAATTATTGCTCAAAAATGTGGTTTTATTACATGAATATTCATATTTCGGACTCAGCTAATATTAATTACCCTAATAGATATGGCAGAATGCTCGGCTAATTTTAGCTTAGCAGTGCTAACTGCGAAGCCGATGTAACGGATAGGAGTTTCATGGATATCGTATATTCAATCGGGGAACTAGAATCATTTTTGGTCGCGATAATGGTGCTATTTATCGGGCATAGTGTTAATCGCCATGTGGGTTTCTTTAAAAAGTACAACATTCCAGAACCCATTATCGGTGGGTTAGTGGTTGCGGCCATTACCACCGCCTTACATTTTCAGAATATTACCCTTAAGTTCTCTTTGCCGATGCAGAACACCTTAATGCTAATGTTTTTTAGTACGGTGGGCTTGGCTGCAAGCTATAAGCTGTTAGCTAAAGGAGGCAAGAAGGTGTTTATCTTCCTTGGCATAGCCTCCATCTACATTGTTATTCAAAATGCCGTCGGCGTGAGTCTAGCGACAGCATTAGGCTTAGAACCATTAATGGGCTTGGTTGCAGGCTCTATTACGTTATCAGGCGGTCACGGTACTGGTGCCGCTTGGGCACAAACGTTTTCTGACAATTATGGTATGAGTACGCTAGAGTTTGCGATGGCCGCCGCAACATTTGGTCTAGTCATGGGCGGGATTATTGGTGGCCCTGTTGCACAGAGATTAATTGATAAAAACAAACTGGTATCATCTTATGGCATAGGGGGAAATCATCATAAAGATCACCCCGATCTTGTTACCTATGATCAGCTTGAAGAGGACCGAGTCACCGCCAAAAGCGTCATGGAGACCTTGTTTATTTTGTTACTTTGCGTAGTGGGTGCTAGGTGGATTGAGCACTTGGTATCGGTGTTTGAGATCCGCTGGTTAAAAATGCCTGACTTTGTCTATGCATTGTTTCTTGGTGTGGTGATAACCAATCTTACCGAATTAACTCGCGGGTATAAAACCAATAGTGAATGTGTAGATATATTGGGTACCGTTTCTTTATCACTGTTTCTAGCGATGGCATTAATGAGCTTAAAGCTATGGGAGATTTTTGATCTGGCCATTCCTCTGCTGATTATCTTATTAGTGCAAACAATAGTGCTCGGATTTTTTGCTTATTTTGTCACCTTTAGATTGATGGGCTCGAATTATGATGCTGCCGTTATTGCGGGTGGTCATTGCGGGTTTGGTATGGGGGCAACCCCAACGGCAGTGATGAATATGGGGGCGTTAGTGTCTCGAAATGGCCCCTCTCCACAAGCATTTATGGTAGTGCCGATTGTGGGTGCGTTTTTTATCGATATCGTTAATCTAATTGTGCTGCAGGGCTATATTGGCTTTATCCTGTAATACCAATTCCATTAAATAGTTGGTCATTCAGCGGGAATTTAAATCACTTTAGAGAAGCACGTGGGTTGTAGCTAATAGTTATTCTCGGCTCTAGCATCCTGCTTCGCTCTACCTTCTGCATCCATGCAGGCGTATATCGAAAGCCACATGCGCTGTGTTAAGGGATTTCCTATGCCTTAAACATCAGCCGCACGCAGTGAGCTTCTCAGGAGATTCACTGCTGCGTTGCATGGTCTTAAAAGGGAATAACCATTTCTTCCACAATGCGCCTTGAATTGAAAGCCCTGAGAAAGCTCTGAATTGATCACATCTTTAGTGGAATTGGTATAATTTAACGGATCAATAAAATGGCGGCGAGGGTAATAAATACCCCGCCGCTGGTGCGATCAAACCAATGCAGTTTGTTGCTGGATTTTAGTGTTGGCGCAAGTACATTTGCCATACACGCATAAATCATAACGAAGCTAAAGTCGACTATCGCCCAGGTTAGCGCCAATATAGCTAACTGTGGCCCTTGCGGCAGGGTGATATCGATAAACTGTGGGAATAAAGCAGCAAAAAAGAGTAGATCCTTTGGATTGCTTATCCCGACTAAAAAGGCCTGTTTAAATAGCTGCAGAGGCGCTCCATTTCCTTTTGCTTGCGCTAGCTTGAGGCCTTGCCCATCAGCTTTGGTGAGCAGTAGTTTTATGCCTAGAAAGAGTAAATAAGCGCCACCACACCATTTCAATATCGTGAAGCCATACTCTGTTGCATTTAATAACGCACCTAAACCCGCGGCGGATGCCATCATCAGTATGAGTGCGGAAGTCACGCTACCTAAAGCGGTCGCTAAGCAGCGGCTTTTACCATAATGAATACCGTGCCCCATCGATAACACGGCCATAGTGCCGGGGGAGATAGCAATAAGCAGAATGGCGAAAAGGTACAGCAGCCAAGTATCAAAAATCATAATATTTTATACAATGTCTAGGATCTGGCTGCACTATAGCGGGCAAATTATCTTTAGGCAATGATGCTTAGCGCTGGAAATCAGGGATCACTTTGGGATGACGTCCCTTAATGGAGCGATAGAAAGCGATGATATTATCCATATCTTGTTGGATATCATCGGTGGTGTCTTTGCCTTCAGGAATGACAACGGTCTTACTGCCAAAATCTAACCCCACAGTGACGATGGGGACTTGAGCTTTACTGGCGATATGATAAAACCCCGTTTTCCAACGTGCTACTGGGCTACGTGTACCTTCAGGTGCGAGTGCTAAGCTAAAGTTCGCATTGCTATTAAAGATCTCAACGACGGCATCGACCAAGTTATTATTCTTTCTTCTGTCTACGGGCGTGCCGCCCATTGCGCGGAAGAACCAACCCCAAGGCGGAATAAAAAGCTGATGTTTACCCAAAAAGTTAACCTTGGCTCCCATAGCGCCACGCGCGACTAGGCCAATGACAAAATCCCAATTACTGGTATGCGGACCGACGATAGCGATATATTGATGATCGGTTGGCAATGCACCCGATATTTTCCAGCCGCTGGCTTTGAGTAAGAATTTGAAAAATGATTGAAACATGTAATGAAAACCGCCCTAGCTTTATTCTTAGTATTATTGTTTTCTGTGACTTTTACCAATGAACAGCCATAATGGGTAATAAGATGCCTGAATGGTGTTTGGGTATAGTACACGCAATAGTGTGGAGAGAGTCATGTTTAAAAAAGGGTTCAGCGTTTTACTACTATGTTTAGCATTTAACGCGAATGCGGTACCGACGGATGATATTGCTAATGTTTTGGCTGGACAAGCAGCAGCTTGGAACCAGGGGGACTTAGACGAATACATGCAAGGCTATTGGCATAACGAAAAAATGCGCTTTGTATCTAATGGCAAGTTTCGCTATGGCTGGGAAGAAACCCTTGCTGCATATAAAAAGCATTACCCAGATAAAGCAACCTTGGGTAAGCTGACTTTCACTATCAAAGAAACTAAAATGTTGAGCAATTATGCGGCGATTGTTGTTGGCCGCTGGGCGCTTGAGCGAGCTAAAGATAATCCCAATGGTGTTTTTACCCTGTTAGTAGAGAAGATAGATGATCGCTGGGTGATAACCCATGATCACACTTCTGATTAGTCACTAAGCCTATAGATGGTGGTACACGTCATCACCTAGGGTGTAGAGTGCTTATAAGGTAAAATCATCCCGGCCTAGATCCCTGCCTTTGCCATCATAACGCACTTCAGAAAACTGCACTTTTCCATGCTTGTCTTTCAGAATAATACTGGTTGAACGGGTACCGTACTCTTGGTGGTGAATATAGATCGATGAAAGGTGGCGTTCCCACTCTAAACTTACCCCTGTTTTTGGTAATTCGGCATCTGGAGCCTGTGTCCCGTCCTTCATAATGGCCAACAGCGAATCAATACAGGGGATACTGTTATTGGTTATGTGCGCTTGAATCGCTTGAGTACCGCGTGACATTTTTGGCCATATATCATCAAGTGCGCCGTTACTGATAGAGTGAAATCCAGCCGTAAGTTGCATGAGTTGTTGGCTACGGCTATCAAAACAATATAGCGCCTGTTCATCGCCATATAGCAGGTTAAATGGATTATAGAATGGGCTATAACGTGTTAACCATGGCTCATCTATGCCACCGTCCATTAGCGCATTTAGGACTAATTCCCCGCGGCTTCTCATATCTGACTGAATTAACTCAGGGTCGCGAATATTGGTTAACCCCGCAACCATGCCATGTTGATTAACACCAAGCCAAGTGCCACCCGCCTCTAGATCTTTGCCTGCGAGTAGCTGGTCATGACTGGGCCAGAAATGAGCGGGTTCGGTCGGGCGATGATGAAATTCATCACGATTGGCGCAAATAATCAGTGGGTATTCAGGGTGCGCCTCGAGGGCGACAAATAGAATGCACATAAGCCAGAATAAAATGGAGTGATGAGTACAGACTAATACTCATCCCCAAGAAAAGCTATTCTGGCTTAGTGATGATGACCATTGTCGTGGTTGTGCTCATGAGCGTGCGGCTTCGTTTTAAGTAACATGAGTCGGCTCATAAATTTACGCGGGCCTAAGCGAAGTAAGCTGGCTGCAAACAAGGCGGCAACCACCCAAAGACTCATACTGTTGAGTAGGTGTGGTAAATGCCCCAATGCCTGCCATTGCGGTTGGATCCATTCAATAACGGCAAGTAAGCCGAAGAGGAGAACAAACAAGGCCACTCTTTGTGGCCAACCCATTAACTTTAACTGCGCGAAGTTGATAATGGGTGCGGCAATTAATGGCAACATTACTGCTGTTGTCGTCCAGCCGCTATAAGCCAATGAAAGTGATAGTACCGCGGCGCCGAGATTACAAAAACGCATCGGTAAAAACACCAATAGTAATACAGCAACTTGCACTATTGGGTTGGATAAAGGCACTGCTGGATGACCAATTAAGTTGGCTAAAATAAGGCTAAGCACAATCCAAGGCGCACTGCGGTCAACTAAGTGGGCAAAACCAAAACGCACCGCAGAGGTTGGCAATGAGTCATGGGGATCTGTTGGTTCAACTTTGCAGTAAGTTAACAACGCACCTATCAAAACGACTGAAATCGCTTGGATGAGCGCGAAAATAGGTCCGAGCAACAAGCCGGTAATGATGATCGCTTCAGGGCCTAGTAGTCGTTGTAACCAGCGTTGACCGAGCGCCTTATTTTGAGGTGTTAGCCCAAAGTAAAAACGAATGCTCGCAACGGCATAGCTGAGTAATAAGATCGGCGCAATGGTGAGCATCCAATCCAATAGATGTTCAGTTGAATGACTGTGCTGATGATCATTTCCACCAGAGTCCATCATTAATAGCAGAAAGAGCAGTCCGATACCGAGTAAACTTCCTATCCCCGCGTGGTACTCAAATCGACCCTGTTTATCTGTATTGGGTTGACCATGGGGTTGATGCAACACAACGTGCAATATGGAACCTGTAACAAACGCCTGTAAATAAACCGTATTTTCCAGACTTAGATGCGACAAGAACTGTTCGCCAGCAAAGTAGCCAATGCCCGTTAGCAGCATCATACCGGTCAAAACTAACATCGCCCAACGGCTGCCAACTTGAGGCTTTAGCAGCCACCAGATAGCGACACCAACAGGCAAGCGATGCAAGATAATACCGAGGGCAAGCAGCGGTGAGTTACCGTCTTGCTGGGCCAAAATCATTGCACCGCCATCAGTAATGGTATGCAGCAGTAATCCACCAACACCAAGGATAAGGGTCAGGTTATGGGTGACTTCAGAGTAACGATGAAATAAGCGTTCGCTCAGCGTGGGCCCCCAAATACCAATGATGACAAACACAATAGCCAGAAAGCCACCGTGCTCTAAAAGTTCGGGTAAAATATGGATCAGCACTAAGCCGCCCAGTGAAACGAATATGAATCCGTCTAGGCCTTTTTGTAACCCCGTTCCCGATGAAAAAAACCGGTAAAACAAGGGTCCTAATAATAGTGCGATACAGCTAGCTAAGAGATACAGCATAGGGAACCCATTTAAAATCCGCGAGTGCGAAAAAGCGCCACAGTATACCAGTGTTAAGGGTAATTAGCAGAGCGATAAGCCGAATTTACATTGATATATAACTACGGCCAAATTCATGTTAATTCTTAATGTATTGTTGACGAGTGCAAATATTTTATAACTTTTTGTTAGCTTTACTGTAAAACATACTAGAATAATCTTCTTTTCAAGTCATTAGGCGTCACCCAAGCAATGGATACAATGGATACTTTCTCAGCGGCAGTCATGCTATTTCTCATTATGGACCCGTTGGGCAACTTACCCATATTTGCCTCCATCTTAAGGCACATCGAGCCAAAAAAGCGTCGTCGCGTGTTGATCCGTGAATTGCTTTTTGCATTAGCTATTATGATGTTGTTCTTGTTTGCGGGTGAAGCGATCCTTAATTTCCTTAACCTACGTTCAGAATCAGTGAGTATTGCGGGCGGTATTATTCTGTTTTTGATCGCCATTAGAATGATTTTTCCACAGCCTGGTGGCGTTGTCGGACTGGCAGCAGGTGAAGAGCCCTTCATTGTGCCAATGGCTATTCCATTGATGGCGGGACCTTCGGTGTTGGCGGCGCTCATCTTGCTCGCTCATACCGATGGCAGCAGAATGATGGACTGGACCGTTGCATTACTTGCCGCGTGGGGATTAAGTGCCATCATTCTATTGTTTTATAAAGTCTTTACTAAAGTGTTAGGAGAAAAAGGTTTAACGGCAGTAGAACGGCTGATGGGCATGGTGCTAGTGATGATATCGGTGCAGATGTTCCTCGATGGCATTGCAAGTTATATGAAGGCACTCTAGCAACAACTCTTATCTTGATTGGTGTCACTTGCCGTTACGCCAATCAACATCGTAGGACTTAATCGTGAAATACAAATGTTGCAGAACAAATACTAGCCTGTAATACTCTGAATACAATATTCAAAAATTATAATAACAATCATGATTACCTGCCTACTGCTTTGTGCTGCAAGTCTGACCTCCATCGATTCTGTTGATTATCAAAATTTGCTGCCTTATCAGGGAGTGCCAACTTCAATGGAGCAGCGAGATAACAAAGGTAACTTGAGCATAGGCTCTGTATATGTCGATCAAGGCGCATGGCATGGTTTTCATCTGCCCAACTCTGCTGAGTACTATGGCAGCTTCACCGGGCCGCTGTTTATTGCGCAAGAGTATAGTCTGCACCTTAGCGATAGTTTGCAACGCTTACAGCTGATCAACGTCACTACTGATAAGTTCTTATCTTTTGATAGTGCCGCCAAAATTGATATTCACAGCCAGCCCGATGGGCTGGTTCAAACCTATACATGGTCAGATATAAAAGTCAGTTTGAAACTGAGTTATAGCGACAACCGCACTGCAACGGTGATGACTGAGCTGACAAATCTTTCAAACCGCGATCAGCAATGGCAGTTAGTATGGCGTGGCCAACCTTTTGCCAGTCACCCAGAACAACCACAACACTCGCTCATTTCTGAGACTGAATCGAGCGCAAATCATATCAGCTGGCACTTTAAGCCGGTGATGCAAACATGGCGTATGCAACTCGCGGATGCCCAATATCAGCTTTGGTTTGACCGTGATATGGCGATTAGAATTAATGCCCAGTCGGGTTATTTGGCCATTGCTGAACCTGTCACGATTGCTGCCAAGCAATCTTATTTATTCAAAAGCGCACAGCGTTATTTTCATAACGAGAAAGAGGCACAAGCGCATACTGATCCCGATTGGCAACAGATAGAGCAACAGCTAGTAAACAACCGACAACGCTGGCAAAGCAGAATGGACAAGCTATTAGTCGGTGGCGATAAAACGGCACGTCAGCTTGCAGTCAAGAGTATGCAAACCATCATACATAACTGGCGCAGCCCCGCAGGTGCACTGCTGCATGATGGTATTACCCCCTCAATCACTTATAAGTGGTTTAATGGCGTGTGGGCTTGGGATACTTGGAAGCAAGCGGTTGCAGTGGCACGATTTGAGCCTGAGTTAGCTAAATCAAATGTACTGGCGATGTTTGATTACCAGTACACAGAGCAAGACAAAGTACGGCCACAAGATGCGGGAAGCTTGCCCGATGCTATTTTCTATAATCAGGACTCAGAGCGTGGTGGTGAAGGCGGAAATTGGAACGAACGCAATGGCAAGCCGCCGTTAGCTGCATGGGCGGTATGGCAGATCTATCAGCAAGATGGTGACCGTGAGTTCATTAACAGCATGTACCCGAAACTTGTTGCCTATCATCAATGGTGGTATCGCAACCGTGATAATAATGATAATGGTCTGGCGGAGTATGGTGCCAATCTTCACCCTGCGCACATTAATGATGATGGCGAGCTCAATGTCGAGGCCATTATTGAGGCTGCTGCATGGGAGTCTGGTATGGATAATGCCCCCAGGTTTGATGCCGACGCTAGCTTACAAGTGTGGCAAAACAGTCAAGGTGGCAAAGTGGTGGGCTATTCAGTGTCGCAGGAGTCGGTAGATCTTAACGCCTATCTTTATGCGGAGAAGCGCTTTTTACAGCAGATGGCAAAGGTGCTTGAGCTAGATGCAGATGTCCAAAAGTGGGATGTTGAAGCAGAGCGGCTAGCCAAACAGATCCAGATGCAGATGTATGATCCAGAATCGGGGTTCTTCTACGATATTCGCTATACCGCAACGGATAGCGAGTTGATGATCGATAAAGGCAAAGGAGTCGAAGGTTGGTTGCCATTATGGGCGGGTGCAGCATCGAATGCGCAAGCAAAAATCATTGTTGACCGTCATTTGAATCAACAGCAGTTTGGCACCAAAATGCCATTTCCAACCGTCAGTGCCGACAGTCCTCATTTTGCCGCAGCGCAATACTGGCGCGGCCCTGTCTGGCTCGATCAAGCTTTGTTTGGCTTACAAGGTATCGCTCGCTATGGTTACCACGAGCAGGCGCAAAGATTAGCATTGCAACTTGTGACCGAAGGCGAGGGGATTATTGGACAAAGTCCTATTCGCGAAAACTATCATCCAATCACTGGTGAAGGCTTGCATTGTACTAACTTTAGTTGGTCAGCCTCGGTGCTATTGCTCATCTACGATGCTTGGTTAAGCGGACCTGAGTAAGTATTCATCCTTCGATATTTAGAGCTTCCATCGTTTATGTTAACGATGGAAGCTCTGCAATTTGACTGCGTTATGTTGGGCTGGGCTATATATATTGATACTTATTGGCACTGATTTTGTGACTAGTATTTTTAGCCGTATTCTGTGGTTTAGGTCTTTTACTGCAAACTCTCCTAAAATAGATAGCTAAAGATGAAAACTTATTTGCAACAATGCGGTCTGATTATTAACAGAGTGACAGCATTCGAGTGGGCATAAATGATTATGCAGTACAAAGCAGCAATAAGAGGAGCGCTTGAGATGAAGGGTTTTTTCCAAAAAAGTGCCGTTATTAGCTTTTTACTGAGTGCTTTGGTCGTGATGAATACAGCGTTGGCAGTCCCCATTTATGGCACTACCGCGGATGCTAATATTGTCGATAAAGAGCGTGTTCTTTATTGGTTAATTAAGCGGGGAGAAGTCGCCAGCAGTGCATCTGATACCGAAAAAAAACAGGCTGTTGAAGCTTTTATAGCTCGTTCAAGAGGGGCGAGAAAAATATCGCTACGTGAAGCTCGGTACGAAGCGGCCCGCCTGCAGCAAAAAAAGCAAACAAATAAGTTTGTCAGTTTTACAGCTGCACAAACACAAAGTATCACCAACAAAACCGTTAAAGTGTTGGCGGTATTGATCGATTTCCCCGATCTCCCTTATGACAAAAATGGCTTAAGCAGTAGTGATACCTCTATGTATTACAGCGCTTATACTGCTGAACATTATAACAACTTACTGTTTTCGACCAATGGTTATGCTGGCCCAACAGGGCAAACGTTAATGACAGGCTATGAGTATTATCAGGCTGAATCGGGTGGTAGTTTCTTTTTTACCGGTGACGTTAAAGGCTGGTACCGAGCGGCAAATAACGCGGCAGCTTATGGTGGAAACGATGATGCAGATGATGATATTGGGGCAATAGAGCTGGTTAAAGAAGCCGTGAGTGCCGCCACAGCCCAGATGAGTAGTACTGAATTAGCGACTTATGATGTTGAAGACCCGTTTGACGTTAACCAAAATGGTAACTTAAACGAACCTGATGGTGAGATAGATCATGTGATGATTTTCCACTCCAGTATTGGTGAAGAAACAGGGGGAGGAATGTTAGGTGCCGATGCTATTTGGTCGCATCGTTCATCAATCACTCCGTACACTATCCCTGGAACCAGTATGAAGCTGTCTAGTTATACTATTCAGCCTATCGATGCGGCACTGGGGGTATGCGTACATGAATTCGGTCATGATCTTGGCCTACCAGATGAATACGATATTAGCGCTAAAGGCAAAGGCTCACCCGTCGGTTTTTGGTCAGTTATGGCTTCAGGTAGTTGGTCAGGTGCCATTCGAGGTACCGAACCCACTGGATTTAGCCCTTATGCACGTTCATACCTACAAGGTAAATATCAAGGCAATTGGGTGTCTGAGCAAAAAGTTTTGCTAAACACACTCGACTCATCGGGACTGGATATCGCCTTAGTTGAGGCGGTGAATCATGATCAAGTTAATCAGGTGTCACTGGCTATCCCTGCTGAGGAAGTTAGTTTTACCGCCCCTTATGCGGGGGATTACCAATTTTATTCTGATCAAGGTGACATGATTAATCATGCGATGTCGTTTGATATTGAACTCCCCGTGGCGACACCGTTAACACTATTGATGAAAGCGCATTGGAGTATTGAGTTAGATTATGATTATGCTCAAATTATGGTTGATGGTATTGCGCTGGAAGGGCGTTACACCAAAGCCAGCAATGGAAGAAATTCAGCACGTAACATCATAACGGGCAAGTCGAGTGATTTGGCTGCGGCCGAAGGGACCAATGGCTGGGTCGAGCTCGAGTATGATTTAAGTCCTTATGCTGGACGCAATGTACGCTTAGCAATCAATTACGTTACTGATCAAGCCGTTGGAGATTACGGTATTGTGATTGATGATATCAGCATTAATCAAGCTGATACCGTGGTGTTATTCAATGGCGCGGAAACCTTAACGGATATTGCTTACGCCGGTTTTTTACGTGTCACTGATACGCGACCAGGTAAAGATCGTCGCTACATTGTTCAGCTACGGAGTCTCCAAGGCGTTGATAAAGGTTTGAAGAGTCAACGTTACGACCCTGGGGTGGTGCTTTGGTTAGAGAACAATGATTACAGTTCAAATGAAGTCAGCAAACATGCAGGCTACAGCTTGATTGGAGTTGTTGATGCCGATCAGAATTTGATTGGCAGTTTAGATTCTGAGTTTCAGATCCGTGATGCTGCGTTTAGCCTCTTTAACCAATCATTTTTCAGCTATGGCGGCTCGTCTGATGAGCATTTATCGGCTAACAAGCTATTTGATGACGCCAGCGATTATACGGCGCCGCTTCAGCCTGAGTCTGGCATGGCATTACCTGAGCTCGGTTTATCGATAGAGGTGATGACACAAGCAGAAAATAGTCGCAGCGCGACTGTGCAGTTTAAATATAGTGGGATGACTGAGCCGTCGACAGAGTTGAGCGCTGTTATTTCTCAAAGCCAACAGGGCGCTCAAGTTACCTTTACGGCAGCTGTCAGTGGTGGTGATGGCACTTACCAATATGCGTGGGACTTTGGTGTCGATGGTGCAACGAGCATTGAGGCGGCGGCTAGCTATACCTACAATAATGCAGGCAGCTATTTAGTCACACTGACCATTACTGACGGCAATGGCGTTGAGTTTACCAATAGCACGACGGTGAATGTTAGCGCAGTGCTAGATGTTGGTTTTACATTAACCGTGAGTGGTCTGTCGGTGACCTTTAATAATAAATCGGTGGGTGGCAGCGGTGAGCTGAGCTATGCATGGCAATTTGGCGATGGCGCGACCAGTATCGAGACATCTCCATCACATACATACGTAGCAGCAGGCGACTATAATGTAATACTCACCGTAACGGAT
Source organism: Shewanella sp. Choline-02u-19 (assembly GCF_002836205.1). NCBI lineage: Bacteria > Pseudomonadati > Pseudomonadota > Gammaproteobacteria > Alteromonadales > Shewanellaceae > Shewanella > Shewanella sp. Choline-02u-19. The sequence continues at coordinate 47,381 of NZ_PJBE01000012.1, forward strand.
AGTCTAGGTAAAATCGGTGTTATGAGAGGTATGATCAACGTCGCGTCAGCAGTGACAACCACCACGACTCAGAAGAGTAGTTCCAGCGGGGGCGGTTTAGGCATGTTATCGATAGGGCTCTTATGTTTGCTTGCGGGTTATCGCCGTAAAATTATGCTGAGTGGCCGAATAGACATTTGGACTTAGATATTTAAACTTGGACAGTTTGGGCAAGCACTGTATTTGCGTAAAGTGGCTTGCCTTATTACTCTAATCTGAACAATGTAACGGCGATTAATTTGTGAGTGCCGCAATGGCCTTTTGAGCGGCTGGTAGGAATATTTCACTCACAATGAGTTGTTCTTGTTCATGTTGGAAATAACGTCGACGCCCCCAAAGTGCATGGCTGGTATCTTGGTCTAACGATTCGGCGAGTTTGGCTATTTTGCTACAAGCCTCAAAATGTGCAATTTCAATTCTGCCCGGAGTGAATTCATCTTTAGAATAGAGCAACTCCCCTAACGGTCTCGTACCTAAGCCCAGAAAGTCCTGCTGCTTTTTTTCGAGCAAACGTCCAGGGATTAATGTACGAGCAAAAATCCAAGGTACGCCATCCAAGACTAACAATACCTCACGGATCCACACTTGTTGATAATCGGGATACTCGTTGGTCAGCGGTGAAAGGGTGTCTTCACCTAGTACTTTTACTTCGAAATGTTGGCATTGAGCTTTTAGCTTTTCAGTCAAACTACTGGTGCTTAGCAACCAATCTTTAAAAGGCGGCGAAGGCAAATTAGTTATTTTTTCTGGTGAAATCCACTTAATTGATTCACCATAGGGGAAGCTTAACCTAGTCACACTCATCTAATTCTCGGTACAATGTTAGCAAACCGAAGCAGTCTAGCATGCCAGTGTCATCCCAGATAGCCGTTGTCGGCGTTGAACGGGTAGGTTGGCGTGATAAGAAAATAGCATGAGGTTTTGCCTCATCACATATCGACTAGGAGTCAGTTCCACAATGAAAACAATTATCGCGATATTACTCTTAGGTTTAAGCAGCTTTAGTCTGTTTGCTGCGAATGACAAACCGCTAGAGGAATACGCTTATTACGGTTTTGAGCCTGAAATCGTCACTAACTACATATCTAATCGAAATAAGCTGGGCTATGTCAGGCTTAGCGTTGAGTTAATGGTAAAAAATCCTGAAGATTTAGTGAGTTTGGAAAGACACGATCCGTTATTACGAGCCGCGATCGTAGAGATTTTGGGTAATCAAACTGAAGACAAAGTGAAGTCGTTGACTGGTAAAGAGGAAATTAGGCGAGAGTGCTATGAGATGGTCAATCGCCTACTAGAACAAGAAACAGGTAAAGATCTGGTGGTTAATCTACTTTTTACTAAATATCTATACGATTAAAATCACCTTAGCCGATATCGATTTTTACGTCGCCATAGTGAAGTTATGCAGCAGAGTGAACATGAATAAACCGACGAAAACGCCTACTACGCTAGCATCTGTGACAACTGACAAGCCCGCTCCAAAGCTAAATAAAGGGATGCATCCGCGTAATCTTCACAATGCAGGCTATGACTTTCCCGCGTTAATGAACAGTTATGGCGAACTTAAGCCATTTGTGAGTACCAATGCATTTGGTAATTTATCGATAGATTTTTCTGCGCCTAAAGCGGTTAAAGCACTCAATGCTGCTTTGCTTAAGCATCATTACGCTGTAGATGCTTGGGATATTCCGTCAGGGTTTTTATGCCCGCCGATCCCGGGACGGGCAGATTACATTCATCATGTAGCTGATCTGCTAGCGATAACCAAATTGAGTAAGCAGCGTGTGCCTAAAGGTGAAAAAATTAGGGCGTTGGATGTTGGTACCGGGGCGAACGTTATTTATCCGCTGTTGGGGATCCAATCTTATGGCTGGCAATTTGTTGGTAGCGATGTTGATCCTATTTCAATCAACAATGCCCAACAAATTTTTGCTAATAACCCCGATCTTAGTAACAAGTTTTCCTCTCGATTACAGTGTAACTCCCAACATGTATTTCAAGGTGTTATTGGTAAGGGTGACCGTTTTGATGTCACTATCTGTAACCCGCCTTTTCACGCATCTCTTGCCGAAGCGAATGCCGGGACAACACGTAAACTCACTAACCTTGCCGCAAATCGTGCCGCTAAATTTGGGCAGAAAAGTACAGTTGCAGTACCACAAGCTGATTCTGGAGTGCTTAATTTCGGTGGTCAAAAAGCGGAGCTTTGGTGTGAAGGCGGCGAGAGGCAGTTTTTGAGTAACATGATCACCGAAAGCCAAATGTTTGCCGATCAATGTTTATGGTTCACTACCTTAGTATCTAAAAAAGAGAATTTAAAGCCTGCGCAATCGTTACTGCAAAAAGTTAAAGCGCGCGAGATTAAAGTGATTGAGATGCACCAAGGTAACAAAATTACCCGTATTTTGGCTTGGACATTTTTAACGCTTGAGCAGCAACAGTTATGGCAGCAATATCGGGATCAACTTTAAGCTATTAATGCGCTTTCTTACCGGTGTGTATTTAAAGTTCGAAATAACCGGCTGAACTATTTCAATTATTTCAAAACTTAGCCTAGACTGATAGCAATGTGGTTGAGTTAGTTGGGTTTAGTGGTGAATTTCAAGTTAGAACATCTACTCATACAGTTGGAGCTATATCTGCAGAAGCCTGAGGTGAGAGCATCTCGGGGGGAGCTAGAACGTCTAATTAGTGATGACTTTATGGAGTTTACCGCAACGGGTTGTCGTTTTGGTAAAGCGGAAGTACTCGCTCGATTACCGGATGAACGCGCCCCGTATATTGAAACCAGCCATTTTGAAGTGCGAGAGCTCAAAGCTGGGTTATGTCAGGTCTTTTATCGCGCCAAGCTAAAAAAAGCTGGTAATAACATCACCAGCTTTTCTATGCGAAGCTCTATTTGGCGTAACCACCAAGAGGTTTGGCAAATGGTGTTTCACCAGGGCACACCCTGTAAACCATTTTGACAGTGGGCTTATTGTCCATTCCAAAGGAGTTTGCCACAATCCGTTAAGTCATACCCACCGAGTGTTGCTGCTAATTGCTTTGTTTGTGGCTCGGCCAGTAAATTGAATAAACGTTGCAGCTGACGTCTGAAGTAAATGCCTTGTGGCATAACAAAATCAAAAGACTCTGTTACCAATGGCACAAAGCTTAAACCACTTTCAAGTGCTACAGATTGACAACCGAAACCGATATCCGCATCACTTCTGGCAATATAACCCGCAAGTTCTCGCTCGCTTTGTGCCACTAAACTTGAGTTTAATTGCTCAAACGCAGCGCCTTGCTTCATTAACCATTGCTCTAAGTGCTGTTGACTGCCAGCACCAGCCTGACGTGCAACCCAGCGCCAAGACTGTTGGGATATTTTGTCCAGTTCTTGGCAACGGTGATGCATATCGGGGCGCATCATTAAGCCTTGTTTACGGGTATAACCATGCACCATCACCCATTGCTGGTGGTTTGCGTAACCTTGCAGTAAAGCAGGGTGACGGATTGCACGCTCTTCAACGCTGCCCCAATGTAAAGTACATACATCAGCATAACCACGAGATAATAGATCTAGCCCCAGACGGGAGCCCGTGGAGCTATAACTGATGAGCTCACTTTTACCGACCTGCGACATCATGCGAGCGACCAACATCGACAGTAAAGGGTCATCACTGCCAGTGATATGCATACGATCTGATAGCATACCGCTGTGGCAAGAGTCCATAATCCAACGGTCAATTAATATTTTAGGAAAGAGCCATTTACCAGTAATTTTAGTCGCAGGGAGAATACGATCATTCGCCATTGAGTAGACTTTTTTCTCATTGAGATCAAGATACTCCGAGACCTGTCTAGCACTCATGTAGATCAGTTCTGTTGGCTCAGTCATTTTCTGTCCTTGTGGCGCAAAATCGTTTGGTCATCATTTGGCAGGTTAAATAGCATCAAATTCAATGTTTTCAGCACCATTATAAACTAAAAAGTGGCGACCTTTAGCGCGAGCTATCATAGTAATCCCCATTTGTTGTGCTAACTCTAACCCCATTTGCGTGGCGCCACTTCGAGAAAGCAGAACGGGTATGCCCATCTTGGCAACTTTAATCACCATTTCTGAGGTTAAGCGCCCAGTGGTATAAAATAATTTGTTGTGTCCGAAATCATGATTAAGCCACATTTCACCAGCAAGTGTATCCACCGCGTTGTGACGACCGACATCTTCAACAAAACCTTTTATCTGGTCGCCTTGGCATAAACCGCAACCGTGCACGGCGCCGGCATTCTTATAAGTTTCGTTATAGGCACTTATATTATTAAGTAAGCTATAAATTGTACTTTGTTTAATTTGTGGTGTTGTCAGATTGATGTCATCGAGGCCAGCCATAAAACTGCCGTATACCGTCCCTTGGCCACAACCTGAAGTGACTGTTTTCTCCGATAGTTTTTCATCTAAATCTTCGATTGTCTCACTGGTAATAATCGCGGCTGAGCTCACATCCCAATCGACAATGACAGATTCGAGCTTACTCAGGTCAGAAATAAAGCCCTGATTCTTGAGATAACCTAACGCAAGAGCTTCTGCTCTGGCACCTAATGTCATCAAGGTTACTATCGGACGCCAGTTTAAATAAACAGTGAGTGGGCGTTCGCAAGCAATAAATTTATCCACTTTTTCGCCCTTCTCATTAATTGCTGTCACTGCAATTGTCAGGGGGACTTCGGTGTTAGTTTTGATTAAAGTTGGGTTGCTCTTGTTTGCTGTCATATAGCCCATCATCAGTTAAGAGAATTAAATGCGTCTAATACTAAGCAATATCTGTACCTAACTTTATAAGAGATAAAGTTAGTGGCAGATCACATTTATTAGCTATCAGTCGCCCTTTTATGTCCTATTGCAGATTGCTATTTGGACAAAATGTCCTAGTCTTGGATGATATTAGTTGATCCAGTTCAAACTATTTTGCCCAAACTGTGTGGCACATAAATTGCTTTGTTAGATAAGTATCTATTTAGTTGGTCTGTCATTTAGGCAGCCATCTCAGGCAAGACGGAGACTGAATGCAACATACCGAAAGCCAATGGCCAATGTACGTTTCTCTTAAAAAGATTGAGACACAAGTCGGAAGATGGACCTCAGTACAGTGGGAAGTCGATCAAATCCTTCCTGCTACCCACGCCGCACCAGAAGGTGCCACTCTCGTCTTGCTAGAACTGCATAAAGACGAACGCGGTAGTTACCGTATCAATATCGACATGGATAACGCTATGTTATACATCGTTTGTGATGAAAACCATGACGGTGACTGGATCCCCGCAGCCCTATCAGCTGATCAAAATGTTGCAGCAAGCTGCCTAGAAGGCGATACCCCGGTGCTTAATATTCTGATGCCACCCGCTATCGCGTGTTGGATTGAAGCGTTTATTACTCGTCATGGTGAAGTCGAAATCAAGGCTCATCGCCGCGCGAAACATGTTAACCGACGCAAGAATGAAGGTCCAAGTACCAATCATTTAGCGGGTAACTCATGAGTGGTTTGCTGTCACGTTGGAACTTGCGTCGACAGAAAGTAGAGCAGGAAGCTGATATAGAGGTGTCTGAAGCCGTTGAGGAACAATCGGTAACAGCTGAACTCGCACCGTCAGAGACGTTAACCACAGCAGAAAGTACTGATGCTGAGGTCATTGAGTCTGGCGAAGAAACACTGCTCACTGCGGAAGACCTTCCAGATCCAGAAAAGATTGAAGTTGGTGGCAGTTTTGCCAGCTTTATGGGCGCCAACGTAGACCCTGCTGCTAAATCTGCTGCACTAAAAGCCCTTTGGAAACAGCCTCATTTTAGTGAGATTGATGGGCTGCTTGAATATGCATTGGACTACAGTAATCAACCTAAGTTGTCGGCTGAAGTATCTGCTGAATTGGCAAAGAAAGTATTCCGTCATGTCGTTGAAGAAAAAGATGATGAGGAGGAGAACGAAATTGAAACAGTTTCAGAGCTTGAGTCAGATGAGATGACCGACGCTGAAAATACTGTTGAAACTGAAGTTGTTAGCGATACTAAACAGGTATCGGACATTTTGGACGTTGATGATGATGAATTAGCCCAAAATGAACCAGAGCACCCAGACGCCATAACAAACAAAGTTGTTTAACGTCAGTATAGAGTGTTTTTAATTCCACAATATTGGTATGTGAATTGCTGTACTTAGGGTAAAGCTGGCGTTAATGATAGACGCATTAAATAAACAGCAACTTATAAGTATAGAAGCAGCCAAAGAACTGTTCAGGAACGCAATGTGAGCAATCGTGAAACACAAGTTGGACTCAAAGAGGTTCGACAACAGGTTCTTGCTGGGACCCAGGTTATTCAAAATCTAATCCCACCGACCGTGAGTTATACCACCGAGGGCAATGTGCTCGTTATCGGGCCAGAAGACTTGGCGCGTCTAGCAGCCGACAAATTGTCCCACATGGGTAAGTGTGCCATTTTGGCAAACGAAGCCATCACTAGCCAAGACGAAGCACATTTAGAGCTCGTCATGACTTCAGCTGAAGATGTTGAGAGCTATTACAACAAGCTTATCGAGATAAAAGGTTTCCTTGGTCAATTCCAAGTTAAAGTTGAACATGAAGAGGGTAGTGCGGATTTAAGTGTTGTTGCTATTCGTAAAGCGCATTTCGACTTGATTCTTGATTTGAGCATGAGTCCTTGTATTAACCTTGAAATGCTACCGCCTGGCTATTTTTATGTTGGCCAAGATCAAGTCAAACTAGCCGAAGCAATTGAGCAGTTACCCGATCTAATCGGCGAGTTCGACAAGCCGCGTTATATCAAAGTTAATAGCGACATCTGCGCACATAATCGTAATGGTAATGAAGGTTGTACTCGTTGCTTGAATTTCTGCCCCGCAGATGCGATTGCCAGTGTTGAGAAAAAAATCGAAATCGATCCATACCTCTGCCACGGTGCGGGTAGTTGTACGAATGCGTGCCCAACAGGCGCGATTAGTTATGACCTTCCGACTCCGCAATCTATGCATACCTATCTGAATCAACTGGTGACTCGTTTTCGCTCGAAAGCGCAAATAGCCCCTGTCGTGTTGTTCCATGATATTGGTAAAGGTGCAGAACTGGTCACTGACCAATTAGCGGGCGATATTATCCCTGTTGAATTGGAAGAGATAACCGTCGCTAGTGTTGATCACTGGATGTCGTCTCTTGCCTGGGGCGCTCGTCAAATCTTGATCCTTAACACTGATGCTACAGCGCCTACACTAACTCAAATGCTGAAGGGTGAACTGGCGTTAGCCAACGACATTCTCGATGAGATGGGGCAACCACGTCGTATTAGCTTAATCAGCGAACATCACTTAACGGAAGCGGGTGCAGATGAGTTATCTGAACTGCTGACTACCAGCGCAAGCTGGCCAGTTATAGTACCTGCAGAATTTGTGGCTACAACCAAGCGTGAAACGATCTATGAGGCTATCGATCATCTCAATAACCAAGCGGCATCAGTCGACACTTGCCTGTCTCAAAGTAACATCCCTTATGGCCGTGTCAGCGTTAATGTTGAGAGCTGCACCTTGTGTATGTCTTGTGTGGCAACGTGTCCTACTGCAGCGTTAACCGACGGTGGTGACCTGCCTTCACTGCACTTTGTAGAGCAAGATTGCGTGCAATGTGGACTATGTGAAGCCGCCTGTCCTGAAAACGTCATCAGCTTAACGCCACAGGTTAATTTAGATAAAGCTGCGCGTCAGGCGCGTCAAACCTTACATGAGGAAGCCCCGTTTGAATGTATTACTTGCGGCACACCATTCGCAACGCAATCCATGGTCAAACGGATGCTAGAAGTGGTAGGAACCCACAGTGCCTTCAGTGCCAACACAGATCGTTTAAAGATGTGTGGCGACTGTCGAGTGAAAGACATGTTTGAAGACATTCTTCAAGATCCTGAAAAGCAACTGCGATAAGAGTTTAGCCATGACCGAATTAGTAAGAGAAGTTTCAGAAAACGATCAGTTGAGAGCGGATATTTATCAGCTACTAGCTGCACTATTACGTCGCCAGCCTAGCACCGAATTATTGCAGTTTTTAGCGGGATTAGAGATTGATGCTAATGACGATAGCGATATGACCAAAGCTTGGGTTGGACTCAAGTTGGCGGCAGAGCAATTCACTTCAGAGCAGCTTGAGGATGAGTATTTCGATATTTTCCTCGGTGTGGGCAGTGGTGAAATCTTACCTTATGGCAGCTGGTTTATGACAGGGTCACTAATGGATAAGCCATTAGCCTTGTTACGTAATGACCTAATGCAGCTTGGTTTCGAGCGCGAAGAGGAAGTGAAAGAACCTGAAGATCACGTTGCCGCTTTATGCGAAGTGATGGGCACTTTGATCCTTGAAGCACCAGGTTACCGTCAGCTAGCGTTCTATCAGCGCCATATGGGTAGCTGGATTGCACGTTTTTGCGAAACGTTAGCTAAAACACCCAGCGCGGCGTTTTATGCCACGGTAGCAGAACTTGCAAAAGCATTTTTTGTTATCGAAGCAAATGAGTTTGAACAGTTAAGTTTAAATATTCCAGTTAACTGCCCAGGCAGCGAAGCGGAAAAGATTGAACCAAGCACTAACGAACTGGCTTCGTAAGCCATTGTTAGTGTAAGGCTGAATTTATGTCTGCTGAGTCTTAGAGTTAGCAGGCATAGACAAAAAAAGAGAGCAATCTCTATATTAAATGAGTGATACGTTTAATCTTTATTAAGCAAATTATCTCAATATCAGTAAAACCAAAGGAGACACTATGAAGAAGCAAGCTTCCGACATGGGTCGTCGTCAACTGCTTAAAGCATTGGCGATCGGCAGTGCCGCTGGCGCAGTGGCAACGGTCAGTGGTCAAGCGCTAGCTGCGACACCTGAAGTTGCCCCCGCTGCGAAAGGCGATGGCTACCAAGAGTCCGATCATGTTCGTAGTTATTATGCGTCGTTACGCAGTAAATAAGCGTTTCGTAGTCAATAATTAAAGGAGAGTGTGTGATGCGATTAACCCGCAAAACAGACCAAGCAGCCACAACTACTAAGGCTGTCTTAGGTTTAAACCGTCGTCAATTCCTCAAGTCTGCGAGTCTCGCAACAGGTGGTATTGCTGCGGCATCAATGCTTGGCGCAGGAATGATGCGTAAAGCAGAAGCAAAAGATGTACCTCACGATGCCCCAACTGAAATTAAGCGTACTATCTGTTCTCACTGTTCAGTGGGTTGTGGTGTGTACGCCGAAGTCCAAAATGGTGTTTGGACAGGTCAAGAACCTGCATTTGATCACCCATTTAATGCGGGTGGACATTGTGCAAAAGGTGCGGCTTTACGTGAAGTAGGTCATGGAGCTAAGCGTCTTAAATACCCAATGAAGCTAGAAGGCGGTAAGTGGAAACGTCTTTCATGGGAACAAGCGATTGAAGAAGTGGGACAAAAAGCGCTTGATATCCGTAAAGAGTCTGGTCCAGATTCAGTTTTCTTCATGGGAAGTGCCAAGTTCTCTAACGAACAATGTTATATGTATCGCAAATTAGCGGCAATGTGGGGCACCAACAATGTCGACCACTCAGCGCGTATTTGTCACTCTACCACTGTAGCCGGTGTTGCAAACACTTGGGGCTACGGTGCGCAAACCAACTCAATCAACGATATGCGCAACTCCAAAGTGATGATGTTTATCGGTTCTAACCCTTCAGAAGCGCATCCTGTCGCGATGCAGCATATTCTGGAAGGTAAAGAGCGTGGCGCTAAAATTATTGTTGTCGACCCTCGTTTTACTCGAACTGCAGCTAAGGCTGATGAGTTCGTACATATCCGTCCGGGTACTGATATTCCATTCATCTATGGCCTGTTATGGCACATTTTCGAAAATGGTTGGGAAGATCAAGATTTCATTAATCAGCGTGTTTACGGTATGGAACGTATCCGTGAAGAAGTGAAAAAATATGATCCAGCTGAAGTTGAAAACGTGGTTGGGATACCAAAAGCGCAGATGTACCGTGTTGCTAAGCTTTTAGCTGAAACTAAGCCTGGTACAGTTGTTTGGTGTATGGGTGGTACTCAGCATCACATCGGTAATGCGAACACTCGTTCATACTGTATTCTCCAGTTAGCCCTAGGTAATATGGGCGTGTCTGGTGGTGGTACGAATATTTTGCGTGGTCACGATAATGTTCAGGGTGCAACTGACTTTGGTTTATTATGTGATACTTTGCCAGGATATTATGGATTAAAAACAGGTTCTTGGAAGCACTGGTGTAATGTTTGGGACTTAGATTATGAGTGGGTTAAGAGCCGCTTTGATCAAGAGAAACATTTAGGCCAAGATCCAATGACCTCTGCAGGTATCCCATGTTCACGTTGGCATGATGGTGTACTTGAAGATAAAGCTAATATTGCGCAGAAAGATAATGTTCATATGGCATTTTTCTGGGGACAATCAGTTAACACTGAAACCCGTGGTCGTGAAGTGCGTGAAGCATTGAACAAGATGGAAACAGTGGTTGTAGTGGATCCATATCCAACTATGGCGGGTGTCATGCACGAACGTACGGATGGTGTTTATTTACTTCCTGCGGCAACACAGTTTGAAACTTACGGTTCTGTATCAGCGTCTAATCGCTCATTACAGTGGCGTTCACGAGTGATTGAACCACTATTCGAATGTAAGCCAGATCATGTGATTATGTATAATTTGGCGAAGAAGTGGGGCATTGAAAGTGAGCTCTGTAAGAATATCAAGGTGAATGGTGAAGAGCCGTTGATTGAAGATATGACCCGTGAATTCAACCGCGGTATGTGGACCATTGGTTACACCGGTCAAAGCCCAGAGCGTTTGAAAATGCACCAAGAAAACTGGGGCACCTTCGATATTAAATCGCTTGAAGCACCAGGTGGACCTGCTAAAGGTGAAACCTATGGCTTACCTTGGCCTTGTTGGGGTACTCCAGAGATGAAGCATCCAGGTACACAAATTTTGTACCGTACTGGTCGTGAAGTGATTAACGGTGGCGGTAATTTCCGTGCTCGTTATGGTGTTGAACATAATGGCACCAATATCTTAGCTGAAGGTTCTTACTCAAAAGGCAGTGAGATCCAAGATGGTTATCCAGAGTTTACCGACAAGATGCTTAAGCAACTTGGTTGGTGGGATGATCTAACGGCTGAAGAGAAAGTTGCTGCTGAAGGTAAGAACTGGAAGACAGATATCTTAGGTGGTATTCAGCGAGTGGCTATCAAGCACGGTTGTATTCCTTACGGTAACGCTAAAGCGCGTTGCGTCGTTTGGAACTTCCCTGATGATATTCCATTACACCGTGAGCCACTTTATACACCACGTCGTGACTTGGTTTCTAAGTATCCAACTTATGATGATCGTATGGTTTGGCGCCTTCCTACCCTGTATAAATCAATTCAGGAAAAGGATTTTGCCAAAGACTTCCCACTCGCCGTTACAACTGGGCGTTTGGTAGAGTACGAAGGTGGTGGTGAAGAGACTCGTTCAAATCCATGGCTTGCAGAACTTCAGCAAGAAATGTTTATCGAGATCAACCCTGCGGATGCTGCTGATCGCGGTTTACGTGATGGTGATGATGTTTTCGTTCATAGTCCTGAAGGGGCAAAAATCACAGTTAAAGCGATGGTAACTCCTCGAGTTACCGCTGGCGAATGTTTCATGCCATACCACTTTGCGGGTGTATTCGAAGGTAAGAGCCTTGAGAAGAACTATCCCGAAGGAACAGTACCTTACGTTATTGGCGAATCTGCCAACACTGTAATGACCTATGGCTATGACGTTGTGACTCAGATGCAAGAGACGAAAGCCTCTTTGTGTCAGATCAGCAAAGCTTAATTAACTTGATGAGGAGATAAGCCATTATGGCAGTCATGAAATTCTTATGTGACACCAAACGCTGCATCGAGTGTAACGGTTGCGTCACAGCATGTAAAAACGAAAACGATTCCGCTCTAGAGTGGGGCATTCAACGTCGTCGCGTAGTCACTATCAATGATGGTGTACCGGGTGAAGCGTCAATCTCAGTGGCATGTATGCACTGTACTGATGCACCTTGTATGGCAGTCTGTCCTGCAGATTGTTTCTACCGCACTGAAGATGGCATCGTATTACACAATAAAGATACGTGTATCGGTTGTGGTTACTGCTTCTATGCTTGTCCTTTCGGAGCGCCTCAGTTCCCTCAGAAGACAGCATTTGGTAGTCGCGGCAAGATGGATAAGTGTACTTTCTGTGCCGGTGGCCCAGAAGAGACTCATTCAGATGCAGAGCGCCAGAAGTATGGTGCTAACCGTATCGCCGAAGGCAAATTGCCAATGTGTGCAGAGCTTTGTTCAACTAAAGCACTGTTAGCGGGTGATGCTGGCGTAGTATCTGATATCTACCGTGAGCGTATTGCAGCTAGAGGAAACCCTGGCGCAATATGGGGCTATACCCCAAAGACTGGCGCGTAGGGCTGAATAGGGCTATGCACTTTGGTGTATAGCCCAATTAAGGAGTGAATATGTATATGAAATCACTGCGCAGCTTGTTCGCAATGCTAGTTATCCCTCTGGTTTTTTCTATGGGGTTGGGACTTAGCACATCAGCAATAGCAGCAGATGAACAATCGAGCCAACAGCAAGCGGGTAAAACCAGTGAAGCTGATCTTTGGCGCGCGGTAAGAGCAGGCGACTCAGGCTTTACAACAGCTCAAGGTATTGAGCCAGGTGTATTGATTAACGTTGCGGGTAACCAAGGTAAAGACGTAAGAAACCAGTACTTAACACCAGTGATGGGTATTACTGTTGTCGGTGTATTTGCTGCGTTCCTGTTTTTCTACTTGGTAAATGGTCCTTCTAAGCTGAGTAAGGGCTTTTCTGGAAAAATGGTGCTGCGTTGGACTAAAGCAGACCTGTGGATCCACTGGGTATTAGCGACATCATGTTTGGCACTGATTTTTACTGGTTTAAATATCATGCTGGGTAAATATGTATTGCAGCCTTATGTTGGGGAAGGCTTCTGGGCTGGTCTCATCTATGGTACCAAAACGATACATGATTGGGTCGGACCGATATTTATTGTGTCTTGGATCCTGTGTGTTGTTAAATGGATGCCAATGCAAACCTTCAAGATGTATGACTTAAAATGGTTCCTAGTAGTTGGTGGTTATATCAACTTTGGTCCATTTAAAGGCAAGCATCCTGATAGTGGCTTTGCTAATGCTGGTGAGAAAATGTGGTTCTGGTCATTAACCTTATTCGGGCTATTTATTGCCGCGTCAGGTTTAATGCTAGTATTGCCAGGTTTGGATCTACCACGCGAAGCCTCTATGGCTGCACTGTTAATTCATGCTATTAGTGCGATTATCATCATCGCCTTTACTATCGTGCATATTTGGATGGCGACAGTATTAAGTGAAGGTGGTATGGAGTGCATGGTTTCTGGTTATTGTGATGAAAACTGGGCCTCTCAGCACCACAATCTTTGGTATGACGAAATCAAAGAAAACGGTACCTTAGAGTATAAAGATTAAACTCTGGTTATGAGTTATAAGTCTTAAGCTGTAAGTCATAAATGCCCTTGGCCAAATAAGTCGGGGGCTTTTTTTTGCCTGTAATCCACGAACGATTTTAATGCATTTGATAAGTAATCTCCCCCTATTTCAGATTCTTTCAGAGGCTCTGTTTTGCTTAAAAATCTATCACGCTAAGTTATTCTACTGCTAAACAATGTAACGCTTAAGTTACTATTGTTATTAACAATTAGTTATGCGCATTATTGCTTTACTTGTACCGCCTAAACACCTCCATTATATAAAACATGATTAAGCTAACACTTTAGTGGTATTGATGATGTTTTCCGCAGCTGAATTGGATTCAGATCAATTTTCCTGCTGCCTTTTTCTCATATATTGTCCGCGAAACTTATGGATGTTTTTAATAACAATCACCTTCTTTTGACTAACTCGTTTGATGATAACACTTGATTAACAAGTGGCCGTGTTATGAGCTCGTAGAAAAAGGTGCCCTGATAATTTCTAATAAAGAATATTCCTTCCATACCAGGAGCAAAAATGAAGAAGCAACAGCCTGATCTGAACCGCAGATCTTTGCTGAAAGCGCTCACAATTGGTGGCACCGCAGGTGTCGCAATCGCCGCAACAGGCGTGAGTGTAGCTCAAGCAAGTGAAAATAATGTCAGCACTAAGAGTGCTAATGGCTATCAAGAAACTGCTCACGTTCGCAGTTATTACAATAGCTTACGCGGCTAGTTTAGGAGAATTTAAGCGATGCAATTAACTCGTAAATCCAACGCGGCACCTACTGTAGAGAAAAAAACTCTAGGTATTAGCCGTCGTCAATTTATGAAGCAAGCTGGTATCACATCTGGTGGTATTGCTGCAGCTTCGTTGTTGGGTACAGGCATGATGCGCCGAGCAGAAGCCAAAGATGTCCCACATGATGCACCCACTGAAATCAAGCGCACAGTATGTAGTGCTTGTGCTGTTGGTTGTGGTTTATACGCAGAAGTACAAAATGGCGTATGGACAGGTCAAGAGCCTGCTTTTGATCACCCATTCAACAACGGTGGACACTGTGCTAAAGGTGCTGCGCTACGTGAACATGGTCACGGTGAGAAGCGTCTTAAGTACCCAATGAAACTTGTTGATGGCAAGTGGAAGAAACTATCTTGGGAACAAGCTTTGAACGAAGTTGGTGACCAGATGCTAGATATCCGTAAGGAATCTGGTCCAGATTCACTTTACTTTATGGGTAGTGCTAAGTTCTCGAACGAAGGCTGCTACATGTATCGTAAATTTGCGGCAATGTGGGGCACGAACAACGTCGACCACTCTGCACGTATTTGTCACTCTACCACGGTAGCCGGTGTTGCTAACACTTGGGGCTACGGTGCGCAAACTAACTCTTTCAACGATATTCAGAATGCAAATGCAATCTTCTTCATCGGGGCTAACCCTGCTGAAGCGCATCCTGTTGCAATGCAGCATATCCTGATCGCGAAAGAGAAAAATAACGCAAAACTTATTGTAGTTGATCCACGTTTCTCTCGTACTGCTGCGCATGCTGATTTACATTGTGATCTGCGTCCGGGTACTGATATTCCATTCATCTACGGTATGCTTTGGCACATTTTTGAAAATGGCTGGGAAGATAAGACGTTCATTCAAGAGCGTGTTTTCGAGATGGAATCAATTCGCGCAGAAGCGAAAAAATTCCCACCAAAAGAAGTGGCGAACATCACTGGTTGTCGAGAAGAAGATGTTTACCAAGCAGCTAAACTGATGGCGGATAACCGTCCAGGTACCGTTGTTTGGTGTATGGGTGGTACTCAGCATCACGTGGGTAATGCTAACACTCGTGCTTACTGTATCCTTCAACTTGCCCTTGGTAACATGGGTGTTAAAGGCGGCGGAACAAACATCTTCCGTGGACATGATAACGTACAGGGCGCGACTGACTTAGGTCTATTGTTCGATACGCTACCAGGTTACTACGGTCTAAAGACGGGCTCTTGGAAACATTGGAGCCACGTTTGGGACCTAGATTTTGATTGGGTTAAGAGTCGTTTTGACCAAAACTCATATCTTGGTCGCATTCCAATGAATACTCCTGGTATTCCTTGTTCTCGCTGGCATGACGGTGTGTTAGAAACGCCTGAAAAACTCGCACAAAAAGATCGCATTCGTATGGCATTCTTCTGGGGACAATCAGTTAACACTGAAACTCGTCAGCGCGATGTCCGTGATGCACTTGATAAGATGGATACGGTTGTTGTTGTTGATCCATTCCCAACAATGGCAGGTGTCATGCACCGTCGTAAGAATGGTGTTTATCTTCTTCCTGCAGCCACTCAGTTTGAAACTGAAGGTTCTGTGTCTAACTCTGGCCGTAGCCAGCAGTGGCGTGAGAAGGTTATCGAGCCATTATTCGAATCTAAGACTGACCTTGAGATTATGTACCGTCTATCTCAAAAGCTCGGTTTTGCTGATGAGTACACTAAGCGTATCGCTAAAGACGCAAATGATGTTCTTGTTATTGAAGACATTACTCGCGAAATTAACCGCGGTATGTGGACGATCGGCATGTCAGGCCAAAGCCCTGAGCGTTTGAAGCTGCATACTCAAAACTGGGGCACATTTAGCAACACAACTCTTGAAGCTCTTGGCGGTCCTGCTAAAGGCGATACTTATGGTCTACCTTGGCCATGTTGGGGTACACCAGAGCAGAAGCACCCTGGTACACAGATCCTTTATAACACAAGCAGACATGTTCTTGAGGGCGGTGGTAACTTCCGTGCTCGTTTTGGTGTTGAGTATAAAGGTAAGAACTTATTGGCTGAAGGTAGCTTCTCTAAAGGCGCGGAAATTCAAGACGGTTACCCAGAATTCACCGCTGACATGCTTAAGCAGCTTGGCTGGTGGGATGACCTAACAGCAGAAGAGAAAGTAGAAGCTGAAGGTAGAAACTGGAAGACTGACGTTTCTGGTGGTATCCAACGTGTAGCAATGAAGCACGGTTGCATCCCATACGGTAACGCTAAAGCTCGCTGTATTGTTTGGACATTCCCTGACGAAATACCAATTCACCGTGAGCCGCTTTATACGCCACGTCGTGATCTTGTGTCTAAGTATCCAACATATGATGACATGCAAGTTCATCGTCTACCGACGCTGTACAAGTCAATTCAAGAGAAAGACTCAGCAGCTAAGTACCCGCTAGGTCTGACTTCTGGTCGTCTAGTAGAGTATGAAGGTGGTGGTGAAGAGTCTCGTTGTAACCCTTGGCTTGCGGAGCTTCAACAAGAGATGTTTGTTGAAATTAACCCTGCTGATGCTGCTGATCGCGCAATTCGCGACGGAGACACTGTATGGCTTGAAGGTGCTGAAGGTGGCCGAATCAAGATTAAGGCTATGGTCACTCCACGCGTTAAGGTTGGTGTTACTTGGATGCCTTACCACTTCGCGGGTCATATGCACGGTGAAAGCCTTGCAGCTAACTACCCAGAGGGCACTGTACCTTATGTTCTTGGTGAGTCTTGTAACACAGCATTGACTTATGGTTATGACCCTGTGACTCAGATGCAGGAAACCAAGGCATCGTTGTGCCAGATCGTTAAAGCGTAATTGCAGAATTAGCTAGGAGAATTGCCAGAATGGCTACAATGAAATTTTTATGTGATACCAAGCGCTGCATCGAGTGTAACGGTTGTGTCACAGCATGTAAGAATGAAAACGACTCTGCTCTTGAGTGGGGAATTCAACGTCGTCGCGTAGTGACAATCAATGATGGTGTGAAGGGCGAAGCGTCAATTTCTGTCGCTTGTATGCACTGTAGTGATGCACCTTGTATGGCTGTTTGCCCTGCAAACTGTTTCTACAAGACTGAAGATGGCATCGTACTGCACGACAAAGATACTTGTATCGGTTGTGGTTACTGCTTGTACGCTTGCCCATTTGGTGCTCCTCAGTTCCCTCAAGGCGGCGCTTTTGGTGCTCGCGGTAAGATGGACAAGTGTACTTTCTGTGCTGGTGGTCCTGAAGAGAACCATTCTGACGCAGAACGTCAGAAATATGGTTCTAACCGTATCGCTGAAGGTAAGCTACCTATGTGTGCCGAACTGTGTGCAACTAAATCGCTACTAGCGGGGGATGCTGGAGTTATTTCTTCTATCTTCCGTGAACGTGTTGCATACCGTGGTTCTAAAAACGCAATTTGGGGTTGATCAACTTAGGTTGAACATCTTCCAACATACTACTTGTTGGCCTGTTTAGTTGGGCCAGCAAGCAGTAACAGAGGACGTATTATGAACAAATGGTTTAAACACATAGGTATCGCTATTGCACTGTTATTCAGTGTGACAGCTTTTGCTCATGACAGTGCAGATCATGCTGATGATGCTAAAGTGGATAATGGCCAAATTTGGTCACAGCTTAAAGCGGGTGCAGAAGGTCGTACAACATCGTTAAGTGAATTCCATGCTCAGCCAATCAACACGTATGATTTACGTGTACTTGAGCTGCGTAGTGACCTATTAGCGCCGGCGTTAATGGCCGCGCTATTTGGTATGATCATTATCTTTATCCTGTTTATCAAAGTGAATGGCATCTCCAAGCTGCACGGTGGTTTCTCGGGTAAGTTGGTCTATCGCTGGTCTAAGTTTGACGTGTCTATTCACTGGTTAGGTGCTATTCCGTGTCTGCTATTGATTTTGACGGGTCTAACACTATTGGCCGGACGATTCTTCTTCCAGCCTTATATCGGTGAAGGTCTATGGTCAAACCTTGTCTATGCTGCAAAGCAAGTGCACGACTTCATGGCGATCCCGTTCATGATTGGTTGGGCATTAATGACAGGGCTTTGGGCTAAAAACCAGCTACCAAAGATGTACGACATTAAGTGGATGATGGTTGTTGGTGGTTACATCAACTTCGGTCCATTTAAAGGCAAGCATCCAGATGCTGGTTTCGCTAACGCCGGTGAGAAGTTGTGGTTCTGGGCCTTTGCTTTATTTGGTCTGGTGATCTCTGCTTCAGGTATGTTGCTACTATTCCCGAACTTGTTCGAGCCTAGCCGCACATTGAGCTTGATTGCATTGGTACTTCACTCTATCAGCGCTATCATCATTACTGCTTTCTCAATCGTCCATATCTTTATGGCTACGGTTATGTCTGAAGGTGGTATGGAATGTATGGTTTCAGGTTACTGTGATGAAACTTGGGCAAGCCAGCACCACAATCTTTGGTTCGATGAGATCAAAGAGAATGGAACGCTTAAATACAAAGAGTAAATTCTTTAGTATCTAAGGCTTGAACGGCAAACACCTCAGTTGATTTATTCACTGAGGTGTTTTTGTTTTAAACGGACAAATGACGAGTTGGTCGATTTATGCGCCTTTGCTAAAACATGACTTACTTAACAAAATGCTCTACATTTCCTTGATAGGAAACGCTAAGTTATAACCAAATCACGTTTTACTGTGATTTAAAGTGTTAATTTTGCTCTCCGCTAGTTCAATTCGGTACATCTCTCTTTATTTTTGAACAGCCATCTTTGATAGGAATTTTTATGTCTTCAATTATTTTGCCCGATAGCGCTCAACCTTATAAAGCTAATATCACCACGCCAGATTGGATGATTAGTAGCATGGAAAAGGTGATGCAGTTCTATGTCGATCGCAATTTAAGGCTCGATACGGTTTCTGCCGAGATGATGCCAAACCCAATTGAAGGTAAGAAATACATGCTTTATGCGCATGTGCCTTTCTGTCATACCTTGTGCTCATATTGTACTTTCCATCGTTTTCTGTTCAATGAAGATAAGGCTCGTAGCTACTTTATCTCTTTGCGAAAAGAGATGGATATGGTCAAAAACCTCGGTTATGACTTCGAGTCTATGTATATCGGCGGTGGTACCACCACTGTTTTAGAAGATGAACTTGCCCGAACCATCGAGCATGCGAAAAAACTGTTCCCAAGTATTAAAGAAGTGTCATGTGAGTCAGATCCACAACACTTAGACCGTCCAGGCTTTAAGCAGCTTGAGGGCTTAGTTGATCGTATGTCTATCGGGGTGCAGAGTTTTAACGATGACATTTTAACCATGACTGATCGGATCGATAAGTTTGGTACTGGTCAGCAGACATTCGATAAAATCATGGCAGCTAAAGAGCTGTTTCCGATCATTAACGTCGATCTTATTTTTGGCTTTCGTGGTCAAACAGATGAAGTGATCCAAAATGACTTAGATATGGCGGCAAAGTTAGACCCACGTCAAATCACCACTTACCCGCTGATGATCACGCATCAAACACGTAAGAGTGTTAAAGGTAAGTTGGCCGCGCCTCAAGGTGACATGGTGCGCCAATATCGTCAGATTTTGAATAGCCTGAATGGCCAATACAATCAGCTTTCAGCTTGGGCATTTGGTAAAACAGATAATGAAGGTTTTGATGAATACGTTATCGACTACGACGAGTATTTAGGCGTAGGTTCAGGCTCATTCAGTTTCTTAGATGACACGCTCTACGTGAACACCTTCTCGTTGAAGAAGTATCAACAGCGAATTGGAAGTGGCCATATGGGTGTTGAGCAGCAAAAAAACTACGGTCGTAAAGAGGTGATGCAGTATCGATTCCTGCTAGGGATGTTCTCAGGGCGTTTATCACGTAAGTACTTCCGTGAGACATTTGGCGTCAACCTAGATACCGCCTTATTTAAAGAGATGACCTCGATGAAGGCTATTGGTGCTATCAAAAATGACCCGATGGATCGTGATAATTTGATTGTTACTGATAACGGTAAAATGATGGGGTTGTTGATGATGAAAGAGTTTTACTCTGGGATGGACAATGTCCGAGCTCAACTGCGTAAACCACTAAAAGAAAGTGATATGTAATCAGTTAACATTGGCTAAGCTAATATTATAAATTGATTTAATTAGGTCCACTAAACTCCTCCACAGCAAATGCGGTAACTACTTGAGAGTATTTACCGCTTTGTTTGTTTACCCTGAAAAATTTCTTATGTCTGCAGCGAAATTAGGTGCTCTAAACGAACGATATCTTCCCTAATTTGTACGATATACGTATCGGTATATCGCATTTTATCAAACTCATAAAGACACGCTTTATAACGTTTGAGACGAGTCTCGAGCGACTCCTGGAACTCCGTGAGTTCATCCATACTAATAATTGAGTCCATTCAACTATCCTATTCCGTTGGGATGTGGCCATGATATACGCAGTCAAGCCGTGACTGTGTAAGTGTTTTAAGTATAGTCAAAATGGGTGGAATAACAGAAAAGATTTATAATTCATTATTACGAGGTTTTTCTGAAGCTTAATGCTGACGGCAAATGCATATTTAGTTATAAATGTCGTCAAGTCTCACGCCTGCTTGAGAGATGTCTTACATGAAACGACTATAAAACGCCCAAAATCACTCCAGAGCATTCTTGGGAATGTGAAAATTGAACCGTTTCTCAAGATAAAAGCTAATGACTTACGCATTGGGCTTGGCGCACGAATACAAATCTCTTACTATCAATGTATCGCACTCTATTTATCAGGTTGTCATGGCCAGTATTTTACTTGTCGCAAACTTAAACTGTGATCGTATCTTTAACCTCAATAAACCGCTGAAAACAGGAGGTCGATTTCATTATCAAGATGGCGGCCAGAGGCTTGGTGGCGGTGGTGCTAATACGGGGATCGGCTTAGTTTGGGCTGGACATCAAGTGACGTTAGTGACTGAAGTTGGGCGTGATGACGTCGGTGACTGGTTGTTAGCAGAAGCGAGTACTCAGGGGATTAATTGCAGCTTAGTGCAGCGTCGAGCGGGTCCTACTAACGAAATGCTATTGATGATGACGCCTGATGGTGAGCGAACCATCATTCGTCCCGAGCGACCGACATTTGAGTTACCCATTCCGCCTCAATGGGGGACGATTGACGCTTTTTATATTAATTCATCATCTGAAGGTGCTGCTAGCTGGGCGAAAACGGCGATTAAGCATTGTTGGGTGATAGCCCAATTGGCTAAAGATGAGCGAGCTCGACCTTGCCATATTTTATTAACCTCCTTAAGTGATATGCATGGGCGTTGCGGACAGCAGCCATGGGAGTTTGCCAAGTCGATAGCGGGCGAAAGTTTGCAATATTTTATTGTGACTGATGGTGAAAATGGCGCCACGCTCTACAGTGGATCCGAACCCGTTGATGTGGCGGCAGTGCCGAGTGTGGTGGTTGATACCACAGGCGCGGGAGATGCTTATGCTGCAGGCCTTATTAACGGTCTGGTTAACAAATTAACCATGGTTGAGTCGATGCAAGAGGCTTCGACCTGGTCTAGCTACGCAGTGGCCTGTGAGAGTTCAATCCCAGGGAAAGGCTTAAAAGAGTATTTAAGTGCAGGAGCTCAATCTAAATCGTCATCTTAATGTCACTATTATCAAGTAGCTTTAGCTATGGATTGACGTTTTCCTTAGTTTATTAACCTCTTTTTAAACTGCTTTTTGCCCTGTTCTCCTACAGGGCTATTTTTCTACAATAACCCCCCTCTTATCAATACTAATAATCAATGCGAGCCAAGCGATTTTCAGTTAATATTAACACTTAGTTAACAAGTTAGGCTTGTTTGAGTGGGTTCAATTTAATCGCGTGAAGTGAGCATCGTATATGGGTCATAAAGTGTGGAACGATAAAAAACGGTTTATCTGGACCCTAACGGTTTTGTTACTAGCAGCTTTTGTGGTCACCAGCGGTATCAGTTATCAAGTGGCACATGATTCATTAAGTCAGCAAATCGAAGAAAATACTTTACCGTTAACCAGTGATAATATTTATTCAGAAATACAACAGGATCTACTCAAACCTATCTTTATTTCATCGCTAATGGCGCAAGATACCTTTGTACGTGATTGGACTCTAGATCAAGAGAAATCGCCAGATAAGGTCGTACGCTATCTTAAAGAGATCCAAGAGAAGTACGGTACTGTCACTAGCTTTTTTGTTTCTGAAGCTAGCCGTAATTACTACCATTCGAGCGGTGTTTTAAAACAGATCGATGATCTTGATCCAAATGATGCTTGGTATTTCAGGGTGCGCTCGCTGCCTAAGTCAGAACATTATGAAGTGAATATCGATCAAGATACGGCTAACCGTAATCGAACCGTTATTTACGTTAATTATAAGGTGTTCGACTTTGACGGCAATTTCATTGGAGTTACTGGTGTCGGCTTGGCAGTCGAAAGTGTAAAAAAAATGGTTGAGCTCTATCAAACTCGATATAACCGCAGTGTCTATTTTACCGATAGGCAAGGCAACATCACTTTGCATAGCGAAGGTTTCTCTGGCGGCGATACTTTACAAACTACCCCAGGGCTAGAGATGCTTGCCACCCGCATTTTAACCAGTCCTAGCGCTGCTTTATCATATGAACGAGATGGTAGAACCATTTTTCTAAACAGCCGTTTAGTCGCAGATTTTAAGTGGTACTTATTGGTGGAACAAGATGAAAGCTTAGGCAAACAGAAGCTGCTTACCACCTTCTGGGCTAACTTAGGGTTGAGTATCTTTGTGACGTTGGCCATTTTGATAATAGCCAACATGACCTTGGGTAAATATCAACGAAAACTAGAGTTGATGGCGTCGACTGATAAGCTGACAGGTGCAGCCAATCGTCAAGCTTTTGAAGAGTACTTTGCTAAATCTCTGGCTCGTTCGGTGCTGGATAGCACTCCAATGTCGGTGTTGATTTTTGATATCGACTATTTCA
Organism: Shewanella sp. Choline-02u-19; assembly: GCF_002836205.1. Taxonomy (NCBI): domain Bacteria; kingdom Pseudomonadati; phylum Pseudomonadota; class Gammaproteobacteria; order Alteromonadales; family Shewanellaceae; genus Shewanella; species Shewanella sp. Choline-02u-19. Next base: position 70,734 of record NZ_PJBE01000012.1, read on the forward strand.
AACGCATTAATGATCTCTATGGCCACAACATGGGCGATTTGGTGATTCAGACCGTCAGTAACATGGTTAAATCTCAACTTCGGGATGAAGACTTGCTGTGCCGCTGGGGCGGGGAAGAGTTCTTAATTCTACTGCCGAATATCGATTTGAGTCGTAGTCACGATATTGCTGAGCGAATTAGAGCTTCTATAGAAGCTCGCGTTATTCGAGTTAATGGCAATGAAATACGGGTAACAGTGAGCGCTGGCGTTGCAGAACATCGCGCTTCAGAAAAGCCTGAAGAGTTGATTAACCGTGTTGATGTTGCGCTGTACCAAGCAAAAGGACAGGGCAGAAATAAAGTGGTATTGTCCTATTAACCCGCTAGTAGAGCTTCTTATTTTGTGTGAGTTGACCTTGTCTGATGCCGAGGACGGTTATCTAGTTAATCAAGATCTAGCAGTCCTAGAATATACTGGTAACAAGACTTTATTTTGAACTCGTCTGGATAATATTCATTATTGTTGATGCAGCTAGGGTATCGCTATCACAATAACGAGTGATAGGATAAAGCATGATAATTAAGAGCATTTTTTGATGACAGCGCAAATACTCATTAAGCAAATTTCAGGTTTATATCGCGGCAATGACCAGACAAAATTTGGCGCCGTGCAAAGTGGCATTGATCAAAAACACGATTGTAAGCAGCTACTTGTTGCTGAAGGAACGGTTGAAGGCGATAGCCAAGCAGATCCCAAGCATCACGGCGGGCTCGACAGAGTATTGCACCATTTCCCTCGAGAGCATTACGGTCAATATCGCCGCTGGGATATGATCACCGGCTTTAAAGATGCTCCTGCGATGGGCGAGAATATTAGTACTGTCGGGCTGGATGAAACCCAAGTCAATATTGGCGATATTGTCCAAATAGGCGAGGTGCTGTTACAAGTGACACAGCCTAGGTCGCCATGTTTTAAACTCAATCTGCAGTTCGGTCACAATGATTTTGCGCTAGCAATGCAACAGAGCGGCCGTTGTGGCTGGTTTTATCGAGTACTGAAGAGCGGCACAATTGATGAGGCTGACACTATTACGCTTATTGAAAGGTGTTCTGATATTAGCATCGCAGAAGCGATGCATATCTATTTCTTGCCCGATTTTGATGCCGTGCAATATCAACGTTTAGCGAATTGTCCTGGACTTGCGGCATCTTGGGTTGGAAGTTTACAGCGTCGAATGGCGAATAATGCCATTGAAGATTGGCAAATGCGTTTATATGGCGTACAACAAGCATAGTTTGTTGATTATATTAATATTTCAAGGAGTGGAATTGTGACTCAAGATGAGAAAAACATGGGGGTAGTGGTACATTTGGCTAGTTTTTCAGGCTATTTGATCCCGTTTGGCAGTATTTTAGGACCATTAATTGTCTGGTTGATGAAGCGAGATGAGCTGCCGTTTGTTGATAGTTGTGGGCGTAACTGTTTGAACTTTAAGATCAGCATGGCGATCTATGCCATGATCAGTGCCGTATTGATGTTGGTTGGTGTAGGGTTCATTCTACTCGGTATTATTGCGATCGTTGATATTGTTTTTACGATTATTGCAGCGATGAAAGCCAGTGAAGGCGAAAGTTATAAATACCCTATGTCGATCAAATTTATCAAACCACGTACATAAATTTAGCTGTTTGAGTTGCCTACCGAGTGACCTCGATAGGCAATGTTATTACTCAGGTTAAACCTTAAAGTTAGCCACTAATGAATCGAGTCGATGCGCAAGCTGGCTGAGTGATTGGCTGGCTTTAGCAGCATCTTCAGCAGTATCTGCAGTGCGCTGGGTAATGTCGTTAATATCACTCACGTTACGATTAATATCTTCAACGACTGTTGATTGCTCTTCAGTGGCGGCTGCAACTTGTATATTCATGTCACTGATTGAACCAATGCGCTCACTAATGCCGGTCAGTGATTGACTCGCTTCGTCCACAGCATTAACTCCCTCAATAGATCGAGAGCGGCTTTGTTCCATCGCTTCTACCGCGCGACTTGCTTCGGCTTGCAGTTTATCAATCATCACCTGTACTTCATTGGTTGAAGTGGCTGTACGTGATGCTAGATTACGCACTTCGTCGGCAACCACTGCAAACCCCCGACCCGCTTCACCTGCTCTGGCGGCTTCAATTGCAGCATTTAGCGCTAACAAGTTTGTTTGCTCAGACACCGCTCGAATCACATCGAGAATACTTTCGATAGATTGAGTGTGAGTTGCTAGTGACTCAATGACCTCACCGACTTGTTCGACATCATTGGACAGTTGGCTAATGGTTTCGCGTGCTCGAGTCACAACGACTTGACCGTTAGTTGAATCCGTATCTGCGGCTTTTGCTGTATCTGCAGCTTGCGCGGCATTACTGGCAATTTCATTAACCGTAGCGCCCATTTCATTAATCGCGGCAACGACCATAATGGTTTGGTCTTTTTGCAGCTGGCTATCTTCTAAAGTGCGCTGTGCCTGGTGAGATACATCGATGGCAGAGCAACCGAGTTGCTTACTGGTTTCTGCCACTTCAATCATCGAGGCTTGAATTTTGCTGATAAAGCTATTAAACCCCTTGGCTAGCTGGGCTAATTCGTCTTCTCCTTCAACCGGCAGTCGTTGACGCAGATCGCCTTCACCTTCACCAATATCGCGCAGCATGTCAGCAACTCTGGCGATGGGGCGGCTAACAGAACTGGCGACTAAGCTTGATAACGCAATAAATAATGCTGCAATTACCGCGGTCCAGATAAGAATTTTATAGGCTGACTCTTCGAGCAGTGAAAAAATTTCGCTTTCAGGTACTTGCGCAATTAAGTACCAATCCATTGACGGAATATAGCTGCTAGCAATGAGCATGGCTTCGCCATCGATATCTGTTTTCAATAGGTTGAAATCAGTACGGCGCATTAGGCTTGAAGTGTCGGTGCCACTATATAGATTGTTTAAATCCGCGTTACCTATTTGTGCCGTGTCTGGGTGTAATTTTACTTGTCCCTTGCTGTCGACCAAATAGACAAATCCTGATTGTTCAATTTTAAATGAGCGTAATAACTGCACCATATCATCGAGAGATTTTCCTAAACCGACTAAGCCTCGACCATTGGGTTGTTGGTAGTTAATAAATAGCTTCACATCGCCATTGTCTTCAGTGAATACATTGAGCATGGACTCTTGGCCGCTGTTCTTGTAATCGAAGAACCAAGCATCTTGAGCCGGGTTTAGCTCTCGCAGAAAACCATCTTGAGTATAGTAAGCCGCGCTTTCTTTATCCGCAAAAGAGGCTTGGGCTAAATCATATTGGCGGGAGATCTCGTTTAACTGGCTCACCAGCAAAGGTTCACCGGCTGCGGGGCGATCCTCTTCTAGCCATTGGAGTAACATTTTATTGTTGGCGAGTTGCTGAGCGGCATTCATTAATGTCGAAATGTTGAGTTCGAGCTTATTGCGGATCTGCGCCAACATATTGGGCATCTCCGAGGTCAACATTCTTTGTTCTACCACTTGTTTAGCGCTTTGTTGGCTAAGCATGCCGACAAGGGCTGTGGAGAGTAATACTGTTAGGGTCACAGTAAGCAGAATTTTCTGTTTAATGGTGAGCATATTCAATTTCATAAAAATTCGATTGCCTAATACAGCCAATATTGATGGCCGAAAGTAGTGGATTGATAACAGACTCGGCACAGTGGACGCAAAACCTATTTTTAGGCTGAGCTTTGTGAAGAGGGATCTGTTTTGTAACGTGTAGGAATAAAGGCAGGTATCTGAATTTCAGTCTGAAATCTGTACTCTTATATTAGCGCGGAGGATTATGTCTATTTTTTGTTATTGGTGCAACTAAAAATGCACACCTTGTGGTGTGCATTTAGTTTTAATATCGTAATCTGCACTGATATCAATTCATTAAGAAGTTGCATTTTATGAATTGAATTTCAATGGCGTTTACATGTTTGGATAGTTAGGACCGCCACCGCCTTCAGGCGTTACCCAAGTGATATTTTGGCTTGGATCTTTGATATCGCAAGTCTTACAGTGAATACAGTTTTGGCTGTTAATCACAAACTTATTCTCGCCTGCCTCTTCAACAACTTCATATACCCCTGCTGGGCAATATCGCTGTGCGGGTTCATCAAATTTAACCAAGTTGAAATCGATTGGGATCCGCACATCCTTTAAACGAAGATGACACAGCTGATCTTCCTCATGGAAAGTATTCGACAAATAAACCGACGACAGCTTATCAAAGCTAAGTTTTCCGTCTGGCTTAGGGTAATCGATTTTGCTGTAGGCACTTGATTCCGCCATCTGGGCGTAATCAGGTTTTTCATCTCTAAGGGTGACCGGAAACTTACCGCCAAACCAATTTTGGTCAACAAAGTTAAATGCACCGCCAAGGTATGTCCCAAACTTATGCATTGCAGGGCCAAAATTACGTGAACAATAAAGTTCCTCTTTTAGCCAGCTCTCATCAAATCGGTCTTGGAGGCAATTGAGATCTTTGCCTCCATCAACTCCGGCTAGCATCGCTTGTGCCAGTGTTTCTGCAGCTAACATTCCGCTCTTCATTGCGGTATGTGTACCTTTGATTTTGGCAAAATTTAAGGTACCCGCATCACAGCCAATGATCATTCCACCAGGGAAGGTCAGTTTTGGTAAAGAGTTCAAGCCACCTTTGGTAATAGCACGAGCACCATAAGAGACACGTTCGCCGCCAGTGAGCGTTTTAGCAATGACTGGGTGAGTCTTATAACGTTGGAATTCATCAAATGGACTTAAATGTGGATTTTTATAGTTGAGATCAACAATCAAACCAACGGCAATTTGGTTGTTTTCGAGATGATACATAAAGCCACCACCCGACGCGCCTTCAGTTAAAGGCCAACCACCAGTATGCACCACTTTGCCGAGCTCATGTTGTTCGCTGGGAACGGTCCAGATCTCTTTAAAGCCAAGGCCATAATGTTGTGGGGTTTTACCATTATCAAGTTGGTATTTTTCAATAAGCTGTTTGCCTAAATGGCCACGGCAACCTTCTCCAAATACGGTGTATTTAGCGTGAAGTTCCATGCCAGGCTCATAGCTACCTTTTGGCTGACCATCTTCGCCAACACCCATGTCACCTACCTGGATCCCTTTAACGCTGCCATCAGCATTAAAAAGCAGTTCGCTTGCAGGGAAACCTGGGAATACCTCAACACCAAGCTCTTCAGCACGCTCGGCTAACCAGCGGCATAGATTGCCAACACTGATGATGTAATTGCCTTCATTGTGCATGGTCTTTGGAACCAAAGCATTCGGCATAAGGCGGGCGTCGGTTGCTGAGCTCAGCATGTGGATCTCGTCGTGAGTTACCGCAGTGTGCAGCGGTGCGCCAGACTCTTTCCAGTCATTAAAAAGCTCACCCAATACTTTGGGTTCAAAAACGGCTCCAGAGAGAATGTGGGCTCCGACTTCAGAACCTTTCTCTACTACACAGACCGTGAGTTCTTGACCACTGTCTTTGGATATCTGCATTAAACGACAAGCTGCTGCTAATCCTGAGGGCCCGGCACCCACGATTACAACATCGAACTCCATTGATTCGCGTTCCATCAGTTCATCTTCCTTTATTTCCCCCGATGATTACAGTGGCAAAAAGCTCACGCACTATAAACGGGTGTTTTAATCTTTAACTTCACTTTACCTCAAAATAGGGCTACGGCACAGAGTTTAAACTGTTCTAGTGCAGCTATTTTAAGCACTTTTTTGGGTGATGGCGGTCACACATATTCCACAGGTGCTGCTTTTTAATGCTAATAGTGACGATGAAGCTATGGTTTGTCGCCAAAAAACGCCTATAATCAAGTTTGACGGTTCTCCGAGCTTCTAATCCTACGTCGAGACAGATACGGGTTTTTAGCCGTGGCAATAACGCCACCGGGGTGAGAAAAGAAATGATCTCACCTCCCCTTACTTGGAAAGGTGATCATGTCCCAACTACAAGACAATTTTGGTCGACGGTTTCATTATCTGCGTATGTCAGTGACTGATGTATGTAACTTTAAATGCACTTATTGCCTCCCTGATGGTTATCGTCCCGACGGTAAACCCAAGTTTCTCGATCTCAATGAGATAGAACATTTAGTTTCTGCCTTCTCTGAAGTCGGCACGCAAAAAGTTCGGATCACCGGTGGTGAGCCCTCCTTGCGTAAAGATTTCACCGATATTATTCGGATTGTTAAAGATAACGAAAAAATCAAAACTATCGCCACCACAACCAATGGTTATCGCTTAGCTAAGCATGCCCAAGAATGGTATGACGCTGGGCTCAGACGCATTAATATCTCTGTCGACAGTCTCGACCCGAAAATGTTTTATCAAATTACCGGTGAGAATAAGTTTGATGAAGTGATGCGCGGTGTCGATGCAGCGCTAGAAGCGGGCTTTGAGCGGGTAAAAATCAACGCTGTATTGCTTAAGGGTCTCAATGATAAGGACTTGCCACGCTTTCTGCATTGGATTAAAAGTACGCCCATTGATTTGCGCTTTATTGAGCTAATGGAAACAGGTTTAGGCCACGACTACTTTAAAGCGCATCATTTAGCCGGCGCCGATATCAAAACTCAGCTGCAACAAGAGGGCTGGCAGTTTGATACTCCCTCGGCGGATGATGGTCCAGCACAAAACTTTAGCCATCAAGACTACCAAGGTCGTATCGGGCTTATCATGCCTTATGCTAAAAACTTTTGTGCCAGCTGTAATCGCTTACGTGTTTCAGCCAAAGGTAAGTTACACCTGTGTTTGTTCACTGAAAATGGGGTCGACTTACGTGATTTGCTGCAAACACAAGATCAACAAGCTGAGCTTATTGAGCGTTTACATGGACAGCTCGCACAGAAAAAAGAGACGCATTTTCTGCACGACGGCATCACCGGCGTGACGCAGCATCTCGCTTCTATTGGTGGCTAAATTTAGATCTGACGCAAATTTATTGCGTCAGATCCCCGCTATAATCGCCGCATTGACTGCTATTTAGTTAAATTAAAGAGACCGTTATGGGACATTGTACTCAGAGCCAATTTTTGCCACTTAATATTGCTGTATTAACCTTGTCAGACAGCCGCAATATCGACAACGACACCTCTGGTCAGTTTTTAGAAAGTGCACTGCTTGAAGCTGGGCATAACTTGGTCGAGCGTCAGATAATTAAAGATGATAAATATCAGATCCGTGCCGTGGTCTCGCAGTGGATTGCCTCAGATAACGTCCAAGTGATTATCACGACAGGCGGCACCGGCTTTACAGAAAGAGACAACACACCTGATGCCGTCAAGCCACTCTTTGATCGCGATATCGAAGGTTTTGGTGAGTTATTTCGTCATATCACCTATACCGAGCTCGGCACTTCAACCGTGCAGTCTCGCGCACTCGGTGGCATTGCTAATAAAACCGTTATATTTTGTCTTCCAGGTTCAACCGGAGCATGTAAAACCGGTTGGAATAAAGTGCTGAAAGAGCAGTTGGACGCTACGCATCGCCCTTGCAATTTTGTGATGCACGTTAAGAAAATAACAGACTAACTTGTAGATAACGCCCTGTGCTAACGCAATATATTGCGTTAGCAGGCTATCTATAAGGTGTTTTGATAAATATGTTGATTAAGAAGGTTTAACCCTAATGACAAATGCTTTTACCCATATCAATGCAGACGGTAACGCACACATGGTTGATGTTACAGATAAATTAGTCACTGAGCGTGAAGCTAGAGCAGAAGCTTATATCGAGATGGCGAGCGAAACGCTCGACATGATCATGAAAGGCAGCCATCACAAAGGTGATGTATTTGCCACGGCGCGTATTGCTGGTATTCAAGCGGCAAAGAAAACATCTGATTTGATCCCACTCTGTCATCCTTTGATGCTGACTAAAGTTGAGGTTGAGCTTGAAGCGCAACCTGAGCATAACCGTGTTTGGATCCGCAGCTTGTGTAAGCTTTCGGGTAAAACGGGTGTTGAAATGGAAGCGTTAACGGCGGCATCAACTGCAGCACTGACGATTTACGATATGTGTAAAGCGGTACAAAAAGATATGGTGATTTCTCAAGTACGTTTACTTGAGAAGCGTGGCGGTAAATCTGGTCACTTTAAGGTATAGAAAGAGATGATAAACGTACTGTTTTTTGCGCAAGTAAGAGAGCTACTTGGCACCGCAAGCATCAAAGTTGAAGCGGCCGAAAATACCCAAACAGCTGAAGGCTTGCGAGCAACATTAGCCGCCACAGATGATAAATGGGCCAAGATTATGGCGTCAGACAAGCTATTGGTGGCGGTTAATCAAACCATTAGCCAGTGGGATAGCGCTATTGAAGATGGCGATGAAGTTGCCTTTTTCCCACCAGTGACTGGAGGCTAAGATGATCCGCGTACAAACTGCAGATTTTAGTGTTCCAGAAGAGTATCAGTTAATTAGCCAAGAAAATGGTGATGGCGCTGTGGTCACTTTTGTGGGTAAAGTACGTGACTTCAATGATGGCAGTGCCGTTACTGATCTTACACTTGAGCATTACCCCGGCATGACCGAAGCGGTATTGAATCAAATAGAAGCTGAGGCGCGTGAGCGTTGGGCACTCAACCACGTTACGATTATTCATCGTGTTGGTCGAATGGCTTTAGGTGAGCAGATTGTCTTTATTGGTGTTACCAGCGCACATCGAAAAGCAGCCTTTGCCGCGTGTGAGTTTTTAATCGATTTTTTAAAGACCAAAGCCCCATTTTGGAAACTTGAAGCGGGTGAAGAAGGCGCAAGCTGGGTTGAAGCGCGTGATTCCGATGAGCAAGCGGCGAATGTGTGGAATAAAAAGTAATCGTATTTTAAATTAGGTGTATTAGGGAGTTACTTGATGAAGCTTAGCGTGGTCTTGCTGTCGGTTCTAATGCCATTGTTGCTACTAAGCAAAGCGGCGGTTGCGACTGAGGATGTGCCGGCAATAGCGGCAGCATCGAGTATCAAGTTTGCCTTAGATGATGTGGCGAAGCAGTTTAATCAAGATACGGGTGGAAAAGTACGGATCACCTATGGTTCGTCGGGTAATTTTGTTGCCCAGATAAAGCATGGAGCACCGTTTGAAATTTTTCTTTCGGCTGACGAGCGCTACACCAATCAACTTGCGAGTGCCGGCCAAACTCAAGGCAAAGGGATCGTTTATGCGGTAGGCAAGCTTGCGCTTGCAGCCCCTAAAACCTCACCGTTGGTCTTAGATGAAAATCTCGATGGACTTAAGCAGCTCATGGACACTCAAGCACTTAAGCGTTTTGCTATTGCCAATCCCGACCATGCACCTTATGGCGAACGAGCCAAAGAAGCGTTGCAAAACTTAGGTTTATGGCAAAAGATTCAACCACAACTTATTTTTGGTGAGAACGTATCGCAAGCGGCACAGTTTGCGTTAAGTGGCTCAACTCAAGGTGGCTTAATCGCATTATCGCTGGCGTCAGCAGAGCGCTTTAAGAGCCGAGCAAATTATGTGGTTATCCCTCAATCTTTATATAGCCCACTGAAACAACGCATGGTATTGACCCTAAAAGCGGGCCAAACAGCGAACGAATTCTATCACTATATTCAAACCGACAAAGCGCAGCATATCTTTGCTGAGTATGGTTTTGGCAAAGCGGTTAACTAATGGATTGGGAAGCACTTTGGCTATCAATTAAACTCAGTACTGTCACCGTCGTAATATTGGTGCCAATGGCTATTTTAGCCGGACGTTTCTTGGCTTATCGTCAATTTCGCGGTAAGTCTTGGGTCGAGGCTTTGGTTATGGTGCCGTTAGTGTTACCACCGACAGTGATTGGTTATTATCTATTGGTCGGTTTGGGCAGTGAGTCCTGGCTAGGACAGATGCTAGAGCAGCTGCTCGGACATCAATTAGTGTTTCATTTTTCAGGGCTGGTAGTCGCTTCTATTTTTATCAATATCCCGTTTGCTATTCAGCCTATTCAACGTGCTTTTGAAGCCGTACCCGAAGATGTGCGTGATGCCGCTGCTTGCTGTGGTATGAGCCGCACTAAAGCGCTATTTAAAATTGAGTTACCTATGGTGTGGCCGGGCGTATTAACGGCAATGGTGCTGTGTTTTTCCCATGTATTAGGGGAATTCGGTGTCGTGTTAATGATGGGCGGTAATATTGCGGGTGAAACTAAAACCATTGCCATCTCTATTTATGACAGCGTACAGGCGTTTGATTTTGCCAGTGCGGGGAATATGTCATTGGTGCTATTACTATTTGCGATTACGGTATTGGCACTGACCACCAGTTTGTCACGACGAGTCGGAGGTAAGCATGTCTCAAGTCGTCGCTGATCTATTTTGTCGAATTAAACAAACCGAACATATCACTATTGATGCGGAATTTACCTGTAAAGCGGGTGAAGTGCTGGCGGTGGTTGGACCGTCGGGTGGCGGTAAGTCAACGCTGTTGCGGATGATAGCTGGCTTAAATAAACCGCAGTCTGGCGAGATCCGTTATGGACAAACCAGCTGGTATTGCGATAAAAAGTCGATACAGCTGAGTCCACAACAACGGCATTTAGGCTATGTGCCGCAGCACTTTGGTTTGTTTCCCAATTTAACCGCGTTAGAAAATGTGATCGCGGCATTAGACCATATTCCCAAATCTGAACGTGCGACGCGGGCTAAAGATTGGTTAGAGCGGGTTAATCTACATGGGTTACCCGACAGACTGCCAGCGCACCTTTCTGGCGGTCAGCGACAACGGGTGGCATTGGCGCGTGCATTAGCACGTGAGCCCTCAGTCTTGCTGCTTGATGAACCCTTTTCTGCTGTGGATAGAGAAACTCGTGAGCGCTTGTATTTAGAGCTTGCTCGCTTGAAAGAGCAGTTAGCGATCCCAGTGATTATGGTCACTCATGATCTTAATGAGGCATTGCTATTGGCTGATAACATGATTTTGATCAGCCAAGGAAAAATGTTACAGCAAGGCCATCCACGAGAAGTGCTGACTCGGCCGCGCGACGAAGCCGTAGCAAAGCAGATGGGATTGCGTAATATCTTTGACGCCTATGTTATTGCACAGGAGGAAGAGCGGCAGATCACTTGGCTTAAGTTTGGTGATCATCTTATCGCCAGCACTTACTTTGAGAGCCTAAATGTTGGCGCAAAAGTGCGCTGGGTGATCCCCAATCAAGGCGTTAGATTTAATTCGATTAAAAAAGGCCGTTTGTGCCGTAGCTTTAATAAGCTCGATATTACCATTGATTCGATGCTAGTGATGGGCGAAACGGTACGAATTCTGGCGAGTGTTGTGGGCGTAAAGCATAAAATTAACGCCGAAGTGCCATTACACTTAGCCCAAAAGCTGGAACTTGTAGAGGGCGGCGAAACGACGGTGGCGCTAAAATCTGAATTGATCCATATTTTGGAACCTAATACCGAATAAACGGTTTAGCAATAAACTCCAACGTATGATCAAAGTTTAATCTTTACGTCACCTTGGTGTTATGTGTTTTGTCATAGTATGACTCCTAATCTAAACGAGGTGTTTATCCGATGACAAAATTGTTAACCGGTTCAATTATTCTTTCTGCTGTATTAACCTTGCCTGCAGTGGCTGCTTATAATGGTCCTGGAGTGGCAAGTCATGCTACAACGGCTGCTGATGCAGCTAAAGCAAAAGACGATACACCCATTGAGTTGACGGGTTATCTAGTCAAAAGTTTAGGTGATGAAAAATACCTGTTTCGCGATCAAAGCGGCGAGGTAGAGGTCGAGATAGACAATGCATTGTGGCGTGAAATAGAAGTCACTAGCGACACCAAGGTCACATTGATTGGTGAAGTTGATGATGAATGGAATGGCATTGAAATAGAGATCGACAGTATGCGTCTGGTTTCTCAATAATTGTTTATTAGTATGATTTAGCGTTTTATTTTTTGGAGGAGCCATGGCTCGTTGGCTGGTGGGATTGTTATTAGTATCAGGTAGTGCATTGGCAGGCCAAGGTCTGTATCCGCTCATGTCGACGGGAGATTACCCATCGCCGATAGAAATGATACAAAAGCTAGAGCTACTGCACCCTGGGGTGATCTCTGAATTTGAAGCAGAGCTCGATAATGGAGAACTCATTTACGAGTTTAAGATGATCGATCCGCAAGCAAAAACAATTACTGAATATGAATACCGTGCAATTGATGGCAGCCTTAAAGTGCGTGATATTGGGCGTTTAAAAAATGATGATAAGGACGAACTTGCTGGCATAATGATGCTGCAGCAAAGTGGGTTAACATTTTCTGAAATGTTAACCCTTGTTTGTAAAGACAGCACGGGGCATTTGGTCAAGGCAGAGGTCGATAATGACCTTGGAATAAGCTATATAGAGTTAGAAATGTTAGATGCCGAAGGTAAACGAAAGTTAGCCTTCGATATGGAAAATAAGCAATTACTACCACTGCTCAAATGGGATTAAAGCATGAAAATACTCATGGTTGAAGACGATGCGACTACCATCGAATACGTTGTAAAAGGATTTATTGAGCAGGGGCACAATATTGAAACGGCCACCGACGGTCACCAAGGATTACTGCTAGCGACCAGCATGAAGTATGACTTGATCATTTTAGACCGCATGCTACCCCAACTTGACGGGCTTAAGCTATTAGCAGCATTGCGTGCGACGGGCAGCCAAACACCAGTACTTATTTTATCGGCATTGAGTCATGTGGATGAACGCGTTAAAGGTTTACGCGCTGGTGGCGATGATTATATGACTAAGCCATTTGCGTTTTCTGAGCTATTGGTGCGTGCCGAAAAGTTGATGCAACGCGGTGAGTCACAACCCATGGTGACCAGCTTAAATGTTGGCCCATTGGCGATTGAGCTGCTGACCCGAAAAGTCACATTGGACGGGCAAGAGATCTTGCTACAGCCTAAAGAGTTTCAGTTACTAAAATACCTTATGGAACATGAGAATCAAGTCATAAGTCGTACACTGTTATTTGAAGCAGTATGGGATTATCACTTTGATCCACGTACCAATGTTATCGATGTACATATTGCTAAGCTTAGACGTAAGTTTGAAGAGTTAGGCCATGGTGAGTTGATTGAAACCGTCCGAGGGGCTGGTTATCGCCTACGCCAAGGGCATTAAGCCATACCAAAGTAGTGCGTGGCGCATTACGATTATTTTCTCTGCATTGGTGACGGTGATTATTGGCACCTTGCTATTGGGGATGTATCGTCAGTTGATTAATGAACAAGAGTTTCAACTCGATCAACACCTCAATGCCGAGAAAACCCGCTATCAACAGATGGCACTCACGCTTGATAGGCACAGTTTTGCTACGCAAGTCCGCAGTGCCGACCCTAAAGTCGCCTTAATCGTATGGCGCAACTCCTTCGATCTTATTGGCTCATTAAGCATGATCCCCAAAGACATGCCTATGCTGCCCGAAAAACGTGAGTTTCCCGTTTTTAAGGGCGGAGCCGATAAATTGCACATTCTTACTGGTGGCATGGTGATGACACGTTATGGCCCGGTATTGGTTGCGACTCGAGTGGATCAGTTAGGGACGTTAATCGACAAATTCACCAATGCGGCGATTACCGCGTTAATGTTAACAGTTGTATTAACGTTAGCGCTTGGCTATCTGTTTTCCAAGGCTATTTTGCGGAGATTAGTGCAATATAATCGACTGAGTGAACAGGTGGAACAAGGGCAATATTCGACGCGATTACCTGTTAGTTGGCGGCAAGATGAGTTTGATATGCTGGCACAACAATTTAACCGAGTGTTAGATACTTTAGAAAAAAATCTCGCGGCGGTGCGCGGCGTGACGGACAATATTGCGCATGATCTGCGTACACCGCTATCTCATTTGCGTATCGGCTTAGAGCAGTTGCCAGAAAAGCCTGAAGAGGAATTAGCTGAGGGTTGCGCTATCATCACTGAAGAACTTGATCACTGTTTGGCGACATTCGACGCCATGCTGTCGCTCACTCGAATAGAAGAGGGCCAGCAAACATTAGAACTACAGTCACTGAGTTTGCAACATATCTGCCGAGATCTATTTGAGATGGCAGAGGTGATGGCCGAATATAATGGCCAGTCGCTTAAATTAATGGCCGGTGAAGAGTTTAGCGTTAGCGGTGATAAGTATTTACTTTTCCAGGCATTATTTAATTTGGTCGACAACGCGATTAAATACTCAGGTGAAGGTGCAACGATCATTATTTCGCAAAACCGCAATGTTATTTCAATTCAAGATAATGGCCCAGGGATCCCCGCAGGCTCACGCGATAAAGTCTTCGAGCGCTTAGTCCGCTTAGATCCAAGCAGACATCATAAAGGTACCGGTTTAGGTTTATCTATGGTTAAGGCGATTCTGTCGCGCCATAATGCTAAAATCGCCTTAATGGATAACCAACCGGGGCTTAAAGTGCAAATTACTTTTTGATACCCATACCTGTTGGTTGTTAAAACATTTTGTCTGTTTGGTAGGGTTTTCTCTTTATGTATCAAGTTATTGCTGACGAAGCCGATTTTATTATTATCAATAAATCGGCCAACGTCCATTTCCACAGTCAAGATGGTTCCGCTGGGGTTGTTGCTCAAGCTGAGCTAGATCTGGGTATAAAACTGTATTCGGTACATCGATTAGACACATTGACGTCTGGCTTGCTCATTTTAGCCAAGTCATCAGCTGCAGCAGCTGAATTTACCCGTCAATTCAGTGAACACAAAATTCAAAAGTACTATTTGGCACTGGCACAAGGCAAGCCCAAAAAGAAACAAGGTTGGGTCATTGGCGATATGGCCAAGTCACGCCGCAGCATGCACAAATTACTGCGCACCACGGTTAACCCTGCAATCACTCAATTCTTTTCACAATCGGTAGCTGACGGTTTACGCCTTTATTTACTTAAACCGTTAAGCGGTAAAACTCACCAGCTTAGAGTGGCATTAGCCAGTATTGGAGTGCCAATTTTAGGTGACGAACTCTATGGTGGTGCGGCATCAGATAGAGGCTATCTGCATGCCTACAGTTTGTACTTTAACTATAAAAATAAAGCCTACCAGTTCAGTATGCCTCCTCAATCCGGTGTTGCTTTTAATAGTGAAGCATTTTCTAAGCAGTTAGCACTGTGGTCGCAGCCCGAAAGTTTGAACTGGCCTAAAGCGAAGTAAATTTACTTGTCTTTCAACGCTAAGTTTGAAATATGCAGGACTTAAGGAATATCTAAGCTTACACATTCACAATCTAGTGGATTACGAGTAGGATAGTGCCCTGAAAAGTTAAGCCTTAATCGGCGTATAATTAACACTAAACATGAGTAGATAATTGTGCATAAACGAGCCATATACCCAGGAACATTTGATCCCGTGACTAATGGTCATGCTGATCTTATTGAGCGTGCTGCCAAATTATTTAAACATGTTGTTATTGGCATTGCTGCTAACCCCTCTAAAAAGCCGCGCTTTACGCTGAGTGAGCGAGTGGAACTATTAAAAATAGTGACAGCACATTTAGATAATGTGGAAGTGGTTGGTTTTTCAGGGCTGCTGGTGGATTTTGCCAAAGAGCAACGAGCTAGTGTGTTAGTTCGAGGCTTGCGAGCTGTTTCAGATTTTGAGTATGAATTCCAATTGGCGAATATGAATCGCCGTCTTAGCCCCGATCTAGAAAGTGTGTTTTTAACCCCAGCAGAGGAGAACTCGTTTATCTCTTCGACTCTGGTTAAAGAGGTTGCTCATCACGGTGGTGATGTGAGCCAGTTTGTCCATGCTGAAGTTGCTAATGCACTAATGAATAAAGAAAAAGGTTAAGACTCCGACCATGATAAAGCGTGTTTTATTGATCAATATTAGGCTGTTGGCACTATTTGCCGTTTGTTATTCTGCCATCATTAGCGCAGCCCCTTGGGTGGATACATCCGATATCTATTTACGAGCCGATATTCAAGCATTGGCCGATGCAGGTGTGATTACGGCCCCCGTCAATACCTATCCGTTAATGTGGTCGGGTATCGGTGATGATTTGGCTAACATTGAGCCATCAACACTTTCGCCTGCCTTAGTGGACGCATTCTCTCGGGTGAACTTCAACTACCGTAATGCCGTCGGCAATCGTGGCAATACCCGTATCAAGTTTGCTGCTGCCAGTGATGCCGCGAGATTCCAACATTTTGGCTCTGATTATAGAGAACAAGGTGAGGCGACTGCATCATACGAGTACTTGGGCGATAGATTTGCTTATAAAGTTTCCACGTCAGCTAACTACGATCCTGCCGATGATAAATCGCTACGTTTCGATGATTCCTATCTTGCGATGGTCATGGGTAACTGGATGGTGACACTTGGCGCGGTTGAGCAATGGTGGGGACCTGGATTTGACTCTTCACTGCACAAGTCCAATAACGCCAGACCAATGCCTTCACTGATGTTGAGTCGCAATAATGCTCAAGCATTTGAAACACCTTGGTTATCTTGGATTGGGCCGTGGAACTTTACTGCGGGTGTTAGCAGGATGGAAGAGGAGCGTGCAGTCCCCAACACGCTGATGTGGAACTTGCGTGGCTCAGTGCGTCCGTTTCGTCAGCTAGAGCTTGGTGTGTCTTGGACAACCCAGTTCTGTGGTGATGGGGAAGAGTGTTCTTTTGAAAGTGCCTTTAAATCCATTACCGGTCAAAAAGATTGCCGTAACGAGGGAGCCGGCGGCTGTACCAATTATGGTAACCAAATCGCAGGCTACGATATACGTTTTAGTGATACTTGGTATAACGTCCCGTTTGGCCTTTACTACGAAAGAACTTGCGAAGATTCAAAGGGCTCCATGCCTTGGGATATCGTCGACTGTGGCTCTATGTTTGGCGCAGACACGCGTTTCAACTTTGATGGTCAACAGTACAAGTTGTTTTTTGAATATACCGACACCATGGTTTTTTGTGGTGAAGATGAAAATGCATTTAACTGTTTTTACGAGCATTCAACTTACAAAAGTGGTTCACGTTATTATGGCCGTGCACTGGGTAGCACTTATGACAGTGACGCCAACGTGTATGTATTAGGTCTAATTGGCCAATTCGCCAATAGCAAAGGCTTTACCTCTTTACTGCGTTACGCCCAACTTAATAAAGATGGTGCTAATGCGAATATCGATTGGGCTCCTCAGCCTCCCAAAGAGGATTTGTTGATGCTAGAGCTTAGCTATCGCATGCCGATGTGGCAGGGCATGATGAGCGTAGGTGGAACGGTATCTCAATCGGAATTTGAGACGCAAGACAAAGAAACAGACGCGACGTTATTTGGTGCTTATGAATACCGTTTCTAGCGGTTTGACTGACGTCTGTTGCATTGCGATACCCCGTGAATATTAAACTGGCCGTGAGGTTGCTTGGACTGTTATTTATCGCCATTTTAATCGGCGTTGCAGTGCAACAAGGTTTTTTTCAGCGTTTAAGTGATAGTCAGTGGGTTACTGATTACGTCGAACAGCATGGTTCGACGGCCGTCTCTGAGCTGGTATTAATGGGAGCGCTGTTCTCCTGTATTGGCGGGCCTAGGCAAGTACTAGCATTTGCTTTCGGTTATGCGCTCGGTGGTATAAATGGTGCAATCTTTGCCACTATCTCGGCCTTAATGGGCTGCATTATTTTATTCTATTTTTCCCGCTTTGTTTTTCGTGAGCAGATTAAACGTCGCTTCGAGCAAAAATTAGCACGGCTTGAAGCGTTGATCATCCACAAAACTTGGCTTAAAGCGTTGATGTTCCGCTTGTTGCCACTCGGCAGTAATTACATTACCAACCTCTTAGCAGGCACCACTTGTGTTAGTCCATGGCAGTTTTTTGTCGGCAGTGGTATTGGCTTTCTGCCACAAATGTTCATTTTTAGTTTTGCAGGTGCTGGGGTTAGCCTTAGCGATGAACATCACTTGCAATTGAGCGTGGGTTTATTTGCCGTGGCGCTATTGATTGGCTTATACCTTTATCGCACCCGACTCGGTAAAGAGCTTAAACAGGCGGTTAAAGAGCAAGATTGAGTGCCGTGATTAGCGCTGCTGGCAAATACTGCAAAACACGGTCGCGCGTTGACCCAGCTTCACTTCACTGAGCAAGTGACCACAATGAGTACAGGTTTTGCCCCCTCGCCCATAGACATGTAGCTTTTGCGCAAAATATCCTGGTTTGCCATCGGCATTAGTAAAGTCTTTTAACGTGGTGCCACCTTGCTCAATGGCGCGGGCGAGAATTTGTTTTACTTCAGCGACCAGAATCGTTATCCGTTCGGCGTCCACTTTACCCGCCTCGGCTTGTGGATGGATCCCCGCCGCAAATAACGCTTCATTGGCATAAATGTTACCCACACCCACTACAATATGATTGTCCATCAAACACAGCTTAATCGCTTTTTTCTTATTCTGTAACGCCGCGATTAAATAATTAGCATGAAAACCTGACTCAAGCGGCTCAGGCCCTAATTTCGATAACAACGGATGGGCCTCTTCTGGTAGTTCGCTCCATAACCAGCAACCAAAACGCCTTGGGTCGTTATAGCGCAGTACTTTACCGCTTGCGAGCACCAAATCGATATGGTCATGCTTTTCGACCGGACTGTTAGCGGACAGTATGCGTAAACTGCCAGACATACCTAAGTGGACTATGGTGGTGCCAGCGTCGGTGTCGATCAGTAAGTACTTTGCCCGACGGCGAACATTACGGACAGTTTGACCAATAATCTGTTTAGCAATCTCAGGCACTGGCCAGCGAAGTGATGCATTTCTAATAATTAAGTCGGTGACTTCATTATCAACTAAATAGGGTGATACACCTTGTCGAGTGACTTCAACTTCAGGTAATTCTGGCATTTAGGCTCTCTTGTTTTACGCTGTGAGATCTCGATGATTGATTATACTCATCGTATTAATGAGCTTGCGCTCGAATGATGGGGCTGAGTTGTTCTCGTAAGCTGGCAGGAATTTGATACCAGTTGCCGGCGGGAGACTTTAGTAAGCCTTGGCTGCTAAATAGCACCCAGACTTGGGCCGTATCGATATCGTCGATTTGGATCACTAACTCTATTGGCTCACCTACCGTTTCAGGATTATCAACGAGGGCGGATATATGCACCAGCTCCCATGCATTAGCCCATTCGAGGCAATTGAGTATCTCTTCGCTACATTGCCAACCTGATTGACGTTTCTGCAACCAATACTCACCCAGTTGTAATTGCGATAATGGTGCAGATTGATCGAACAGCGCTTGCGTTTGCAACGGTTTCACACGGCTATTATCATCGACCACAGTCAGTACTGAGATCATAAAAATAGAAGCTAGAATGATAATGGTATTCCATTTTCTTCTGGATAGGGCCATGGCGATAATGATAATTAAGTGATGCAGTGAGTGTATCTATTCAGTCGAGCTTTCACAAACCTTAGAACAGATGAGCGGTTAGTAAAGCGGATTTTTTAGAGGATCTAGCCGATGTGGGAATGAGTTTTACACTAATACAGTATGGATAATGCAATTAAAGTGTGAAAGAACAGCAATCATAGCCTATACCTAGTGGGTGTTTAATTTGAATAACCACAGTATTTATATGGAGATGGATATGCCCTCAATATACAGGATATTGATTCCCACAATTTTTGTTTTTATTTTGGCTGCTTGTGGCGGCGATGGTGATGGAGAGCCCGTTTGTCCTTCGAACGTGCCATGCGGATTACTTGATAATAGTGATGCGGCCCCTACATCAGATGATGCCATTACCTACAATGTCTCCTTGAGTATTATTGGTACCGGGGGGGATGAGGTCTCATCAATAACTGCAGTTGCTCCTGGAAAGCTAGTGGCTGCAGTTGACGGTATAAGTGACCCAGTTATTGTGACTTTCAGTAGCAGCTTAGGTGACTTGCCCATTACTACCGCAGTGACTGATGAAAATGGTAATGCGACGGTAGATATATTAGCCGGCACCACATTAGGAGCTGGCACGGTTACGGCATCTTTGGTGACTGGTGAACAAGACACCGCTATTTTGGTCATCGGGGCAACTAACTTAGTGATGGGCAGCGGCGAACCCCTGCAGGAGGGAATTGCGGAGGTTAGCACCGATTCATTATCAGCTGGTGGGACCGCGAGTATTTCGGTGATGATTGTTGATGAACAAGGTATGCCATTCACTCAACCCGCCGATGTTTACTTCTCTTCAGCTTGTGCTAAAGCTTCGACCCCCTTAGCTGAGCTGACCTCACCGGTAACAGCGATTAATGGCTTAGCCACCAGTCTATACCTCGCTACAGGATGTATAGGAAATGATCCTATTAGCATTACCGTCAATGTAGGGGGATCGAGTCTTTCTGCTTCAGCGTCAATCAATATACTTGCTCCAACCGAGGGCAGTATTAGTTTCGTTTCGGCAGAGCCTTCATTAATTTCGATCAAAACCACAGGTGGTTTAGAAACTTCAGTGGTTAAGTTCCAAGTATTTGACACGACTGGAACCCCTGTTAGCAATAAAACAGTGAGTTTTAGTCTTAATACCGAGATGGGCGGAACCTATTTGAGCCACTCACAAGGGATTACCGACAGTAGCGGTATGGTACAGACTGTAGTGAATTCAGGTGCGGTTGCGACCACTGTCCGTGTCATGGCAACGGTTGATGCTAGCGATCCGCTGCTTATCACTCAATCAAGTAAATTGATTATCTCCACCGGCATCCCAGATCAAGATAGTTTTACGTTAAAGGTCAAAAATTTAAACCCAGATCTTTTTGAAAGAGTTCCTGTCACAGCATACCTTGCGGATGCATTTAATAATTTCGCGCCAGATGGCACCGCGGTTTACTTCACTACCGAAGGTGGTGCTATCGATGATTCTTGCTTTACGCTAGATGGACAATGCACTGTGGAGTGGCAGGAGCAAAACCCTAGACCTGTGAATGGCCGCTCTACTGTTACTGCTTATGCCCTCGGTGAGGAATCTTTCCCGGACTCAAATGGTAATGGCCGCTTTGATGCTGACGAATTTCCACTATTTCAATCGGTTGGCATAGATAGTAATCAGTATGATATGAATGAAGTTTTTAACGATTACAATGAAAATAAGGTGTACGACAAGGATGCATTAGAAGAGCTAATCGATTTTAATAATGATGGTACATTTACTCGTCGAGATAAGCTTTATAATGGGGTGTTGTGCAGTGTTCCTGTTCACGATGGCTGCGCTGATGGTTTGAGTGATAGCAAATCTATCCACATAAGAGGTAGCGTAGTCATCGTTATGTCTGGTAGTTCGGCTGTTGCAGCTAATGTTGTCGTAATTGATAGTGGGATAGATAACGATGATCAAGTATTAGATATTTCTGGGGCAGACGTTGGTCAAGCATCTTTAACGATTACCGATAGTAATGGTCAGCAGATGCCATCGGGCTCAGTGGTAACCTTTACATCTTCTGTCGGAGAGGTCGTAGGGCAAAGTAGCTTTACCTGGCCAAACACTAATGAAGCTGGTGGGCAGAGTTATGGCATCGCGGTGAAAGGAACTTCCCAAGCTATTACAGGGGAGCTGGTTGTTATGGTTAAAACCCCTAATGGACATGAGTCAACGGCCGCGATTATTCCAATAAATATCACTCCATAATCTCGACAATAAAAAAGGCACATTAAGTGCCTTTTTTATTTTAAATCCACAATTGAATTAACCCCCTGTGGCGTTCATAAACCGCAGGATCTGGGTTTCACCGTTAGGGTCGAAATGGTGTTCTTTCGGTTTATGCTGTATCCCGTCTAGAATAGCGACTTTTAGTTTTTCGATATCAGCAGGAAACTCTCGTAAAATAGCTTTTAAATCGACAGAATTCTCATTGCCTAGGCAGAGTAATAAACGGCCTTCAACCGTGACGCGGACTCGATTACATTCGTGGCAAAAATTATTGCTGTGCGGTGAAATAAAACCAACGTGGATACCACTGCCCGGCATAGTGTAGTAACGAGCCGGGCCGCCAGTACGGCGGTTGGATAGCTGCAAGGGATAACGCTGCTGAATGAGCTGCTGAACCTCCTCACTGCTGCAATGGCGACTGCGCTTGCGCTCATCAATTACGCCTAACGGCATCTCTTCGATGAATGCGATGTCGAGTTCTCGCTCACGACAAAACTCAATCAGATCCAGTACTTCATCATCATTTTGGCCACGCAAAATAACCGCATTGACCTTTATCTTTTTAAAGCCAGCGGCGCGTGCAGCATCAATACCTGCAATGACTCGGTTGACCTTGCCGTTACGCGTCAGCTCAGTAAACAGATCTGGTTTTAGCGTATCTAGGCTAATATTGAGGCGGTTAAGCCCTGAGTCATGCATCTCTTGCGCGAAGCGGGTTAACCGAGAACCATTGGTGGTCATCGAAAGCTCTTCAAGACCGGGTAGCTTGCCGAGTAGTTTTACCAACTTATCACAGTCGGTTCGCACTAAAGGTTCACCCCCTGTGAGGCGTATTTTTTTAACGCCTAACTCGGTAAAAGCTTGTCCGATCCAGGCTAATTCTTCAAGACTTAGCACATGTTCTTTACTTAAAAAGCAGGGATCTTCACTCATGCAATAAACACAGCGAAAATCACAGCGGTCAGTTACAGACAGCCGTAGGTATTCGACTGTCCGGCCAAAGTTGTCAACGATCAAACTCATACTACTTACCTATATGACCCTTAAAGAAGGTCGGAAAAAGGTTGGATATAAACTGTGTCACCTGGATTTAACTGGTCATCTTTTTCGCCTATCACGATGAGACAGTTTCCTTTTACCATAGAGCTAAGCATCCCTGAGCCTTGAGCACCTGTTGTGGTTACATGTAACTTACCATCTGCTGCCAGATGGTAGATCCCGCGCATAAATTCGGTACGACCGACTCGGCTGCGCAGTGGTTTTTCTGTGATTGCTGGCACCATGGTGGGTGTCCAGTTTTGCTCTCCCGCAAGCTTGCGGATAGCAGGTTGAACAAATTGTAGGAACGACACCATTACCGCAACAGGGTTACCTGGTAAGCCGAAAAATAAGCTGTTGTCGATTTGACCAAAGGCCAATGGGCGACCAGGACGCATATTAATACGCCAAAAGTTTATCTGACCAACTTCTTCCAATACGGTTTTGATGTAGTCAGCGTCACCCACAGATACGCCACCTGAACTGATCACGATATCAGCTTGCTTAGCGGCACTGGTTAAAGCCTCTGCTAGTGCGGCTTCACAATCTTGAATAATGCCCAGATCGATGACTTCACAACCGAGCTTCTTCGCCATCGACTTGATGGTGTAGCGGTTGGAGTCGAAGATGCAGTTTGGCTTTAACGGTTCGCCTGGTTGGCAAACTTCATCACCGGTAGAGAACACGGCAATGGTTGGACGTTTGAAAACGGGCAGTTCGCCAAAGCCTAATGAGGCGAGTAAACCTTGTTCGGCGGCATGCAGGCGAGTGTTAGCGGCTAGTGCGGCTTCGCCTTGCGCTATATCTTCGCCCGCTTGTCTTACGTGTTGGCCTAACGCCATAGCACCTTCAAACTCGACTTTCCCGTCTTGCTCGTTGGCGAGTTCACGTAGCTGAATGGTGTCGGCACCAGCAGGCACTGGAGCGCCTGTCATGATGCGTACGGCTTCACCCGCTTGAATAGTGCCAGCATAAGCGTGACCTGCCATGACTTCGCCCATCATGGTATAGGCTTGGTTCTCTTCGCCTAGCTTAAATGCGTAGCCGTCCATTGCTGAATTGGTGTGTTGTGGCACATTGACTGGTGAAATAGCATCGGTCGCTAAAATACGATTTTCGAGTTCGTCCAAATCCACTGATTCAGTGGTACTGATCGGCTTGACGTAAGAGAGAATTTTATCGATGCCTTGGCGTACCGACAGAGTGGTGCTGTTATCGAGTTCGCAACCACAGCTCGGTGCCATAGGCAGGTCGATTGGGCAGGGTTTCCACGCCGCAATATAGTCACTGACATAATCAGCTATTTGCGCCACGTTATTAATATCTAAACGCTGCAGCTCACTTGGCAATTTGGTGTCATCGCAACACGCCACAGCAAGAATATTTTCATCATGGGTGTGAATAAACGGCTTACCATGCGCGGCGCGGTGGAGTTCTATTTTAGGCAGTTCTAATTTTTTGAAGCCTTCAACCAACACGATATCAACACTGTCTGTTTCAATCTGCTTGAGCAGGTAAGGCAGTTCAGGATCTGATTCCCTGGCATCTTCGGTCATCAACGCCCAGCGTATATGAGAGGCGACTAACATCTGCTTGGCGCCAGCTTTACGCATCTCAAAGCTATCTTTACCCGGAATATCTACGTCAAAGTTGTGATGAGCATGCTTGATGACGGCAAGTCGAATTCCACGGCGATTAAGCTCAGGGATTAATTGCTTTAATAATGTGGTTTTACCGGTGCCGCTATAGGCACAAAATCCGAGAACAGGGATAGGTAGCGGATTCGTAAAAGGTATGCTCATTTACACCTCTGGTTGTTCTTTTCGTTGGCGATGGCTTCGCTAAGCTGCTGTTTTTGTTCTGGCGTATTCACGTTAATAAAGGCATTTGGTTGGTCACTAAAGTCGGTCACAACATAATTGTGTTTGGCATACCAAAAATCTATCTTGCGTTCGCCAGCATCTAAGAATGCTTTCATTGATGTGCGTAAGCTGGGCTTTAATAACATGACGACGGGTTGCTCCCGTTTACCGTCACTAGCCACTGCAAGCTCTGCATCTTCAGCAATTAACTGCGCTAGCATTCTGGCTACCAAATCTGTTGGTAGCAACGGGCAATCACAGGGGACAACCATCAAATAGTCTGCTTGTGTGTGACTCATCGCAGTGATCATACCTGCTAATGGGCCTAAGTAGCCTGTATCTTGATCACTTATCACCTGAAAGCCAAATTCAGAATACACCTTTTGATTACGGTTTGCGTTGATCAGGATCTCCTTAACTTGAGGTCGAATCCTATCAATTGTATGTTTGATCATCGGTTGGCTTTCTAATTCAACTAAGCCTTTATCATTGCCACCCATACGTCTGGCCATTCCGCCGGCGAGGATCACTGCATCGATCTTTGTCATCACATATTCCTGTTATTAGTTGCAGCTTACGTAACAATAGCAATCATACTCCGTCGCTCCATAACTTAATGCTGGCGCGGTAGCAATTTTAGCAAGGCTATTTGACCATACTGTTTAACATGTTGGGATTGATATGGACTGCTAAAGTCGGTGCTGCTGCATGCACCATGTCATTGGTGCTAATTTTGTTATTGTCGATTAGCCACGCATGATCGCAGATTTGCGTCAGCATACATGATTGATGGCTACTAATAATCATTCCTGTGCCTTGCTGTTTTAGATCTGAGACCATCTGCAACACAAGTCGTTGAGAATGCTTATCCATATTTGACGTTGGCTCATCGAGCATCAACAGCTTGGGTTCGACAATCCAGGCTCGCGCTATCGCAAGCCGCTGTCGTTCACCGCCAGATAAACTAGAGGCAGATTGCCTTAATAGATGGCTTAACTGGGCCATTTCAATTGCTTGTTCAGTGCGTGCACTCAGCTTTGCCTTATCTTCGCTTGAGAATGCTAAAGGATAAGTCAGGTTATAAAGCACACTCCCATCAAAAAGGTAGGGGTGCTGATGCAGATATAGCGCTTTACCAACAATAGCATTACTACGCCACCATGGCGCCAGTGAATAACCGACGGCCTGCACTTGGCCTCGACTGGGTTTAATCAGTCCTGCAAGTAATTTCATTAATGTGGTTTTCCCGCTGCCATTATCACCCTGTAGGTGGATCACTTGCTTCTGCGGAAAAATAAGCTCTTGAGCGCTAAACAGATGCTTATCATCGAAACGCATCTCAAGATCTTGTGCAATAATTTTTGCCATGCTAATTAATGACTCCTCGGCTCGGCCTTGCCTCTTAGGGTACCTAGGGCAAAGTTTAGCACTAGTGCTAATACTAACAGTACCAGCCCAAGCGCTATCGCTTGAGCAAAGTCGCCCTTGCTGGTTTCTAAGGCGATAGCGGTTGGAATATTTCGAGTGACGCCAGCAATATTACCACCGACCATCATCGAGCAGCCTACCTCGGTCAGGATGCGGCTAAATGCGGCGATTATAGTTAATAATAGTGGTACTTTAAGCTCTCTGCAGACGGTCCAAATGGCGCTGTACCAAGGCGCGCCTAATGTTCGAGAGGTTTCCCAAGCACGGCGGTCAACACTGGTGAAAGCGGCTTGGCTCATGGCGACAATTACGGGTGCGCAAATCATCATCTGCCCTAAAATCATGCCTTGTTGGGTGAAAAGCCATTTCAGATCGCCAAGCGGCCCCATTCTGGTTAACAAAAGATAGACCAATAATCCGATGACAACGGTGGGAATAGATTGCAGGGTTTGAATCAAGTTAGTGACGAGCCAGCGACCACGGAAGCGAGAAAAGGCCAATATGAAGCCGAGCACCATTGAAGGCAGCAAAGTAATTACTAATGCTGCCAATGATACTGAAAAAGATACCGATATAATGGACCAGACTTCTGGATCCAATGAAAACAGCAGGCTTAACGCCTGCTGTGTTAGGGCTAACCAGCCTTCATTCATTCGCTATATGTTGCCTTGAACAATTGCTCACCTTTAACTTTATAGTTATTGATCATCGTTTGCGCTTCAGCGCCGATCAGCCAGTCGCTTAATGCTTTAGCCCCTTTATGATTTAAGTCAGGGTACTTGTCTGCATTAATCAACATGATTTGGTATGGATTCGCCAGAGCTTCACCACCATCAAAGTCTACTGCTAGGCCTATTTTACCCGAATATGCCACGAAAGTACCACGGTCAGATAAAGTATAACCTTGTAATTCGTTTGCCATTAATAGTGTTTTACCCATGCCTTGGCCTACAGAAGTATAGCCTGCAAATTCTGGCTTAACATTGGCTTTGCCCCAAAGAATAAGTTCTTTCATATTAGTGCCAGAGTTGTCACCACGTGAAATGAACGGTGTATCTGATTTAGCTATCTTGGCAAATGCCGCTTCTGCTGACTTGCTAGAACGGATGTTAGCGGGATCGTTTTTTGGGCCTAGGATAACAAAATCATTTTCCATTATCCCGCGTGGAAGTCTGCCATAACCTTCAGAAACGAACTTGGCTTCTGCAGCGGGGGCGTGTGTCATTACAACATCAACATCACCTTGGCGAGCAAGCTTAAGGGCTTTACCAGTTCCGGTTGCAATTACCTGTACTTTATAACCGCTTTCGGCTTCGAAAGTCGGTAAAAGGTTGTTTAACAAACCTGAGTTTTCAGTACTGGTTGTGGTTGCTAGCTTAATAACTTCATTGGCTTGAACTGGCATTCCAACAAATAATGCGGCAGTCACAGCAAGACCAATAACGCGTTTAAGGTTTAACATTTTTACTCCTTGGCAAATATATATGGGTCACTCTATACCTGAGTCACCGCTGGGAAGTGAAATCACTTGTCTGTTTAAGAGCAAGTTTAATGCCATTTTTAAATTTGATGATTTTGTATCACATCAGTCGTTTAAGTGTGAGCTTGCTCCCATGCTTATCCAAAATCATTCAGACAATATGTCCCAACATCACTAAACCGTGGTTCATAGTGACCTATTTTTACCACTTAGGTGTTAGACTTTATTCATTATGAGTCAAAATGTCCTGTTTAAGACAAGATGAACCAGAGAGTAAATGATATGAAGCCACTTCCTTCCGCTGTATCGGTACTAATTGTTGACGATGAGCCTGGTATGCGCAGTTTTTTGAAAAAGGCACTCGCCAAGAAATTTGCATTGGTAGAAACCGCTTCCAGTGTTGAGGATGCAGAACAACTGCGCTCGCGTTGTCATTTTGATCTGCTGATTGTCGATATTCGCTTACCTGGCCGATCAGGTATTGAATGGCATGAAGCGCTCAATGATCAAGAGAGACGTTCTGACATCATCTTTATGACGGGTTATGCCGATATGGACGTAGCCATCAAAGCGCTTCGTGCTGGCGCGTCAGACTTTATTATGAAACCCTTCCATCTCGAGCAAATGATGAAAGCGGTTGACCGCTGTATTGAGCGACGCTTATTGAAGCGTGAAAATTTAATGCTGCGCCGTGAAGTCTCATTCAATCAGTCGTCCACCATTATTGGCCAAAGCGATGCCATGACTGAGGTCAAAGATGTCATTGCGCGCGTCGCACCGACGAATGCCGTAGTGTTAATCGAAGGGGAGTCGGGAACCGGCAAAGAGCTGGTGGCTAGACAATTACACATATTAAGCGGACGCCAAGGGCCATTTGTCCCGGTCAATTGTGGTGCGATAGCGCCAGAGCTGCTTGAGAGTGAACTATTTGGTCATTCTGCAGGCGCATTTACGGGGGCAAAGGGGAACCGTGAAGGACTGTTTAGCTTTGCTTCGGGTGGCACTCTTTTCCTTGATGAAATCGGTGAGATGCCGTTAAAAATGCAAACTGCTTTACTGCGCGTATTAGAGCAGAAAACCATAAGACCCGTGGGCAGTGAGAAAGAGATCAATATTGATGTCCGAGTGCTTGCGGCGACTAATCGTAAGTTATCTGAAGAGGTCGAGGCGGGTAATTTTAGACGTGATCTTTACTATCGCTTAAATGTCCTCGATATAGTCATTCCGCCACTACGAGATAGACCGGAAGATATCGTTGAGCTGACACATCACTTTACCTGCCAATTGGCCGCGGAACTTGGGGTTAAAGAGGTGGTTTGGAGTCATGAAGATTTGCTTAAACTACAACAACACGAATGGCCTGGTAATATCCGCGAGCTGCGTAATATGATTGAACGCTGTATATTACTCGGCAAACCACCTGCCGAGTACTGGAAAGCTCAGCCTAAGGCTGAGATGGTTGTCGAATCAGGCTATCCGCTGCAATGGGCCTTGAAGGATGTTGAGCGTGACCACGTGACTCGAGTTGTGGATATACACGGTGGTAATAAATCAGCGGCAGCCAGAGATCTTGGCGTGTCGCGTAAAACGCTAGACCGCAAGTACAAAGAGTGGTTTGGCGGCGAAAAGAACATTGAAGAATAACGCGTTAGTCAGGAGAGTTTAGGTGTCATTTTTTTCCAATATATTCGGTGTTAGCTGGCAGCAGATGCAGGCAAAGGTGCGCTATCGCATTCTTATTCTGACCCTGCTACCGATTTTGTTAACACTGGTTAGCCTAGTGTTTATTACCATCTATTGGAATATAAGCTACACAGGAAAGCAGCTCTTTATGAAAGTAAAAGCTGATTTAACGGTGGCTAACAATACCCTTATTTCAGTGCAAACCATTCAAGAGAAGCAACTTGAACTGGTAATGGAATCCTGGGCATTTCAAAATGACTTCAGAAAGCTAAATTTCAATGGGAAATTGACTAGAGAAGAGCTGAGACAGCAACTCACTTTGGCTAAAGTTGATATCGATTTAGACTTCTTACGTTTGATCACTGTCGCTGAAGCGGCGGCAGACCCTGACATACGCCAAATGTTACCTCATATTGAGGGTCACGAACCATTTTCTGGGTTAATGGTGTTATCACCCAGTCGCCTTTCTCGTATTGATCCTGTTCTGGCGGAACAAGCCAAAGTGACGGTGATGAAAACGCAAAGAGCGATGGAGCCAGTCAAGACGGAAGAGAAGCGCGGTTTATTAAGTCGTTCATTGCTGCCTCTCCCGGACGCATCAGGCAATGTGGCTTGGTACTTAGATGGTGGTATTTTATTAAATCGAGATAGTCGTATTGTCGACCATATTCGTGATCTCGTTTATGACAAGGGAACATTGCCCGATCGCTCCATCGGCACAGTGACCATCTTTCTCGATAATATCCGTATTAGCACCAACGTCCCGTTGCACTTTTTTCCCAAAGGAGATGAGGAACGTGGCAGAGCACTCGGCAGTTTAGTGTCATCAGAGGTACGTGAAAAAGTCTTAAATCAAGGCCTGTTATGGGTTGATCGCGCCTTTGTATTTAATGACTGGTTTATCTCGGCTTATGCCCCTTTAAAGGACGTGCAAGGTAAACGTATCGGTATGATCTATACCGGATTCTCTGAATCTCCCTTTATCCATAACTATTTACTCAATATTATCGAACTCGGTACTATTTTAATGTTGGTGTTATTGGTTTCTGGCTGGTTGGTTTATCGCGGAGCCTACAGTTTATTGCAACCCATTGAGCGCATCCATCATGTTGTAAAAGCGGTGCAATCTGGGCGTGACTTACGTATTGGTTCATTGGGCCTAGATAGTGGCAATGAGCTGTCGAATCTTGCTGAACAGTTCGACCGTATGCTGGATCTGTTACAACGTCGCAATACTCAGATCCAAGCCGCTGCAGAGCAACTGGAAGTCAAAGTTGAAGAGCGCACTCGCAGCCTGCAGGAAAAAACGGAAGAGCTGCAAGCGAACGTTGCCTTGCTTAATGAAACCCGTCAACAGCTGGTGATCAATGAAAAATTAACCGCGTTAGGTGAGTTGACTGCGGGCATCGCCCACGAAATTAATAACCCTACCGCCGTGATCCTCGGCAACATGGAACTGTTAAAATACGAATTAGGTGATAAGGCTGAAGCCGTCGAAGAAGAGATCGAGTTGGTGATTCAGCAAGTAGGACGTATCAGTACCATTATTCGTAGTTTGTTGCAGTACAGCCGCCCCGGAGAGTTCAACGCCCCGCTGGAAATGCATCAAATTACACCGATTATTGAAGAGATGTTAGTTCTGGTACGTCACTCAATACAAACGCAAAAAGTAACTCTAAGGCAGGAGCTTAATGCGAGTTACCCTGTTCAAGTTAACCGCCCACAATTATTGCAGGTATTGATTAATATTGTGGTCAACGCCGCCCATGCAATTGATGATAAGGGTCAGATATGGATCCGTACATACGACTGGGTACAACGTGGTGAGCTTGTTGGAGTTAAAATAGAGATTGAAGATGAGGGTAAAGGTATTCCCGAAGAGGAACTTAATCGCATTTTTGACCCTTTCTACACCACGCGTAAAGATGGTACTGGTCTAGGACTATCATTAAGCTACGGTATTATTAAGCGTATTGGTGGCACTATTGAAGTGAGTTCAACGGTAGGTAAAGGCAGTTTGTTCACTATTGGTTTGTATCATACCGCCGTAGAAGAACAGACAAATACCCCCTACGAAGGCTTACAATTACACGGCCATCGCCCCGAGTTCGAGCAATAATCCGCTCAGTGCCAGCATTTAAATAATGAAAAGTCGGGATAAAAATCCTGGCTAATAAAAAGTGTGTGAGCAATGTGGTGCAGTTTCGGCCCGGTCGGGCTGGAGGGCGAGTCGTTATTCACATAGCAAGATTGAAATTTTAGACAAAAAAAAGCCGGGATAAAAATCCCGGCCACAAAAGAGTGTGTGAGCAATGTCGTGCTTTGCAAACTCGGGCTTAAAGGAGATGAGATTCCTTACAGCTTGATGAGTTCTTGGAACGCATCTAAATAATAATCATTATCACTTGGGTCTGCAAGCTTTATTTCTACTCTGCGGTTAATTAATTGAGATAAGCTTACTGCAGTCTATTTATATCCATATTTAACAATGCCTTAAATTACTTTGTGGTGGTAGATATATTAACGCATAAGAATTTAAGGCAAAAAAAAGCCGGGGAATAATTCCCGGCCACTTAAGAGTGTGTGAGCAATGTCGTGCTAAAAACTAATAGAAAACTCGTTGCAGTATAAAGATGATGAGAACTTTATAGATTAACTTGAGTTTTGGAACGCACATTAATAGTAATGATTCTCATTTGTGTTTGCAAGTTTTATTATTAATTTTTATCTCCGAGTCGTTTTTGCAAGTGAGTTTTATTTTACTCAATACCGTTATCCGAGATCTTCTAGAAACATTCCGCCCAGTCAGCTGTAAAATACATCTGCAATTTATTCGTCAATTCTAAGTCGGTGACTTCGCCATCGAGCGAGCATGTTTTCCACACTCATTCATTTAGCCTGTTCACCGATAATATCTCTCAAAAAATGAGGTGAAGGTGAATATAAAGGCTAAATTATAGTCAGGCTGCTGAGCCGAGAGTGGCGCTATAGCAGGGTTTTACGACCGGTCTCCTGCAAAATTTTCTCTTGCAGTACTTTTAATAGCAGACCGTAAACCGGTAAAAATAGACCCAGGCTAACGATGAGCTTGAAACCATAATCAACACTGGCAATCTCAGGCCAATTAGCAGCCATAAAACTATCTGTTGAGGCGTAAAAAGCCAGAGAGAAAAAGACGATCGTATCAACAAGGTTGCCTATGATGGTTGAGGCCGCTGGGGCAACCCACCAAGACTTCGTTTGTCTTAACTTGGCAAATACAAAGATATCCATAAGCTGACCTATAAAATAGGCTGCAAAGCTTGCAAAGGCGATACGAAATACAAAGCTGTTGAATTCTAGTAGGGCTGCTGCACCTTGAAAGCTGCCTTGATGGAACACCACACCCATTAAGTAAGAGATGACGAGTGCGGGGAGCATGGCTAGAAAAATAATCTTTCTGGCGGCCTGCTGACCAAAAATTCTGACGGTAAGATCGGTCGCAAGATAAACAAATGGAAAGCTAAAAGCGCCCCATGTGGTATGCAGTTCGAAGATCTGAAAGGGTAATTGCACCAAGTAATTACTGGTACAAATAATCACTATGTGAAAGCCTGCTAAAAGCAGTAACGCGCGGCGAACCTGCGTTGGAGATAACATCAACATCTTGTGGCCTTTTTTAATAAATCGGGCGGGGTGAGGGAACCCGCAATAGCGATAACCGCTATAATTTTACAATTTTTGGTTAGTAAAAATAGTGCGAACCCATAATATGGGGCGGCAAATTATAGAGCAGAATTTTTACAGAGCAAGCAGAAAAGTAATGTGGCGGCTAATTTCCTGCCACATTCGTTGTTCAGTCACTACTTTTGGTTTGGCTGTGGTGTTATAACTCGGTCAATATCGACAGAATAGTGGCTAACTTGTTTTCAAGCTCAGTCCACTCTTTATCCGGCTCAGATCCTGAAACAATACCTGCACCCGCAAATAGGTTAATACGCCCTGGTTCGATAAGTGCACTGCGAATGGCGACGGCAAACTCACTTTCATGCTTATTGAAGTAACCACACGCGCCAGCATACCAGCCTCTAGCATAGCCTTCTTGTTGGCGAATAAAGTTCATTGCCGGTTCTTTAGGGAGGCCACCAACAGCAGGGGTGGGGTGTAGCGCTTGGATCAGTTGAAAGTCATTAACTCCCGCTTTTAACTCAGCTCTAATTGAGCGGTGTAGATGCTGGATATGGCTTAGCTTAAATATGGTTGGAAACTCTTCTGCGCCAACGTAATGGCTTAGTGGACTGAGTACATCTACAATTTGCTGTCTAACCAACTGGTTCTCATGACTGTTCTTGGTATCGTCCAACAACTCCTGTGCCAGTGCCTTGTCTTGCTCTTGATTGATCCCTCTCACCGTTGTGCCAGCAAGCGCTTCGGTAAACAGCTCTCGTTGTCTGCGTCGATATAGACGTTCAGGTGTACAAGAAATAAAAGCACTTTCAGGGGTAAATTGAAAACCAAATTGAAAACTATTTGGATTTCTTCCCTGCCAGCAGGCAAGTAGCATCCAAGGGTCGACTGATTCATTAATCTCAAGTTGAGTTTGACGAGATAGCACGACTTTTGGAGTGTCTTTAATAAATTTTGGATGAGTAACCTGATTAACGAGCTCATTCCAGCGATAGCGATCAGGTTTATCGCTGCGACTCATTAACGCCACTTTATTGGGGGGTGTTAGCGGTTTTGGGTTATCAAGCGCTGCAATCGCTTGCAGTGCAATCGCAATCTCTTCTTCGAGGCTACTATCGGTAAAGCTAAGGTTAATCAGTAGCTTATATTCATTTCCGCTGCGGCGTAATTCAATGCGTGGCAAGATGAAACGTGCCTTGCCAAATTCTGGCCAGCTCTCATTTTTGCGATCAAAAGCAACGCCACCGTAATAACGTATGTCTTGATTATTGGTGAGGGCGCGTTGCTTTTGGTATTCCGCTGACATTTCCAGGTCATCAACATCATCACCAAAAAAGAAATCTTTACAGCAGCCAATGGCGGCGACTTCCTCTTCGGTGTCACGCCCTTTCCAATAGACTCTAGGATAAGTCGATTGCGCTGCGAGCCAAGCAATAACAGGGATCGCCGAAATCGTCACCGACAGCTGAATAATGGGGTCGCTGTGTGGTTGAAGAATAAAAGATGAAAGCTTGTCTGTTAAAGACTTAATAGCATGAGACAGCAAAGGGGCGGCCAATAAATACTCCAAATAGCATTTCGTGTGGGTTGTTTAGAGGTGCTGACCTCTACTTATTAATTAACCCAGTTTCAAATTGGTAATAAGAATCTTTACACAAAGTAATATCCAGTGGGAAGAGTGTCAAGTCGGTTGCTCTACTGCTGTGAGCTATCACTGACTATTTAATCATCATGCTTTAGTTTTGCACTCCGTATTTATCTTGGGTGGTGTGTTAGAGATCCTAGTTTGTTTCTTTTATGGGATTCACTGCGCCTTTTTGTCTGCCCTATCATTATGTGTGGTCAAAATGTCACAGGTGGTATTAGCCTTCTCTTCTATTTGTT
Source organism: Shewanella sp. Choline-02u-19 (assembly GCF_002836205.1). Classification (NCBI taxonomy): domain Bacteria; kingdom Pseudomonadati; phylum Pseudomonadota; class Gammaproteobacteria; order Alteromonadales; family Shewanellaceae; genus Shewanella; species Shewanella sp. Choline-02u-19. The sequence continues at coordinate 105,447 of NZ_PJBE01000012.1, forward strand.
CAAATTAGTCGATCTAGGTTGTTATTCCCCTATCTGTTACTTGTGCACGCAGGCTCTCTTTCTGACAATGGCTGCCATTAATGTCGTTAGGATAATGAAAACCAATGAGAAACAAAAATAAAGCCCTGAAACTATCTTCTATTGCGCTAGCACTGAGCTTTAGCTACCAAGTGCAAGCAGATGAGATGGAACGGGACCCTATTCTGAATGTGACCGAAGTGATTGTGGTTCATGGAGAGAAAGCAGCGGTAACAGAATCGGCAACAACTCATTGGAGTCTTAATGAAGATGACATCAAGGCAACTGGCGCTCAGAGTTTAGATCAGTTGCTAAAAAATGTACCAGGGTTATATGTTCGCGTTGGCGGACAGGGCACTCCTCGTGTTGATGTGCGCGGCTTTAAAGCACGGCATGTTATCTACCTGATTAATGGTGTGCCAGCCAATGGCGCTGAAGATGGTCAGTTTGATCCTAGTTTAATTCCAGCAAGTCAGATTAGCTCTGTAGAGGTGTCTGTTGGGCCAACATCAGTACTTTATGGCCCTGGTGGCGCGGGCGGTGTGATTAATATCATTACCAAACAAGGTGGAGATGCTCCTCGTTTATCAGGACGCTTAGAAGCGGCCCAAGACAACACGTTCAACGGTGATATCAGCGCTGCAGGCAGCGGTGACAACTGGCAAGGATTAATCAACTACAGTCGACAGCAAACTGATGGTTGGTCTATGTCGAGTGATTATGACGATACCGAGTATCAGCAAGGTGATTTACGTGAGAATGCCGATAAAACCTTAGATAATCTTTATGCTCAAGCGAGCTATTTGCTCAATGATAATACCCAGTTCATGGCGAATATGAGTTTTCGTCAAGGTGAGTGGGGTAAGCCCAGTCGAGATGGTACCGGCACTGGCAGTGTAAAATTCGAAAGAGTTGATGACTACCAAGCTAAGACATTCCAACTAGGTCTAGCACATAAATTCAATTCAATGTTCACATTGCGTGGCTTTGCTTATCACAATCAGAGTGACGTATTAGAAACCCAATACAAAGATGATAGCTATCAAGCAGTCAAAGCTCAGCAAGATGGCCGATCTACAGTCCAAGGGGCTAATCTGCAGTTTATTTCGAATTTTGATGAAGCGGGTATTTTAACCACAGCATTCATTGCTGAGAAGCAGAGCTGGGAATCGAGTGCGATCAAGAGTAGCAAAACGGATAAAGCCACAAGGAGTGGCGGAAATGGTGGTGGCGGTGGCAATGGCGGCGGTAACGGCGGTGGAAATGGAGGCGGGAGCGGTGGCGGTAGTGATAATTTCGATGATGAAGCTTGGCTATACACCACAGCGCTAGAGTATCAATACCAAGGTGATAATTACGGCGTCACATTGGGCGGTGCATTTCACGACCAAGACCGTGTCTCAGAAGTTGAAACAGATTTTTCAGGACAATTATCAGGCTATTGGCAGGCGCTAGAGCATACTCGTATCAATATGGGTATCGCCCGCAAAGTACGCTTCCCGTCTATGCGCAACCTGTATGCACAATCATCAGGTAATGCCGATCTCGAAGCCGAAGTGTCAAAGCACCTAGAGTTGGGGCTACTGCAAGATCTTGGGTACTCAACAGAGCTCAATATTGCAGGCTTTTACACCGATACTGAAGACTATATTGCCAAAGATTTAAGCAGTGTTTATCAAAACATGGGCGATTATAACTTTAAAGGGGTCGATCTGGAGCTAAAGAATAATAGCGTTGATGATCTCTCTATCACTTTTGCTTATAGCTTTTTAGATACAGAAGACAAATCGGCAGTTGCTTCGATGCAGACTCTGGAGTATCGACCGCGGCACAAGCTGCGTTTCCAAGCGCAATACCAATTGCCTTTTGCGATGCGGATAAATCTTAATGCCGAGCGGATCATGGACCAAATCTACTACTCACAACAAAAAGTGGCTGGTCAGAAAATCTTGGTTGAGCAGTCTCTAGGTGATTACACCTTGGTTGATATCAACCTTGTTCAGCCTTTGTTGGATGACAAACTGGAGCTTTACCTAAGAGCCACCAATCTACTCGACGAGAACTACTACCAAAGTGAATCTTTACCGCAGGCCGGTCGCCAAGTGTTTATCGGCATTAATTGGCAGATCTAGGTAACGGGAGCAAATAGATGAATTTAATCGAGCTGAAAGGGATCCATTTTGGCTATGACACCCACCAAGTGGCGATCTTGGATGATCTTCATTTGTCAGTAAATCACGGAGAATGCCATTGTATTAGTGGCGCAACGGGTTGCGGTAAGTCTAGCTTACTGCATCTCATTGCTGGTGAGTTATCGAGACCCTTTGAAGGAGAGATGATTCGACACCCAGCGCTAATGGTGGGGTTAGTGATGCAAGACCCTAATGTGCAGGTGTTACGCCAGAGTGTAGGTGCGGAAATCGCCTTTGCTCTGGAAAACCTCGGCACGCCATCGGTAAAAATGTTAGATAAAGTACAACAAGCACTCAGGCGCGTGGGGCTATATGTCAGTATCGACACGCCTGTCGATGTGTTGTCCCTTGGGCAAAAATACCGTTTGATGTTGGCCGCGCAGTTAGTATTTGAGCCAAACTTACTGTTACTTGACGAGCCTTGGACTCAGTTAGATAACCATGGGGTGCAAGAGCTGTATTTTGTGCTTAAAAATCTATTGAGTGAGGGGGTAGCTATTGTGATGGTAGAACATCATGCCCAAGCTTTTGGCTCGTTAGTTTCCCATCTATGGCAGTTAGAACAGGGTAAATTGGTGGCGGGTTTATATTTACCGTCGGTGCCGCGCGAACACAAACTCAATGCGGCAGCAGCAAAAGTGACGACAAGTGAGAACAGCGCAGAAGAAAGAGTGCGTATTTCACCGCATCGTTTTCAATTTACTGGCCGCGAAACCTTGTTCCGTTGCGCTAATACGTTAAGCCTTGCTGCGGGCGAAATCGTGGCATTGGTGGGGGATAACGGCAGCGGTAAAAGTAGCTTATTAAAAGCGCTTGCAGGGATCCAAGCGGATATCGGTCAACTGCCGTTCTCGGTACTTGGCAAACGCCCTCAGCTGGGCATATACGGGCCTAACCTATCCTTGTTGTTACAAAGACCGAATCGACAGCTGTTTGAACAGACGGTGTTGACCGAAATGCAATTTAGTTTACGTCGATTCAAGCTTCCACTTACTCGTGCAGAACAGATGTTAGCGCAGCTCTCTTTAATGGGTTTAGCTGCGGCATCGCCCCATAAACTGAGCTACGGACAACAACATATCATTGCCCTAGCTTCGCTTGCATGTTTAACGCCTAAAGTGTTGCTGCTTGATGATCCTTTTGCAGGGCTTGATAACGTACATTGCGAGAAAGTGTGGCAACTGTTGCTGCAATTGCGACAACAGGGCTGTGCCATCTTATTGTCGAGTCATCGAGAAATGTCATTGGATGATGTGGATAGAGTCTGGCACATCGAGTCAGGTTTTTTGTTAGACAGGTCGGATTCGATGGAGCAGTCCTATGCGGGTTAACCCCCTAAGAAGGTTAGCGATGGGTAGGCGCCGTCGCTTTTTGGGGCGGCTGAACGAAACCCACTATTGTGCACTGGCATTACTGTTGAGCTTATTACTTTCGACCTCAGCATTTCTGCTGCCAAGCAGTGCACTGTGGATATTGGTGGCCCTTAATGGGGGCTTGGTCGTTCATGGACTGCTGCTTAAGAAAAAGATCAGCGGGTTACTGCGAATAGCGGCAGTGCAGTTGGTCACGACTATGGGACTTTACTACATGTTTCATGGAGAGAGCCAGTTACTTGAAGGCGCTTTTGTAGTGCTGCGGGTGTTATTGGCAATGTTACCCGGCTGGTGGCTTTCAAGCACTCAACCTCCTGAGCGGCTTGGAGAAGTTTTAAGTTGGGGTTTACCACACCAATGGGCATTTGTCGTTGCAGCGTCACTCAGCTTATTGCCTTTTATGTCACGAGAGCTAAAAGAGATCTATCAGATCCAATGTATGCGTGGTGCAAGGATCACCCCTAAAGCGCTGCGTAATCCTAAGAACTGGCCGGAGTTTATTTATTGCGTGCTACTGCCGCTGCTGATCCAGTTATTAAAACTTTCCAAGCAGATGGCAATCTCGGCAAAGCTGCGCCATTTTGGCAACGCTGCTAAAGGCACCCATTGGCCATCAACAAGAGACTCAGAATGAAATCGCATTTCGAATTAGAAGACGCGCTGTTTATCGGATTTTGCGCCACCTTATTGGTGGTCTTAAAAAGCATGTTACGACTCAAGTTAGGGCTAAGTGGTCACTCGATGTTTTTGATGACCTTTTTTTACCTACTTTGTTATGGCGCTGTCGGCAGAGTCGGTTGTATCACCGCTTGCGGATTACTGGCTGGCATCGTTGCCATGATGCTCAGTATTGGCAAAGGCGGCCCACTCATTTTACTTAAGTTTGGCCTGCCCGCAGTGGCAATGGATCTTACATTATTGATGATTGCAGGCATGTTTAAACTGCGCTGGCAATGCGTGATAGTGGCGTTAATCGGGTGTCTTGCTTGGGCAAGCAAAGGCTGGGTTGAGAATATGCTGGCAGGCATGACACACCAGATTGCGTTAACCAAGTTTGCACTTAATTTTCTACAAGGCGGGGTGTTCGCCATTGGCGCCGCACTCATCGTTCCCACGGTACTTCGGCGCTTGCAATCGCATGACTTATTGCAAGATCACCACAAACAATACAAGTAACAAACCGCCATTTAAACATGATTACAGCTTAGGAGCATAAATGAAAAGTTGGCTAATCTGCATCGATGATACAGACGATATAGCAACCAAAGGTACGGGAGAGATAGCGGAAGAGATCGCAAACCTGTTGGCACAAGCGCATTTGCAAACAAAGGCAAGCAGTGACAAATGCTGGGTGACTCGACATCAATTATTTGTGCATCCAGATATCCCCTACACATCACACAACAGTGCTATGTGCTTTCGCGTTGAAACCCACCTTAGTGTTGAAACAATTAAACAAATATGTGTAACCCATTTATTGAGTGAATCAGCCGCGGCGGCAGATCCGGGTCTTGCGATTTTGGATATGACCTCAATGTATGACATCAACGCTCTGATTGCTTTTGGTCAGTCAGCGAAAGTGGCGGTTAAAACTAAACAACAAGCGTATGAACTAGCGGCTGAGCTAGGCATCGATTTAACGGAACATGGTGGGACAGGTCAGGGCGTTATAGGGGCATTAGCGGGATTAGGCTTGCGCTTAAGTGGTCAAGATGGACGAGTAAAAGGGCAACTAGATCTTGGTAATTATGCTGCTGGAGTGGCGTCCGAGTTCAGTGTTGCAGATATTTTATCAATGAGTTCGCTGCAAGCGGTATTAAGTGACAATGGCGATATCTTAGCCATTGATGAGCGTGTATTACTGAATGGCAAGGTTAAAGCCGTTTATCGCCAGCATATGTTTGCCTTGCTCGTTAGCCAGCATGAGAATGGTTGGGTGAATGCATCTAAACAAACTCTTAAAGCATATTAGAGGCGAGTATGGACAAGTGGTTTACCTATATTGATGGCGTGTGGCGATTTAACTTTGATAGTGAAGCATATTTAGCCTCCCGTGAGGCTGCACAACAATGTAGTCTGTTTTTGGAAGACGATGAAGATGAGCAGATCGATGACCATTTACGTTCGTGCTACAACTGCCTTTATCGTCGCTGGCGTCCAAATGGGTTCGATTGTTATAAAAAAGATTATGCTGTTAAGGAGTGACATGTACTAATTTCAGTGTGATATATAGCGTATCTAACTAATTAATAGCTATTTTTGACTTCCCCCCGTATTACCCGAGTGTTTTAGTTGGCTTTAACTGTGGTGCTTTGTTAGCACTCAGAATAGAATGTGCGCCTCTACCCAAAATAATAATTAGAAGCTGAATGTAACTTCAGCAACATTCAGCCAACAGTCAGTAGAGGAAGCGCTTTTACACTCGAGTGCTTTGAACATTTTGTCATCCGGGGACGAAGAGATAATGGGTGATTCAATTGAATCAAAAAATCTAATTAAAGTACCTGTCGCAAAATTAGGCGTAGGTATGTTTGTCGAATCTATCGACAGCGCCAAAGGACACGTGAGTATTGCTAACGCAGGTCAAATCCGCAGCAAAGAAGCGATTACCAAATTGCTGCGCAGCGGGATTACCCATGTGTGGGTTAATGCTGAGCGTTCGTCAGTTGATTGTGGTTTGAATCGGCCAAATTTAAAGTCGACTTCCGTGGTCAAACCTGTGGCTAAAAGGGTCATAAAAGACCGAGCTACCACTCAAAATAAAGCAAAAGAGTTAATGGTTGAGGCAAAAGATCTTATCCAAAAAGTGCTGTCTGAAACCTTTGAGGGCAAAGCGGTAGAGGTTGGGCCTTTTGAAGTGCTGGCCGATAATATGATTGAATCGGTATTGCTCGATGCTGATGCTTTAAAATGCGTATCAGCCCTTCGTTCAAAAGACGCTTACCTGCTAGAACATTCCATCAATGTGGCATTTTTGCTGGTAACGTTTGGCCGTTATCTGAAATTTGATACTGATATGCTACGTAAATTGGCGGTGGGTGGCATTTTGCATGATATCGGTAAAATCAAAGTCGATAGCGCTATTCTCAACAAGCCTGGTAAGTTAACCGCCGAAGAGTTTGAGCACGTCAAATTACATCAAACGTTTGCGGTCGAGATCATGGATAACACCGCTGGCCTTTCGCAGGTGAGTAAAGACATCAGCTTGATGCACCACGAAAAGCTCGATGGTAAGGGTTATCCGCGCGGGCTAAAGGGCGATGAGATCCCGATTCATGGCCGTATGAGCTGTATCGTCGATATCTTCGATGCGTTAACCGCAGCTCGCTGCTATAAAGAGGCGATGAGTCCGGCTGCTGCGTTTAAAATTCTACTGAGTTTAACGCCATTCCATTTAGATCAAGCTCTGGTGTATGATTTTATTCGTTGTGTTGGTGTTTACCCCGTAGGCTCATTAGTGGAGTTATCTGATGGCCGAGTTGGTATTGTATGGGAAGCTAAAAACCGCGATGCACTGCATCCAAAGGTGAAGTGCTTTTATTCAAATAAACATAAGTACTACACTGGGGTGACGATGGTTGATTTGCTTAAATCCGATCTCAATATTGAGAAAGGGATCTCGCCAAGTAGCTTAGAGATAGATCCAACGCCTTTCTATTAAACGATGACTTATTTTTAAAGAGCTAAAAAAGCGCCATTCATGGCGCTTTTTTGTGACCAGAGCTTTACTTAGCTTTCGGCTTTTTTGATCTACCTCTGCTATTTGTTATTTAAGCCACTCTTTACTTAACTATCATTGAATTAAGTCATAAGCCGGCATTCTAACCAAAAGAATGGATAGCAGTGGATGATGAACAGATGCTTAAACGTAGACAATTTCTAAAGATGAGTTCGGTGGTCGTTGCGTCGAGTTTATTCGCTTTTCCAGCGGCAGCAGGCACGACAACAAGGCTATTTCAAAAAAAACGCTATCGCGTATTAGCTTTAGTATTTGACGATTATGAAACACTAGACCTACATGGCCCCATCGAAATGCTTGGCCATATGCCAAATGTAGAGATAAAGCTGGTGGGGCCGACTGAGTTGGTTAGAAGTTATCAAGGGCCAAGGGTGGTGGCTGATGCTTTAATAGATAGCACTTATGAATGTGACTTGTTATTAATCCCTGGCGGACTAGGTACGCGAAAATTAGTTGACGACGAGCGTATGATCCAATGGCTCACGGCGCAGCTTGCCAACAGTAAAAAAGTATTTTCGGTTTGTACGGGTTCGGCATTGTTGGCAAAAACATCAAGTTTAGATGGCGTTAAGGCGACCACTAACAAAATGGCCTTTAAGTGGGTGACCTCATTGGGCGCTAAAGTGCATTGGCAGTCTCAGGCGCGTTGGGTCGATGACGGGAAGTTTTTAACCTCGTCAGGCGTCTCCGCAGGTACTGATGCCGCTCTGTATTGGGTAAAGCAATTACATGGTGAAGCAGAGGCTAGACGTATTGAAACGCTAACCGAGTACCATTGGGTTGATGACAGTAAGAATGATCCTTACGCCGTTACTTTATAAATAAATGATATAGCCTTAGCTGAAAAAGCTATTAAATAGTAATAAAGGATATTGGCAGGAATTGCGAACGTCCTCAATAATTGCGATTGGTTCAGAACGCAAATTGGGGGAGTTCGCATGAATAAAGGGTTAATCTTACTGTGTTGTCTGCTATTAATCAGTGCTTCACTCATGACGTCAGGGTTGACGCGGGCACTTATTGATCTCGGTGCTTTTAGTGGTCTACTTTGGATTGTATTTCGCAACCAAAATAGTATGCCAAACTAATATAATCAGCACTCGCTTCAATAGAGAATATATCCTAACGAACTCGTACCAATCGCCAGCCATAGCAGTGAACCCAGCACCAGTGGTTTCGGGCCTGTGGCTTTCATCTTCTTGATTGTAATCCCTGCACCAATTAAAAATAAGCACACCACCAATAAGCGTTTCGACGCCTCAAACGCGACCTCATAAAAAGCCTCTCCCTGGGGGATCCAATAAGCAATTGAGATGGTTAAACAGTAAAAACCAATAAAGTAGGGAATGGTAATTTTTTTCTTATCGCCACTAAAGAACATGGCACTCAGTAATGCGATAGGAACGATCCATAAAGCCCTAGCAAGCTTAATGGTTGTCGCCGTCGTGAGTGCTTCATTACCATAGGCGGATGCCGCCCCAACCACTGAAGATGTATCGTGTATCGCTATTGCACTCCATACGCCAAACTCATGTTGCGTCATCGATAATGCATGGCCAATGGCAGGAAATAAAAATAGCGCAACAGAGTTAAGAATAAACACGGTAGCCAGCGCAATCGCCGCCTGTTCGTTGCTTGCTTTAATGGCGGGTGCAACTGCGGCTATCGCACTACCACCACAAATTGCCGTGCCTGAGGCGATCAAATAGCCTGTCTTTCTATCAAATTTAAGCAGCCGAGTGAGTACAACACCTAAAACTAAGGTGAAAATAATCGACCCTACAATTAAGGGAAGGTTGTCTAAACTGACCGAAATGGCAGTGTCGAGCTGAATGCCAAAGCCGAGGCCGACAATTGAAAATGCTAATAGTTTTTTGGTCAATTTAGCGAGAATGAGTTGCTCAGGCGCCCAGCCAATGCTAGCAAGGGTAAAGCCTAGAATAAGTGCAACAGGAGAGGAGATCATCGGCAGCAAACAAAGTAAGCCAGCTAGGGTAAACAGGGTGAGTTGTGTTCGAGGCTGGTTCAAAATGGTCATTAAACAGAACTTACGTTAAGTGTCGGTTGCAATTTAGCCGCCGAGTATAACGCTTATTTTGATTTTGATAAATTAAATACTGCTTATTGTCAGTTTAGCAACGTTGAATGTAAGTGTGTTGGGGACATAAAAAATCCGAAGCTGTTGTCAACTTCGGATTGTTTTTTTACAGGCTCTGGTAACGGAATGGGTAGCCAGTAATTGCACTTTAATTCAATAGCTTAGCGCATAGTGACGAACTCTTCAGACCCTGTTGGATGAATCGCAACAACAGAATCAAAGTCTGCTTTAGTTGCGCCCATCTTCATTGCCACACCAAAGCCTTGAAGGATTTCATCCATACCAAAACCAATGCCATGGATACCCACTACCACTTCATCTTCGCCGGCACAAATCAACTTCATTTTGCAGGCTTCGCGGTGTGCCGTAATAGCGGTATACATTGAGGTAAAGCCAGAGGTATATACTTTAACGTTATCTTTACCAAATTTATCATCCGCTTCAGGCTCAGTAAGCCCCATAGTGCCAATGGGTGGATGACTGAATACCACTGTTGGAATAACACTGTAATCCATTTTGGCATTTGGCATGTTGCCAAATAGGCGCTCTGATAATAAACGGCCTGCTTTTACTGCGACAGGGGTAAGCTCTACGCCACCTTCCATTATGTCGCCAACGCAGTAAATACCTTTTGCTGTGGTATTTTGCTGTTCGTCAGTGACCACATAGCCTTTTTTATTAAGCTTAACATCGGTATTTTCAAGGCCGATGTTGCCAGTAGAAGGTGAGCGACCAATGGCCCAGATTAAACTGTCTACGGTAATGCTTTCGCCATTTTCAAGCTCTAGTGTCAGGCTGCTATCAGTATTTTTAACCACGGCTTTTGGAATGCTGTGGGTGTGTAATGTCGGTCCATTGATTTTCATCGCTTCAACTAGGGTGTCAGTCAAAATGGGATCGAAGTTACGAAGAGGAGCATGTTTGCGAACTAATAAGTGAGTTTCGCTGCCTAATGCATGTAATACGCCTGCGAGCTCAACGGCAATATAACCAGCGCCAACAACTGCAACACGCTTTGGTTGTTCACGCAGCGCAAAGAACCCGTCTGAGTCAATGCCGTATTCAGCACCTGGGATAGTTGGAATCGTTGGTGCACCGCCTGTAGCGATAAGGATATGATCGGCTGTGTAGTGCTCACCATCAACTTCAATAGTATTAGCATTAACGAACTTACCGTAACCATTTAGCAGTGTGACGTTATTACTCGCAAAACCACGTCCGTAAGCATCATGGATTCGACCAATATAAGCTTCACGGTTATCAACTAATGTGCTCCAGTTAAAGTTATTAACGGTTACGTCAAAACCATAATCTTTAGCGAATAAATGCATAGATTCAGCGATATGAGCACCATACCACATGACTTTTTTAGGTACACAGCCCACATTTACGCAAGTGCCGCCAACGTGTTTTGCTTCAATTACCAATACTTTTGCGCCGCGCATTGCTGCACGATTACCTGAAGCAATACCGCCGCTACCAGCGCCAAGACAGATATAATCAAAATGTTGAGCCATGTGTATCTCCAAAAAAGTTACTTACTGACAAAAGCAAAATAGGGCAGAGGCTTTTGTTCCTGTGTATACGACTATGACGCACTTCGAGTTAAAAAGACGATAGTGTGCCTAGTATTTATGGGGGTGCATCGATATTGCACCATTGTAGATTGAAAAATTTATTTGAACCAGATCAAATATTTTAAGCATCCGCTTTGAACTTAGTCATTGATATTGGGACGCGTCAGCACTATTTCAATGCATTGTCGTCAGTTCAACATGATGTGACAAAGCCACTTTAGCAGCTTAAACCTGATGATAAGACCTAGTTTTGGAGCAGGATATTACAACAATATTTATCTCTGTTAGCGCCGATATTGGCAGCTATGATGATCACTTTGATTTGGCCCTTCTATGCCACACTTAAGGCATTCCCATTCATCTTGCCTAGCATTCAGTTCATGCTGGAGGTGCATGTTGCGATGATTGATACCAAGGCTTACGTTTTTCTCTAGTAAAGTCATGCGGCTATTCAGCCAGCGACAACCGGCGTCATTAGCCACCTTTTTACGGCTTGCCAATTGTTGCTTGCGGTTAACCTTCTTGAGTTTAGCTTTCGATTTTGGTTTTGATGGTTGACCCACGCGAGTTGTTTTTTTTTGCTTAACCGGTGTGTAGCTCAGTGCGGTTTTAGGCTGTGTGGGGATCAACAATGGCTGACCTTTATCGTCCAGTACCGTGCCTAAAGGCAGCGACGGTGAGTCATTTGCAAGACTGCAAGGGCTGATAAGGATTAGTGCACAGGCGATGTGTCGATAGGGGCTGAGTAACATTCCTTGTCCTCTGAGTTAGACACCATTTTCAATCCTTTGAAAGTGGTCATTTATGTTGGTTTTTATCGGGCCATTAGCAATAAACTATAGTTCAATTTTAAGTGTTCTGGCGTTAGAAGCTCCAGCTTAAATGAATACCTGCATAGGTTTCGTCTAAGCTAGCAGTAGTATTGTTATTTCGCGCTTCGAGTTTTATGTCTTCTTGAGCAATACTGTGACTAACATGGCCTGATAGCACCCACTGATTAGGCAGCTGATACTCTGCTTCAATGCCCAATTGGAAGTGATTAGCACCGTCATGCTCTTCGCTGACATATTGAAAATCGAAACCTTGGGTGATGTATGGAGAGACGCTGAAGTTTGGTGTCAGCTCCCAATTACTGTGTATGCTTACTTCGACGAAATAGCCTGCAGCTTCCGTAGAATATGTATAGCTCACGGAAGGCACTAACCAATCAACGGCGGCGTACTCCAGTATGCCAAAGAGTTCGTTATCATGGGCGCGTTCGTCACCGTAAAACTCTAAACGTTGGTAACCGACACTGCCGCCTAGGTTGTCGGTTAAGTTGAAAGCATACTCTACCCCCACGTTCCACTCGGTATAGTGCTGGCTATCACCACGTCCGACAGTTGCGTATAGGTTAAAATTGTTTCTTTGTACTGCAGCGGTTGCCCAATAGATACCGCCTTGGTCGAGATTATTTCGACCTTCTGAAATGTAGCTAGAGTCCCAACCAAGGTCAAAAAGCGCATGAACTTGTCCACTATCATCTAACGGCAGTTTTTCAATAATTTTAGTATTGTGTGAGTCATCGATATTAGACGCTGCATCGGCTAATACAACAGATGATCCGATTAATAGTGGGATCATGGCGATAAGTTGCAGTGCTTTTCTCATTACAAGACTCAGTATTTAGCAGGAAGTGAAAATCCCATACATCATAATTTTTACGCCGTAAATGTAAATGATAACAAGTTGTATTTGCGAAGTGGTTTGCAATACCAATACGGAGCGGAGTTTATACGGCTGGAATATGACCTTCATCAAGGAAATGAGCGTTTTTTACTGCTAGAAAACCCTCGAAGCATAAGTTTTATTGCCAATTCATTGAATATTGCCTTCTTAACCCCTATCTCTTAACTATCAACATAGAATGTTAAGGACTCACTCATGAGCAACCCCTTGCTAAATAGCACTAAGCTTCCGCCTTTTTCTAGTCTTAAACCTGAGCATATTCAGCCTGCTATTGAACAAGGTATCGCGAACTGTCGAGCGCAAATAGAACAAGTGTTAAAGAATGAGGGTAACTATTGTTGGGATAATTTAGTTGCTCCACTTGATGACGTTGATGATGAACTGGGAAAAATATGGTCACCTATTTCGCATATGAATTCGGTTGTCAGTAATGATGCATGGCGTGCGGCACATGATGCATGTCTGCCTTTGTTATCTGAGTACGGTACCTTTGTCGGCCAGCATCAGGGGCTCTATCAAGCCTATAAGTCACTTGCGGCATCAGCAGAGTTTGCTGATTATTCACAAGCGCAAAAGAAAATGATTGAAAACAGCCTACGTGATTTTGAACTATCAGGTATTGGCTTAAGTGATGGCGACAAGCTGCGTTATGGTGAATTGGTTAAGCGTATGTCGGAACTGACTAGTGGTTTCTCTAATCAATTATTAGACGCAACTCAAGCCTGGAGCAAGCTGATCACTGATGAAGCAGAGCTAAAGGGTTTACCTGAATCTGCTGTTGCGGCTGCGGCGGCGATGGCGATGGCCAAAGAGTTAACCGGCTGGCTGTTTACCTTAGATTTCCCCTCTTACCTACCCGTGATGTCTTACAGCGAGAATCGTGCGCTGCGTGAAGAGTGTTATCGTGCGTTTGTCACGCGAGCATCTGATCAAGGGCCCAATGCTGGCGAATTTGATAATGGTCCGTTAATGGATGAAATTTTATCATTACGCCACGAGCTGGCTAACCTATTAGGTTTTGACAGCTTTGCCGACAAGTCATTGGCAACGAAAATGGCCGAAACACCGGCACAAGTATTAGCGTTTTTAACGGAGCTTGCTGCGCGCTCTAAAACACAAGGCGAAACCGAACTTAACGAGCTTAAAGATTTTGCTGCCAGCGAATACAGTGCTGTCGATCTTGCGGCATGGGATCTTGGTTTTTATGCTGAGAAATTGAAACAGCATCGCTACGAGATCTCCCAAGAGCTACTGCGTCCCTATTTTCCAGAAGATAAAGTCCTTTCAGGGCTGTTTTATACTGTATCGCGCCTATTTGGTCTTAAGGTCGAGGAGCAAAAAGAGTTTGATAGCTGGCATAAAGATGTCCGTTTCTTCCATATTCGCGACAGCAATGACGAACACCGTGGCAGTTTCTATTTAGATCTTTACGCCCGTGAAGGTAAGCGTGGTGGCGCATGGATGGATGATTGCCGTGCTCGTCGTGCCACTAGCGCAGGTTTGCAAGATCCGGTTGCTTACCTCACGTGTAACTTCAATGCACCTGTGGCAGGCAAGCCCGCGTTATTTACCCATGATGAAGTGACGACTCTGTTCCATGAATTCGGCCATGGCATTCATCATATGTTGACTAAGATTGATGTTGGCGGCGTTTCTGGGATCAGCGGCGTACCTTGGGACGCGGTTGAGCTACCGAGTCAGTTTATGGAGAACTGGTGTTATGAAGAGGAAGCTCTGGCTGAAATTTCAGGCCATTTCGAAACCGGTGAGCCGTTGCCAAAGGTGATGCTGGATAAAATGCTGGCGGCGAAAAACTTCCAGTCAGGCATGATGATGTTGCGTCAGCTTGAGTTTTCACTGTTTGATTTTAAGATGCACTTAGAGTTTGACCCTGCCAAAGGCGCAGAGATCCAAGCTAAGCTAAATGAGGTCCGTGAGTTAGTGGCGGTCGTTAAGGCACCTGAATTTAACCGCTTCCAACATGGTTTTGCGCATATCTTTGCAGGTGGCTACGCTGCAGGTTACTACAGCTATAAATGGGCTGAAGTGCTCTCTGCAGATGCATTCTCTCTATTTGAAGAAGAAGGGATCTTTAACGCCGAAACGGGCAAGCGTTTCTTAGAGAATATCCTCGAAATGGGCGGCAGTGAAGAACCTATGACATTGTTTAAACGTTTCCGCGGTCGAGAGCCTAAGACTGATGCTCTGCTAAGACATTGCGGTATTAACGGCTAATTGTTAAGTCAATTTTTATCATTTTAAGGCGCCTAGTGCGCCTTTTTTATTTGATCTACTTCACAGCTTGTTATCTGGTATGACCTCTGCTAGCCTTTCGGCTCTTATTTATCAAGGATGTAGGTTGAGCTGTAAATGAATCTCTATTTTAGGCTTTTTTGGTTGTTTATTTGGCGCGTTCGTCACTGTAATAAAATCGATTTTTTAGGCAAGAGCACACTCAGTTATCGTGCATTACCTTCCGATTGCGATATCAACTTCCACCTGACTAATTCGCGTTACCCAGCGTTTATGGATCTGGCTCGAACTTACATGTTGTCCGAAATGGGCTTGCTAAAGCGTTTTATAAAATTGGGATGGATGCCGATTATTAATGCCGCTGAGTTCACCTATATTCGCGATATCAAGCCATTTGCTAAGTTTGATATTGAAAGCAAAGTGGTCGGTTGGGATGAGAAATACTTCTATGTCGAACAGCGATTTGTCAGTGAGCGCGGTTTGCATTGCATTGCCCATGTGCGCGGCGTTTTTGTCTGTAAGAAGAAACAGGTGCCAATTTTAAAGATGCTAGCAGAGATCCCATTTAATGATGCTGCACCAGAGCTGCCAGCTGAAGTTGAAAAGTGGAAACGCTTCTTAGAGTTAAAGAAAGCGCAGAACATATAATCACCATTCTACTACTGTCTGATCTTTCTGTGGGCGTTCCATCTCCAGCTGGCTATCGCTGTGTTTGCTCGGATGCATAGCGGCGTCATGACGTACGAGCAAGAGTGAGCGCCACCTCCTCTTGCACTTGATTGACGGCTCCCCGCAGTGTGGCTTGGATCCAATAACGGCCGAGATGTTCATAGTCGAGTAGCTTAAAATCGGTTTCTAATGTCAGTAAACATGGGATCGTCGCGCAGTCGGCTAAACTAAAGCTGTCACCACATAACCAATGATATGTGGCGAGGCGTCGGTCTAAACTGTCCAGGGTTGTCAGCAGTTCATTTTCAAGTTGCTTGACCTTAATTTGATTACTGAGCTTTTGATGCTTGGCTGCCAGCCAATGGTCGATCACTGTGTCGAGCCGTGTATCGCTGAGTCTGTCGTAGAGCCTTACTTGCAATGCATCCTTGGTTAATGCAGGAATGAGTTGAGTACCTTGCTCAATGTTGGTATCAAGGTATTCTACAATAATACTCGCGTCGGGAATGACCTCTCCTGATGCAATTCTGAGTAAAGGTAGGTGGCCGCTAGCATCAATTCGTTGCAATTCCCGCCTCGCGTAAGGATCCGCTAAATTAATAATATGCGGATAAAAGTGGGCTTGTTTTTCATAAAGGGCAATGAGTACCTTTTGTGATTGTCGTGACAGTGGATGGTAATACAGATCCATGGTCGTTACAGACTCCAATCAAAAGCATTTGTGTTAACTCTAGTTGCTAAAACGGGTCCCCACAATGTGCTGTGTTGGTTGCGTGAGTGCCTTACACTATGAGTTATCTTGATAAAGTAATGCCTCTCAGCAGGTTAATGGTTATCTGCCGCAGAATATATACCCATGCGACTTCGAAATGCAGCATCGAGCATGTCGAACTGTGGCTTGGGTATCAACAGGAGAACAGATGAGTCGTATTGAAACGTTTGCATCAATTTATCAGCGGGCATCAGAGCGTAAAGGCGGCAGTGCAGGACTCGAACAGTTAATGTCAGCGAGCCTGACGGAGGACGAAATTGGTCAATATAGCGATGCTCCGTTGTTATCTGAGATGAGTAAAAAGGTATTTCAAAGCGGCTTTGTGTGGCGAATAGTCGAGGCTAAGTGGCCAGCATACCAAAAAGCATTTTTTGATTTTGAGCCTTTTAAGGTATTGATGCTGTCGACCGAGCAGTTGCAAGAGCGGGCTAATGATATCGTATTAATCAGGCATCTTAAGAAAACGATGGCGATCTATGACAACGCGCATATGGTCAACGACCTTGCGCGTGAGCACGGTAGTTTTGCTGAGTTTTTGGCAAGCTGGCCTAGCGAAGATATTATCGGTTTATGGGCAAGCTTAAAGCGCAAAGGTACACGCCTTGGCGGTAACACAGGTCCCTATTTTTTACGCGCTATCGGTAAAGACACCTTTCTACTGACTAGCGACGTGCAAGGCTATCTCAAGGCACACCAGCTAGTGGATTATGGCTTTAGCTCAAAAGCGGGACTTAAGCAGGTCCAAGCCGTCTTTAATCACTGGCAACAGGATTCAGGCCGCAGTTTGGCTGATATCAGTCGGATTCTAGCCTGTAGCGTCGGTGATAATCGGATTTAGTAGCCAATGTTATGGATCTTGATGTGATGCTTTTTTGATAATGTATTGGCATTACCTGTTAATTTTCAGCATCTAATGTCATCTGTTCTAAACTTAGGGCTAATGCGAATGTTGAAAAATATATATCGTTAACAATAATTAAACATATGTGGCTGATTTAGTGCGGGAATTCTTATTAACTTACAAATTAATCTCGTATATTTCCTTGTTGACAAGCCTGCATTGTGAGATAAAGGCACGTTAAATAATCAGACAAAAATTTATGCTTTCAAAGGTTTAATTGGCGGCATTTAATGCTGAAAATAATTCAATTACCGGTTAGATGGCTTTTATAGGAGTTCTCATGCGGCAAATAGTGAAAATTGCCTCTGTGTTAAGTGTGGCGTTATGGATAACTGGATGTGGGCAAAAATCTGATCAAATGGGGCCTCAAGAAAGAGGACCTATGGAGGTGGGTGTAATTACTATAGCGGCTCAATCTCAATCTATTTTGGTTGAACTACCTGGACGAAGTAAGGCGTATTTAGAAGCAGAGGTTCGCCCTCAAGTCAGTGGTATTATTATGAACCGCGGCTTTGTTGAAGGAAAAGATGTAAAGAAAGGTCAATCTCTGTATCAGATTGACTCGGCAACCTATAAAGCGGCACTCGTTAGTGCACAAGCAGATCTTAAAAGTGCAGAAGCAAGCTTAGTGTCAGCTAAAGCCAAGGCTTTGCGTTTTAAGAAGCTGGTAAAGTTAAACTCCATCAGTGAGCAGGATTATGATGAAGCTGATGCGGCATACAAAGAAGCGTTAGCGCGTGTCACCGTTGCCGAAGCTGCTATCAATACCGCGAATATTAACCTTGAGTACACCGAAGTGCGTGCCCCTATTTCTGGGCGTGTAGGTAAATCTTCAGTGACTGCTGGTGCGTTAGTGACGGCAAATCAAACTCAAACGTTAGCGACCATTCAACAGCTTGATCCAATTAACATTGAGATAGCTCAGTCGAGTGCGCAGTTGTTGCGTTTAAGAGCTAAGTTAAAAGATGGCCAACTTAAGGCGTCTGATAATGCGGGAGTGCAGTTGGTGCTAGAAGACGGCACTACCTATAACCATGATGGCTTACTGCAGTTCGCGGAAGTTAGTGTGAATGAAAATACAGGTTCAGTCGTTCTACGTGCCGAGTTCCCTAATCCGGACGGCGTGTTAATGCCGGGTATGTATGTTCGCGCTATCTTGAATACCGGTACCGATCCACAGGCTATTCTTGTCCCTCAGCGTGCGATTACTCGTAACACTAAAGGCCAAGCGGTCGCGATGGTGATTATCGACGGTAAAGTTGCGTCGCGCATTGTGACGACAGCTGAAGTGATTAATAACCAGTGGCGTATTACGGATGGTTTGAATGTTGGTGATCAACTCATTGTTGAAGGCCTACAAAAAATTCGCCCTGGAGCACCTGTTAAAGCGGGTCCTTTAGTCGCGGATAAAAAACCTCAAGCACAACAACAGAAATAGGGTAGAGCTATGGCACGTTTCTTTATTGATCGCCCTATTTTTGCTTGGGTAATCGCCATTATTGTGATGCTGGCCGGGGTGTTATCTATCTTCGGCTTACCCGTGTCTCAATATCCTAATATTGCACCGCCATCGGTAGTGATTAGCGCTGTTTATCCTGGTGCGTCAGCTAAGACGATGGAAGATTCAGTTACCCAGGTAATTGAGCAGCGCATGACGGGTCTTGATAACCTGCGCTATATATCTTCAACCAGTGATAGCTTTGGTAATGCGCAAATTACCTTAACCTTTAATGCCGAAGCCGATCCTGATATTGCTCAGGTGCAGGTGCAAAACAAGCTTCAGCTTGCGATGCCATTGTTACCGCAAGAGGTACAAGCTCAAGGTGTTAATGTCGCGAAGTCGAGTGCTGGCTTCTTGATGGTGGTGGGTTTTGTATCTCAAGATGGCTCTTTAGATAAAAATGACATTTCTGACTATGTAGCCTCAAATGTGCAAGATCCTATGAGTCGTGTCCCTGGTGTGGGTACGATTCAGCTGTTTGGCGCGCAATATGCGATGCGTATCTGGTTAGATCCGCTTAAGTTGACCCAATATAACTTGACCAGCATGGACATTATCTCCTCTATAAAAGAGCAGAATGCACAGGTTTCGGCAGGTCAGTTGGGTGGTTCCCCATCGGTAGCAGGACAAGAGCTTAACGCGACTGTTTCGGCACAAAGCCGTTTACAAACTGCCGATCAGTTTAAGAAAATCATTATTAAAGCTGACTCTTCCGGTGCAAAGGTCTATCTCGAAGATGTTGCGCGAGTTGAGTTGGGCGCAGAAAGCTATGCGGTAGAATCTTTCTACAACGGCAAACCTGCAGCAGGTCTTGGTATTCAGTTAGCGACTGGCGCAAACGCGTTAGCAACGGCTGAAGGTGTTCGTAAAAAAATTGCTGAGTTACAGCCATTTTTTCCCGAAGGTATGGAGATAGTATATCCCTACGACACCACACCGTTCGTTGAAAAATCGATTGAAGGTGTAGTGCATACACTGCTTGAAGCTATCGTACTGGTATTCTTAATCATGTACCTGTTCTTGCAGAACTTCCGTGCAACGCTAATTCCAACGATTGCTGTACCTGTTGTATTGCTCGGTACATTCGCTATTTTGTCGTTCGCAGGCTTTTCCATCAACACCTTGACCATGTTTGCCATGGTATTGGCGATTGGTTTGCTGGTGGATGATGCGATTGTGGTGGTAGAAAACGTCGAACGTGTGATGCAGGAGGAGGGGTTAAGCCCCATCGAAGCGACTAAGAAGTCGATGGATCAGATCACTGGCGCACTAGTGGGTATTGGTTTGACGTTGTCAGCGGTATTCGTGCCTATGGCATTTATGTCGGGTTCAACTGGTGTTATTTACAGGCAGTTCTCGATAACTATCGTTTCAGCAATGGCATTATCTGTGATGGTGGCGATTATTTTAACGCCAGCACTTTGTGCCACCATGCTTAAACCTATTGCTAAAGGTGAGAGCCATACAAAAACAGGCTTCTTTGGTTGGTTTAACCGCAAGTTTGATGCGATGACTTCGCGTTATGAAGCGAGTGTTGCGGCGATGATCAAGCGTGCTGGTCGTACTATGATGGTATATCTTGCCATTACGGTCGCAGTGGGCTGGATATTTATGCGTATGCCAACAGCCTTCTTACCCGATGAAGATCAGGGGATCATGTTTACTCAGGCAATCTTGCCGGTGAACTCAACCCAACAGGCGACGCAAGACGTATTGGACGATGTGACAGACTTTTATTTGAATACTGAGGGCGATAACGTTAAATCAGTATTTAGTGTTTCCGGCTTTAGTTTTGCGGGTAACGGTCAAAACATGGGTATTGCGTTTGTTAGTCTAAAAGATTGGTCTGAGCGTCAAAACCCAGGTCAAGATGTGCAATCAGTTGCTGGACGTGCCATGGGCATGTTTATGCAGATGAAAGAGGCCTTTGTATTTGCGTTCGTGCCGCCCGCGGTTATCGAGCTAGGTACTGCCAATGGTTTCGATTTCTATCTGCAGGACAGAAATGGTCAAGGTCATGAAAAGCTTGTCGAAGCACGGAACATCTTATTAGGCATGGCATCGAAAAATCCAAACCTAGTGGGTGTACGCCCGAATGGCCAAGAGGATGCACCGCTTTATCAAGTGCATATCGATCATGCAAAACTGCGTGCATTGAGTGTCGACATTAGTGCGGTTAACAGCGTACTGGGTACAGCTTGGGGTGGTAACTACGTCAACGACTTTATTGACCGTGGCCGAGTGAAAAAAGTGTATGTTCAAGGTGAAGCGGATTACCGCATGCAGCCTGACGATATGGACTCTTGGTACGTGAAGAACACTCAAGGCGAAATGGTGCCATTCTCGGCATTTGCGACGGGTTCTTGGGAGTATGGCTCTCCTCGTCTAGAGCGCTTTAACGGTCTCCCCGCGATGAATATTCAAGGGGGTGTGGCAGAAGGCTTTAGTACCGGCGAGGCGATGAATATCATCGAAGAGATGGTCAAGAAACTACCGCCAGGATTTGGTGTTGAGTGGAATGGTTTATCTTATGAAGAGCGTCTTTCTGGTAATCAAGCCCCGATGCTCTATGCATTGTCGGTTGTGGTGGTCTTCCTCGTACTTGCGGCACTGTATGAAAGTTGGTCGGTTCCATTTGCAGTGATATTAGTGATCCCGCTGGGTATTATTGGCGCACTGATAGCGATGAATGGCCGTGGTTTACCTAACGATGTCTTTTTCCAAGTGGGTCTGTTAACCACGGTGGGGCTTGCAACCAAAAATGCCATCTTGATCGTAGAATTCGCCAAAGAGTTCTACGATAAGGGCGCAGGCTTAGTGGAAGCAACGCTGCATGCGGTTCGAGTGCGTTTACGTCCAATTTTGATGACGTCACTGGCATTCGGTCTTGGTGTTGTGCCACTTGCCATTAGTAGCGGTGTAGGTTCTGGTAGCCAAAACGCTATTGGTACTGCGGTACTGGGCGGCATGATGAGCTCAACCTTTATGGGGCTCTTCTTTATCCCAATCTTCTTCGTGGTTGTTGAACGTATCTTCAGCAAGCGAGAAAAGAAAGGGGCTAACGTTGAGGCTGCAAAAGTCGAGACACCCAAAACTGAATAACGTTAAGGTTATTAGGTGATATAAAAAAGCCCAGCAAATGCTGGGCTTTTTGTTGCGCTTTTATCGGTGTTGTTAGCCGCAAATCAGCCCCTAGGAGCCTAGCGGTAAAGATGCGCTATCACGGGGAATAATCTTTTTATTGGATACGCGACCTAACTCATGGTGGCAGTGCGTTGTTAGCAGGAAAAGTGCTTCTTATACCAATTGTATTAAGTATCTGTTCATCCAGTGGGAATTCAAATCGCTGAAGGCAAGTCGGAAACATGAAGCTAATAGTTGTTCTCGGCTCTGGCATCCTCGGTAATTGCCCCATGCATGACTCTACCTCCTAAATCTGACCTGAACGTCAGTGGTTATGATCACCAGCAACCTCTAAATGTAGGATTCAGAGCGGCGACAAGTTATGGTGCTAATCTCAATAAAAAGCCCTCATCAATTGAAGTGACAAGGGCGATTGTTTCGAGTTCTATTTCCAAGCCGTTTGAGTATATTCCTGTACTTTAAGGCGTGTAATAAGTCTCTGCACCAGGTCCTACTGGTAGGCCAAAGACAAACACCCAGATGAAGAAAAAACAGGTCCAGCCAACGAAGAACACCATCGAGTAAGGCAACATGGTTGCGACCAGTGTTCCTATGCCAAGGTTCTTTTTATATTGAGACGCCACTGCCAGAATCAAGCCGAAGTAACTCATCATAGGCGTGATGAGGTTTGTCACTGAGTCGCCAATTCTATACGCCGCCTGAATGGTTTCTGGTGCATAACCTACCAGCATCAACATGGGGACGAAAATAGGCGCAGTAACCGCCCATTGCGCTGATGCACTGCCGAGCATTAAGTTGATAAAACCGCACATCATAATAAACAGTAAAAACACTAATGGCCCGGTTAGGCCAATAGTGGTTAACGCATCGGCGCCTGATACGGCCAATACCGCGCCTAAGTTGGTCCATTTGAAGAAAGCGACAAATTGCGAAGCAAAAAACACCAATACAATGTACATCCCCATACTGCTCATGCTGTGAGACATGGCATTAATCACATCAACATCACGCTTCATGCTGCCAACGACGCGGCCATAAACCAGCCCCGGAATGGCAAAACAGACAAAGATAAAGGCAACTATTCCTTTTAGGAACGGCGAGCCTGCAACAAGCCCGGTATCAGGGTTTCTTAATGGTGCGCCTTCAGGTACAACCGTTAGCGCTAATAACAGCGACATAGCGAGTACTGTCAGTCCCGCAACTTTGAGAGCTTTCTTCTCTAGTTTTGTCACGCCATCCATTTTTTGTTGACTGAGATCGGTGGCCGCTTCGCTAGGATCATATTTGCCGAGTTTTGGCTCCACAATTTTCTCGGTTACTAATGCCCCTAGAATGGTGATTAAAAAGGTAGAGACAAACATGAAGTACCAGTTTGCTTCAGGGCCTACTAGATAATCAGGGTCAATCATTTGCGCCGCAGTTTCGGTGATCCCAGAAAGTAACGGATCGACAGTACCGAGCAGTAGGTTGGCACTGTAACCTCCCGACACGCCGGCAAACGCAGCGGCTAAGCCCGCCAATGGGTGTCGTCCCAACGAATGGAAGATCATGGCAGCCATAGGGATCAGTACCACATAGCCAAGTTCGGCAGCGGTGTTAGACACAATCCCGGCAAATACAATGGTCAAGGTGACTAAACGTTTTGAAGCGCCCATCACCAATAAACGCATGGCAGCGGAAAGTAATCCGGAACGTTCAGCGATACCCACGCCTAATAGCGCAACCAATACCGTGCCTAATGGCGTAAAACCAGTGAAGTTGGTGACAAGGTTTGAAACTATCATCCGTAAGCCTTCAGCGTTCATTAGGCTTACCACATGGATGAGACCATCAGCACTACGTCCAGATGATCCCTCTGGGCGAGGGTCTATAACGGTGAGTTCAAAGTAGCCTGCAATACCACTGATAACGACGACCGCGGCACAAAAGAGTGCAAATAGTGTAATAGGGTGTGGCAGTAAATTGCCGAGTCGTTCAACAACGTTGAGGAAGTTTACGAACCAACCGCTCTGCTGTGTTTCAGGGCTTGTGGGTGGATCATTGGGTAGAGGCAAGCTCTCACCTTTATCGGTGCTCATTTCATCATCCTTCAGTTGTGGGTATTTATTTGTTTTTATAATTATTAAATGTCATTTTTATGTTTACTTAATATCAGTTTCATAGCGTGAAAGCGGTAGGAATGTAAACTGACCTTGCATGATGGATAACAACAATTAATTGAACCTTAAAAGGGATTGGCGGCAGGTAACAAACTCACGGCTGGCTTTGGATTAAAGGGCTTTAAAGCGGAGGCTAAACGACAGGCAAAAAAAAAGGACTCATAAATTATGAGTCCAAAAGGGATTGATTGGTTAACAATGCTCGTTGAATGAATGTCCGCTAGGGATGACACCAATATAGCGCGCTATAGCTGTATCAACGCTGAACACCAACAGCAGATTAGATGAACAGTTATTCATGTTAACTAATGGCTTAGTCACCCGTGAAAGCATGCCGGGATTATCAAATTTCAGGCAAAAAAAAAGACTCATAAAAAATGAGTCCAAAAGGGATTGATTGGTTAACAATGTCCGCTAGGGATAACACCAATATAGCGCGCTATAGCTGTATCAACGCTGAACGCCAATAGCAGATTAGATGAACAGTTATTCATGTTAACTAATGGCTTAGTAACCCGTGAAAGCGTGCCGGGATTATCAAATTTCAGGCAAAAAAAAGGACTCATAAATAATGAGTCCAAAAGGGATTGATTGGTTAACAATGTCCGCTAGGGATAACACCAATATAGCGCGCTATAGCTGTATCAACGCTGAACACCAATAGCAGATTAGATGAGCCGTTATTCATGTTAACTAATGGCTTAGTCACCCGTGAAAGCGTGCCGGGATTATCAAATTTCAGGCAAAAAAAAGGACTCATAAATAATGAGTCCAAAAGGGATTGATTGGTTAACAATGTCCGCTAGGGATGACACCAATATAGCGTGCTATAGCTGTATCAACGCTGAACACCAACAGTAGATTAGATGAGCCGTTATTCATGTTAATAATGGTCTAGTCATCCGTAAAAGTGTGTTGGTATTGTCGGATTTTAGACACAAAAAAGGACTCATAAATAATGCGTCCAAAAGAGATTGATGGGTTTACGATGTCGGTTATGGCTGACACTAATATATCGATGTGTCGCAGCCTATAAGCTAAAAATAAGTAAGCTGTTTTTGGTTAACATATTGAGTTTGCGAGATTTGAAGTGAGTATTCTGCCTAATAGCATCAAATTCACTAGCAATAAGTCATAACTATAGCTTTAGCGGTAAATTATTGGCAATAATGGTAATAATAATTGTGAGGTTGTACAAAAAAACACTAGAGATAAAACACCTTTAGTCTTTGAAGCATAAGTTAATAAATTATATCGCTGATGATAAAGTAGTCGCTTAATTTAATTTGGTGAAGTTTAATCATTAATGGTGCTAAACCCTCAGATTACAACGTTCTAATGTGACTTTTCAGCGATAAAGGTAGCAACTTGGTGAGATGTGCGTTAAAAAACACCACGGAAAATGCTGGCAAGTCACTCTATTAGGCTGGATTTTGGTCGCTAAATGAGTAACAGTGTGGCTACTAAAGCCAAGAGTAGCGCCAAAAAATGATTATTTTTCCTGCGCATTGGCAAAGATGCCTATAAAAAAGGGCACCAAAACAATAAGGATATACAATGGAAGGTATTATGTTGGGCTTAGGGTTGGTGGTGATTATTGCTTACCTCTGGTATGTCAGTTTAATTAAAAAACGCAATGCAGGCCGAGAAGCCTTATCTGGCATCGATGTGCAGTTGAAGAAGCGCTCGAATTTAGTACCCAATATATTAAAGATTGCGCAGAAGTACATGGAGCATGAAAAATCACTGTTAACTGAGATCACCGCGCTAAGAACCCAAGCAATAGAAAGGTACAGCGATACCGATCCTGATGCGGTTAAAGCGCACTTAGAGGTATCAGAGCTGCTTAATCAAAAAATGTCACAGCTTATGGTTAATGTCGAAAACTATCCTGAACTTCGCTCCGACAACACCATGTTGCAAGCGATGCAAACCTATAATGAAGTCGAAGCCCAGCTTTCAGCTGCACGTCGCTTTTATAATAGTGCGGTTTCAGAGCTCAATACTGCCGTAGAGATCTTTCCGGGTTCAATCATAGCATCCATGGCGAGTGTTAAAGTGATGCCCTTTTATGAAGCTGACGAGGTGTCCAAAGCACCAGTGGATGCGGCTGACTTTTTAAAGTAGCAAGGGTCTTTTAGCGGTGCTGGTGTCAGTGCCGTTACCTGACTAGAGCGTATTATCGGGCAGAAATTATATTAGTTAACATTATGATTATATGAATATCATCGGTTTTATTTTTGGTGCGCCGATCAAGGCATTGCGTGGCGGTGATAGACTCAAAGCACCCGCAAGCGAGCAAGATGCATTTAAAGCACATTATCAACAGTGTATTGAACCGCTAAGCAGTAAATTTGAAAATGCCAGAGTTTCAAGTCTTAAAGCATGTCGTGGTAGGCTCTATTTGAGTGGCGCTATTTATGTTGGCTTGGTTATTCTGGCTTTAATGTTCAAGCCCATGCTTGCTTCAGCCTCAACCCCTGAAATTTTCTATCTGTTTTTGGCGGGTCTTTTATTACCTTTTTTGTGGTGGACAAATCGACCGATTAAACACTATAAGCAAGATGTGAAACAACGGGTCTATCCGCAAATATTCAAATACTTTGGTAGTGATTTTATTTTTAGTCGCGATCATCAAATGAGTCTCACAGGACTTAAATCTTCAAAAATATTACCTCATTATGACGGAGCTAATTTCGATGATTATGTTCAAGGAACCTATAAAGGCGTTGAAATTGCGCTAAACGAACTGCATCTAACTAAGCAGGTGCAGCGTGATAAAAGCACCGATACCGTCAGTGTTTTTAAGGGGCTGATGATCGAGCTAAGCAGTCATAAAGCATTTCAAGGTCATACTGTGGTTGTTAAAAACCGTGGTGGGCTGATGAACTTTTTATCAGGAAGCTTTAAAGGATTAGATAGGGTAAAGCTGGAAGATCCTATTTTTGAAAAACAGTTTGATGTGTTTTCTACCGATCAAATAGAAGCAAGGTACCTGCTTACCGTGACCTTTATGGAGCGCTTACAAGCGCTGTCATCCAGTTTTGATAACAAAATCCAATGTGCCTTTTATCAAAACCGGTTACTGATTATGTTAGAGAGCAAAGATAATCGATTTGAAATGGCATCAATATTTAAAGGGGCGACTTTTGAATATGAATTTAGCAAGATTAATAAAGAGATGAAGCAACTGTTTGCTATTGTCGACGTGCTTAAACT
Source organism: Shewanella sp. Choline-02u-19 (assembly GCF_002836205.1). NCBI lineage: Bacteria > Pseudomonadati > Pseudomonadota > Gammaproteobacteria > Alteromonadales > Shewanellaceae > Shewanella > Shewanella sp. Choline-02u-19. The sequence goes on from NZ_PJBE01000012.1 coordinate 132,790, forward strand.
CGATAAATCGATAGGGTTATGATTAAGGCCTTATTGCTCTGCCTTGCCGCTTTGAGTTTATGCAGCTGGGCACAAACCAGTAAGCCGCATTTTGTGGCTAAACCGTCAGATAAAAGTGTGTTGGGTAGTCAGAGAAATAGCAATAAGTCGAAGCAGGTAAAAAGCGATCCGAATCAGGTTTACCATTATCAGAATGCCGATGGGGTGGTGGTTTTTTCCGATAGACCGCCAGAGACAGGGCATTATCAAGTGCGTATTTATGACTGCTACGCCTGTAAACCCAGTTCAAATATTAACTGGCAGTCTATCCCGTTATTTACCCAACAATATAACGATGACATCCGGTTAGCCGCGAGAACCTACCAGTTAGAAGCCGCGTTAATCCGTGCCGTTATTCATGCTGAATCGTCATTTAGACCTGCTGCAATTTCAAAGACGGGTGCACAAGGATTAATGCAGCTAATGCCAGCCACAGCTAAAGAGCTCGGCGTGACAGATGCTTTTAAACCGAGTCAAAATATTCAGGCGGGTAGCCGTTATTTAGCACAGCTGTTAAAGCGATTTGATGGTGATATTACTTTAGCATGCGCCGCATATAATGCCGGCGCTTCAAGGGTTGAGCAATATCGAGGCGTGCCGCCATTTCCCGAAACAAAAGCCTATGTTGAACGGGTCAATATTCTGTTACAACGCTATCGTAAAAGCTAATTGTATTGAGGCTTAAGTTGTCACTGCATTGATAGTATTGAGATGATGATTACCCAGTAAACGACGTTTTTTTACATCAAAATATACTAGCGGTATTACCACGCTGCACAGGGCAATATTAGACAACGGCATGGCTAACCAGACACCGTCGACACCCATAAATTTAGGTAAAATAAATAAGAAGGGTAGCTGGACCAGCATATTGCTGCAGGCCACGATAAGTGCCTTTTTACCTTGATTAGTCGCCATAAAATACACCGACGCTAATGCAATAAACCCATCTAATGGCATCGCAAACAGATGCATACGTATTCCGTCGACTGCGGTTGTGACTAATGTCGGATCATCATTGGTAAATAGGCCAACCATTATTTCGGGAAAAAAGTTAAGCAGAAGGGTCCAGCTTATCCCCGCGATTAAAGTGACTTTAATCGACAGCATTAACATCTTATTGATATTTTCATGCTGCTCAGCGCCGTAATAGTAGCTCACGGGCGGCTGTAAGCCTTCAGCAACACCTTCGGCTACAAAATAGTACAACACCATTAAATAGCCAACAATAGCAAAGGCTCCGACGATTAAGGGCGAGCCATATTCCATAAAGAGTCGGTTATGCAGCGCAAATACAAAGCTAGTGTAGAGGTACATAAATAAACTTGAAGAGCCCAGTAAAAGTATCTGCCGACTAAAGCTCAAATTGAACAGGGTCAATTTGGCTGGCCACTTTATGTTGCTATAGGGCGATAAAAAATAGCCTAAACCAATCACACAAATAGTGACCTGAGCGGTGATAGTCGCAATGGCTGCCCCGCTTAAGCCCATTTCCCACACCGCGATAAACAGGTAGTCCAATACGATATTAATCACCGCACCCATCACCATTAATATAGTGGCCAAATGAGGGTTTTCATCATTGCGGATTAAGAAAGGCAGTGCCGCTGCCAGCACAGTAGCGAGGCCGCCCCAGGTAAAGACTGCAATATAATCTTGCCCCATCCGTAAAGTGGTTTCGACTCCGCCCTGAGCTTGTAATAAGTAGGTACTGCTCGCCAACAGAATGAGGGTGGACGCACCCGCTAACACCAGCATAATTATCATGCTGGTCGTTAATATTGTCGGCGCTGCCGTGGTGTCGCCTTTACCGCGTTGAATCGATAGCAAGCTGCCGCTACCCATCCCCACCATAATGCCAAATCCCACCATAAAGTAGACCACGGGCCAAGCCATGTTAATCGCAGCCAGTCCTTCAAACCCGATGTAGTGACCGATAAAAATACCATCGACAATTTGATATAGGCCATTGACTAACATGGCCGCAATGGCGGGCAGGGTATAACGCCAAAAAGTTTGTTTGATGGTTTTATTTTGGTCTGATATTAGGGGGAGTGCTGACATAAAATTTACAGTGTTGAAGTACGTATGCGGGCAAGTTACTCTGTTATTAAGATTGAACCAAGTTGGTTTCTATCTGTTTTTGATATAGGAGTGGTTGTGAACTGGACTTTAGATGAACTAAACGCATTTGTGAATTCGGTCAAGTTAGGATCATTTTCGGCGGCGGGTCGGCGTATGGGCAAGGCACAATCACGAGTGAGCACCGCGGTAAGTAACCTTGAGGCTGATTTGGGTTTTGAACTGTTTGATCGTAGCGCTAAATTACCCATACTTACGCCATTAGGTGAAGAGATGTTTATCGAAGCGCAATCGGTATTAGCACAATGTCAACGCCTACACGCTCGGGCGATGACGGCGACATTAGGCGAAGAAGTTGCGCTTACGGTAGCGATTGACGAAGCCGTGCCGGTGAATGCGTTTGAAACCTTTTTCTTGCGGGTATCGACGCAATTCCCGCTGCTTAAACTGACGATTATTAATGGTTCCCAAGAAGACATTGCACTCTGGGTGGACCAAGGGCGCGCGGATATTGGCATTATGTTTCATACCGTATCGCTGCCCGACGCATTAGAATTTATGTCAATTGGTCAATTCAAACATAGTTTAGTCGTATCAGCACAGCACCCTTTAGCGCAAGTGCCCGTGCCGACGCTGGAGCAATTGATGCAATATCGGCAGTTAGCTATTTGCGATCGAACCGGGCAATCACAAAGCCAGCCATTATCGGCAAACCATTGGTATATCGACAGCTATTACTACATGGTGGCCTTAGCGCTGCAAGGTGTTGGTTGGGCGTTAGTACCTGAGCATGTGGCCAAAACGGAGTGGTATTCCAATGAACTACTAGAGCTATCGACAGAATATATTCCCGATCCGCTATTAGTTGAAATCGGGGTTGTTAATCGACGTGATAAAGAAATTGGACCTGTGATGCGTTGGTTCTTTGCAGAGCTTGATTCAGTGTTAGATGATGATTGATTTACAGGTGTTAATCCTCGATCTCTAATGGAAGATAGCTATCGCTATTATTAAATGAAGCGATGCCTTTCAGTTGACATACATACTAACAATTGAGGGTGGCTTAATTACCCGTAATGGCTGCCGTTTTGCTAAAGTGGTGCGCAAAATAACAACAAAAAGAATCATCAGATGAATACGTTCTTTGGTAAATGGTCTCTCAGCGCTAAGTGGCCTTTGGCTGCGCTTGCGTTATCGGTAGTGGCAGCAAGCAGTGTTGCCAGCGAAGCTAATGTTGCTCCCTCTGCAGAAGACATGCGCTTATACACTATCGCGACTGCGCCAAGCGCTAATCACTTACGTAGTGATGTTGAGAAATTGGTGAGTTTTGGTACCCGGCATACGCTGTCTGAAACAGCATCTGATACTCAAGGTATTGGCGCGGCAAGACGTTGGATAAAAGCGGAATTTGAGCAGATATCTACAGCTTGTGGTGGCTGCCTAGAGGTTATAACACTTGCCGATACTGTCACGGGTAAGCGCATTCCTAATCCTACCGAAGTGGTCAATGTCATTGCGATTCAGCGTGGTAGTACAGATCCTAAGCGTGTAGTGATGATGAGCGGTGATATTGACTCCCGAGTGACTGATGTGATGAATGCAACGTCACTCTCCCCGGGTGCTAACGACAATGCATCGGGTGTGGCTGGCGCGATAGAAGCGGCGCGAGTGTTATCTCAGTTCCAGTTTAACGGCACCATTGTTTACGCGGCGTTATCGGGCGAGGAGCAAGGTTTATACGGTGGCGCAACGCTAGCGCAATACGCTAAAGATAAAGGCTGGCAAGTTCAGGCTGTATTAAACAATGACATGATAGGTAACATTGAAGGCATTAACGGGGTAATCGATAACCACTCAGTGCGGGTCTTTTCTGAAGGGGTGCGGATTGCAGAAACCACAGATGAAGCCAAACAGCGTTATTTTAGTGGCGGCGAAAATGATTCTGCATCACGTAACCTTGCCCGTAAAATTAAGACGTTAGCAGACCAATACATGACTAACTTAGATGTCATGCTGGTGTACCGTTTAGATCGCTTTGGTCGTGGCGGCCATCATCTGCCTTTTAACAAAGCGGGTTTACCGGCCGTGCGCATCATGGAAACTAACGAGAACTACAACCGCCAACATCAAGATATTCGCGTTGAAAATGGCATTGCTTATGGTGATGTAATTGAAGGTGTTGATTTCAATTTTAATGCAAAATTAACCGCGTTAAATGCCATTAGCTTAGCCTCAATGGCATGGGCACCCGCGCCGCCAGCTGGTGTCAGTATTGAAGGCCAAGTGTCAGCCAGTACCACGCTAAATTGGCATGCTGCTAAGCAAAAAGAGGTGGTGGGATACCGAGTGTACTGGCGGTTAACCACAGAGTCAGAATGGACGCATAGCCGTTATGTGGGCAAGGTCAATTCGTTCAAGCTGGAAAATATGGTGATAGATAACTACCTATTTGGTGTTGCGAGTGTGAGTGCTAACGGAAACGTCAGTCCGGTAGTCTTCCCTGGGGCTGCTGGGGCATTTTTTTAATCAAGGATGAATAAATTTTTATGAAAATAGTTTTAATATTATCAATAGCGCTACTTTCCATTAGCACAGTGGCTTGCTCATCCAATACGGTGTCTAATGCGGGTTGTGATTTTGTAAAAGGTGCAAGTACTAATGCGGCTGATCGAGAAGTTAGAGATTCGCGTCCAGGTCAAACATTCTCTAGCGATAATCACGATACAGAAATAGGTATCTTAAGTGCAATTATGGGCTTATTTACTCGTCAGATTAACGATGACGATGAGTGTTTATAGTTTTAATTGGTAGTATCAGGTTTATAGTGAGCTAGGGTTAAAACAAAAGCGCCCATGCAGGTTGATTCGCATGAGCGCTTTATGTCAGGTAATAACGTCAGACGTTATTCAGCAACTTCTAGTTTAACCACGGTTTTACCACCATTTTGGCCAATACGCCGCTCAAGATAATCGAGCATCTCTTTAGCAATGGTGTCTAATTGCCATGGTGGATTGATAATCCACAACCCAGCGGCCGTCATACCAAATTCATCACTGTCTGGCTTAATCGCTTGTTCAATACGCAGCTGGTTCTTAATGCCGCTTTCGGCCAATACCTTAAGCATACGTTCGGTTTGCGCGCGATCAACGACCGGATACCAAAGCATAAATACGCCGCTAGAAAAGCGTTTGTGCGCCTTGATAATGGCTTTAGCAACATCTTGATAATCCGTTTTCATTTCGTAACTCGGGTCAATCAAAATAACCCCACGACGCTCAAGTGGTGGCACAGCACCAATCATACCTTTGAGGCCGTCTCCCTTGATGACGTTAACGTGTTTGTCACCGGCAAATTGTTCTTCCAGTGTTAGAAAGTCAGTACCGTGCAGTTCGTGCAAAACCATGCGATCTTTCTGACGCATGTTCATATCAACAAAGGCAGGCGAGCCTGGGTAAAACTCGAGATCTTTCTTACCTTGGTTAAAATGAGTCACATCGGTAATGTACTGTACTAAAGATTCAGGTAAATCACTTCGCTCCCACAGTCTCGCGACGCCTTCTAAATACTCGCCGGTCTTTTTTGAAAAGTCGTCCGTGAGTGCATAACCTCCAGCGCCAGCATGGCTATCAATGTAGGCCATTGGCTTATCTTTTTTATGCATTAATTTCAGCACTTGCACCAAGATTGCGTGCTTGAGAACATCGGCATAATTGCCAGCGTGATAGCCGTGACGGTAACTTAACATGAGGATTCCAGACTTAAATGGACAGTCATAAACTGTGTAATAGCGTCATTATAAGTTTTATGTGGCATCAGGTATAGGTATTCACTCTCGCTGGCTTTTGGCATAATGTGACTGAGCCTCTTAAACACCTGGAATTACTTTTGCAAATACCGATTTTTTTTAATCCGCAATACCCGTCTCTCGCTGATATTAGTGAACGCTGGGGACTGGTTTGGGATAAAGAAGCGCAGTTTGAGTTACGCTTTGAGCACAACACCTTAAGTCTGTATAAGCGTGATGAACCAAAATTGGACGGTATTAACGTTGATTTTGTTTCTGGTGCCGTTGCACACCGACGTAAGTTTGGAGGCGGTCGAGGTCAATCAATTGCAAAAGCGGTCGGCCTTAAGCAAGGCGTAATGCCAACCGTAGTGGACGGTACCGCTGGCCTAGGTCGCGATGCCTTTGTGCTTGCAGGTCTCGGGTGTAAAGTGATTATGGTTGAGCGCCACCCTGTGGTCGCCGCTTTATTGGAGGATGGTTTACGCCGAGCCTACGACGATGCTGAGATTGGAGAGTGGATGCGAGAGCGCATGAGCTTATTCCATGGTTCAAGCCTTAATGCGTTAGCCGATGCCGCTAAGTCATCAGGCACCGAAATTGACGTGGTCTACCTTGACCCCATGTACCCACACCGTGAGAAATCGGCGTTAGTTAAAAAAGAGATGCGTGTGTTTCAAACTCTTGTGGGCGCAGATTTAGATGCAGATGGCTTACTTAAACCAGCCCAAGCCCTAGCGACCAAACGCGTTGTAGTTAAGCGCCCTGACTACGCTGAAGACCTCGACGGTGTGAAACCGAGTATGGTATTGGCGCAAAAGAAAAACAGATTCGATGTATATGTAAAAGCGGCAATGAAGTAGGTTTTATCGTTCTGCTCAAGGCAATTTTAGTCATCTTTAGTGGTGGCTAATATTTGATAAAAGATTATAAATTAAGATGTGGGTGGATGGTAAAAGAAGCAATATATAGACCTCGTAAATAAGCTGGCTCTTCTTGCCTATCCATATTTAGATCCAAATGTAGCATAGTTATGAAATTATTTTATTTACAAAAAAGGACTTAGTGATGCTACGTTTGTTGTATTGATTGACCGCTTCATATCGATCAAAGAACGCGATAAGTGAGAGGGATAGTAATCACAGGACAAACGCATGAGTGTTCATTATTTAGTCGAGCTACATAATCTAGGGAGGAAAGCTTTTTCTAGATGTTGAGGATTCATTAAACAACGCTTTTGTTTACCAATGATACTGAGCTTAGTCGCTTCTGTTCTAAGCATGTTGAGAGCCATATGCCTCAAGTAAGCTTGATTTACCGCTTTAGCTAAGCGGCCTTGATTGTTTTTTACAGCCAGTAGGTAATTACCATCTTTGTCGATGATCGTTTAGCAATCGTTGTTTGACAGCTTATTGCATCGATTGTCACTAGCGATCCGCGTCGTTCTAGTATTTTCAAAAAAGTTCTGTAATTGCCGTGATTTCATTATTTTTTTGTCTAATTTTAATTGAGCAAGTACCAGCTTATTTGTTGAAGCATAAGCACTTATCATATGAATAGTGCTGTTTTGGTCATCACGATTATATGAATCGCGTAGCGTTTTTCCATCAATCGCAGTGACTTCCCCATTAGTTAGCTGCTGAACCGATTGCATCCATACTAGAAAATACTCGTTAAAACGATCAGGAGTAATAACAGGAATTGTTCTAGCAATTGTATCGTCAGTAGGGATCCCGCCGGTACAATTTTTTTGCGTTTTGAACCAATGGTGGTGACCAGTAATGTATTCTCCGATATCGAACCAATCATTCGAACCTGCAATAACAGCGCAAAGAGAATCGAACAGTATATCGAACAATGGATAGGTGATCTTTGCACTTTGGCGGTAGTCGTCAATCGCGCCAAAATGTTCTTTGAATGATTCGATATACATAATGAGACTCCTTAAAAAGGAGTATAAGCTCACAAGTAATTGATTCGGTCAATATTTTGCTGAAACTGCTTGAATAATGTTCACGATCTGACCCTGAGTATTATGGTGTTTATAGTGCATTTAAAATCCATTATAACGATAACACCTAAGGGGAACTTTGTTTTGGATTATAATTTATTACACGTTTTTAAATAAGTTTTTAAAATTAATTAACTTCAATATTCATGGGCTCTTTTTTGTTGGTGTTGATAAATTATAACGGAGATATTCAGTAGTTTTAATTATAAATTTGATATCATTGTGTGGGGTTATAATGAGTCACTCAATACATTGTGTAGTATGAATGTTGTATATATAAATAAATTCAATAGCTGTGATTGCAGCTATTGAATGATAAAGGCTTTTATAAAAAATGGGTTAATAATATTTTACTTTCCCCACATCATATTAAAGTCATAACGGAAGCCAAGTGTCACGCTTTGATCATCATTTTGTTGATCATAGTTTTTAGCTAAGTACTCTAAGTGAAGGCGGATATTGCTAACAGGGTTCCACTCAAGAGTAGTGTTATAACCGCTGTAGCTTTGGCTGAATAGATCACTCTTACCGTCATCGTAATCAAAGTAACCGAGCTTAACTTTATATTGATCAGCAATAGGATAAGCAAGTGCTGTATCTAATGTACTGCCGCTCTTATCAATAGAAGAGACATCAAAGTCGTAACTAACATCGGTATAGGCTGCAGCTAAGTAAAGACCATTTTTAAATCCATAAGCCACAGAGGCTGCCCAGGTTTCTTGCTCGCCATTAATTGCAGCACCGTTGACTGAATCACTGGTGTTTTGATCTAGATAAGTGACACCAACATGAAAGCTATCTTTATCAAAAGCGAGGCCTGAGTTATACAGGTAAGTATCATTGTTACCATTTAGCTGAGCAGAGGTCATCAAGGTAAATTGTTTGAGACTTAATTTGTAGGTAGCGAAGTTATCAACAAAAAATGGTCCGTTGCTATCGAAAGCAAAAGGGCTAGCTGCATTGTTAAAGATATCAACATATTCTTCAATTAAGGTGTATTGAGCCGGTCTTTGCTTACCAAAGGCAACTTGTCCATAAGGTGAAGCAATACCAAGATAGGCTAAACGAGCTTTACCTAAATCACCATTATTTGAGATATCAACACTCCACTCGCCTTGCGCAATTGCACTCCAACCATCAGAAAACTCTGTGCTAGCTTTAATGCCGACTCTAGAGAGTGCATCGCCTATATCCCAGTTATTATCTTGGTTGTCTTTGTAGACCAATGTGGGTCTAAAAGAACCGTATAAGCTGAATTTACTGTTTTCAAACTGCGAAGGACTCGCTGTTTCACCTTCTAACTGCTGAATTCGTTCATTTAATTTTTCCACTTTTTGTTCGAGTGTATCTGCAGCATGGGCGCTCATAGTTAACGCACACAGACTTAAAGGTAGTACTGTCATTATCTTCATCATTGTTATATCCCTTTTTATTTTGATTTTAGAATCCAGACACACAGCTACTCTAATTTTGTAGTTAAAAATTAGAGTAAGAATCTTTTATTGATGTTTATTAATTAATTCTAGTTTTTCACGCTTAATTTATTATTAATCTTTTATGTTGTTAACTTTTTGTGTTGTTAAATAAATATTATTAGTTTGGAGTGTAATAGCCTACACATAATAAATATCTATCAATTAATCTAAATAAAGTGCGCTTAACTTCTTTTTCATTCGTAATGGGGTTTGTCCAGACATAACTTATTTCGCCTGAATCTTTTTGTTTCGCCATTTCTAGCATTTTATTGGTGGCGGCTTTGCCGACATCATCTAACGAAGTGTCGATTGATTGGTTGATTAAGCTGCGACTAACTCCGTGAGCCAGAAATAACTTTGTTTTAATATCAATAACAAAAATATAAAGATCACCTTTAATATATTCACCGTCTAAATTATTGAATTTATGCAGGGCTGCTTTTACATTTTTATGTATTTCAACTGTGGCTAAGCCTAATAGTTCTTTTGCTTGAAATGCAGTAGCTCTGACTGGATAATAGCCTACCGCAACAATGGTATTTCCAACACGTTGAAATAAAGTTCTTTTTGGTGAAGCTGAACGATCTGTCGGGTTCTTCCAGTGATACTCAACAGCTCCGTTCCCATCTTTTATGGCTTTTTGGATCATTTCTCGGAAAAAATATTTACCATACATATCAAAGGTATCTAATACTGTATCACCGACTAATACAGAAGATGAACCGCCACTGGCTAAGAATTCACCGTCAATATTGAGTGCGAAAACATACAAGTTACCATCAAAAAATTCAGGCTTTTGGTTGAAATCACTTGCGGCTTCACTACCATTTTCTTTTATATAGTCAACGGCTGTTGCTAAAAGTACTTTGGCTCTAACTTCTTCTTTTGTTTCGATGTGAGTAACACTCAGATCTTCATCAGCTGCTGTCATGCCTGCTGATACAGAGGTGCTGATCACTAAACTTGCGGCTAATAAGCTACTTTTTAATTTAGTATTCATAGAATATTCCTAAGTATGTCAATTTAATAAAATGTGTGTTGTTACCGAGTTGATTCATTAATATCCCACCAGAGAGGGAAGCCAAAGTGTTAACTGTGGGAAGAATGCGATAATAATAACGCCAATCACAGAAGCTAAGACGAAGGGGTGAATACGTGCGGTGATCTGTTCAACGCTCGAACCGCCAATACCGGATGCGACAAAGATATTTTCCCCTAGAGGAGGCGTCGCAAACCCAATTGAAAGTACGCATACCACAACGATACCAACATGGGTTGGATCCGCGCCTAACATATACATAATAGGTAGCATGACCGGGACAATAATCATGATGGCTGCCAATGTCTCCATAAACATACCGACAAAGAGTAGGAAGACAATCATCAGAATCCAGATCAAGTACATGTTATCGGTCATGTGCAGTAAATTTTCAGCAATGATGGCTGGAATTCTTTGCTCGACCAATAAGCGACCAAATACTGTGGCGGCAAACAAAATTAGAAGTACTCGCCCTGTGATCCAAGTGGTCGTAGATAACGACTTAAATACGTTTTTGATTTTCATCTCTTTGTGGATAAAGAAACCCACAAAAAGTGAATACATGACCGCGACGATGGCTGATTCTGTTGGCGTAAAGAAGCCAGAGTATATGCCACCGAGTATTAATACTGGTGCAAGCAGTGACCAAATCCCGCGGCGGAAAACCGTTCCTATCTCAGAGAACGACCATGTATCGGTTAATCCTTTATAGCCTTCGCGTTTTGAGATGACATAATTCATTACGATCAAGCTACCAGCGATAATAAAGCCAGGAATCACACCTGCAATAAAGAGCTTAGGAATCGAAATGCTGGCAAATTGACCATGTAAAGCGATGGCTTCAGCGGGTGGCTTGAGTCCCATTGATGAGATGCCAAAAATGACTAAGGGAATTGAAGGGGGAATAATAATACCCAGTCCACCAGAGGCGGCAGTTACGGCTGATGCGTAGCTTCTATCGTACTTACGCTTGACCATGGCGGGAATCATTAACATACCTACTGCTGCCGTAGTTGCTGGACCAGAACCTGATATTGAGCCGAAAAATACGCAAGCGATAATTGTCGCGGCACCTAAGCCACCGGTAATTGGGCCAGCTAAGTGTTCGGCTATATCAACTAATCGCCGCGAAATACCTGCTGCCTCCATAAGGGCACCCGCAAGGACAAAGGCGGGGAGGGCCATTAAAGGGAAGTTACCCACAGAGGTAAATGCGATTTGAACCATTGCTATAGGATTTTTATCAAGTATTAGGTAAGCAGCCATTGCTGCGCCAGCTAAAGATACGGTAATTGGAGCACCTAGGATAAGCATCACTAAGAAACCGCCAAACAAAATCAGCGTGAGATATTGTTCCATGCTATATCTCTCCTTGATTAGCTTGACTGATTTTTTTCAGTTCTTCTGCTTCAGGGTCAAGAGCTTCAATCCCTTTAAATAATCGTAAATACATATTCCACAGTATTCTTACCGACATCAATGTGAATGCAATGGGTAAAATAAGGTAAAAGTACTTCATTGGAATTCCTGTCGTTTGCGACTTCCAAAATAGGTTCATTTTATTAAAGACAAAGTCATAACTTAAATAAACAAAAAAGAGGTTGAATCCAATCCACAATAGATCGGCAATTGTCTCACAGACGGTTTTAACGATTGGTGGAAACCATTTAAACTGAAATGTAACTCGGTTATGCGCAGACATCTTAGCGGCGACTACGGCCCCCAGATAAGCAAACCAAACAAACATGTAAGTTGATACTTCATCCCCCCAAGGGATGGAGTACTGAAAAAATTGGCGTAATACAATTTGTGCAAATAACAACATAACAAAGGTGGCTAACAATAAAGCACACAAATACTCTTCAATATTATTAATGTGTTTTATAAAAAAATGCTTAGCAGACATATTCTTGTCCTCAATAAACAACTAAGAATAAAGCGAACAAACTCATTGTTAATATTCGCACTCGCCATTTTTATGACTATTTTTAAAGGGAATTAATCGATGAGATTAATTAGCGGCGCGACCGAGTGTTGCTAAGGCTCCATCAAGTTTATCCTTGCCACCTATGCTGTCATAAAATTTAGGCCAGACAGTCTTAGTTGCTAGATCTATCCACTCTTTTTCACCATTACTTGGATCAGAGATAACCATGCCTTTGGCGACTAAAGATTTCTTAATTTTATCTTCAGACTCTAATAAGAAAGAGTAGCTATGTTCAGTGGCTTCTTTACCTGCTTCTAAAATGATGGCTTGCATTGCAGGCTTTTGAGATTGGAATACAGATTCACTGATGATAAGTGGCTCAATTGAGAAGATATAACGAAGGTTGGTGACGTACTTTTGGACTTCATTAAATTTCATTGCATCGATAGTGATATAAGGATTATCTTGTCCATCAACCACGCCTAACTGCAGGCCTGTGAAGGTTTCTGACCAAGCCATAGGTGTTGGGTTAACGCCCCAGGCTTGGTAGGTCGACATCATAATCTCATTACGTGGCACACGAATGACTAACCCTTTAAGGTCGGCGAGTGATTTTACCGGACGTTTTGAGTTAGTGAGTACGCGAAAACCAGAATATGCCCAACCAATAATGCGTACACCTGCATCGTCAATCGTATTTTGAACGAGCTCTTGACCGATTTTACCTTGGGTTAATGTTTTTGCATCTTCAGGGCTTAAGATAACGTAGGGCATAGTCAGTAAGCCTACGCTAGGTGAAAATGGCGTGACGTTGTTAATCGCCAATACTGAGAAGTCTAATATACCCATAGAAGCATTGTTAACAGTATCTTGCTCATTGCCTAATTGGCCATTAGGAAATAAATCAACAGTGGCTTTGCCACCTGTTTTTTCGTTGAGTAATTCCTGAAATGTTTTTCCTAATTCCCACTGAGTTCCTCCGGCAGCGTCCCCTAATGCCATTTTGAACGTTTCAGCTGAAGCGATGGATGACATTGCGAGTAAGCTAACACTGGTGATAATGGGTACAATTACGGCTTTAACAAATTTCATAGTTCTATCCTGTTTTATAATTATTAGATTCGAATTGAAAATATTATTTTGCATCAACTTAAAAGACTTCATCTTTAAGGTGATACCAGTTGTACAAAAACTTCTGACCCATTCTTCTAAAAGGAGCAAATGCTTCAGATTCAATAGCCTCACGAACATTCGGAAAGGGCAACTGAGATTGAAATATCGGGAGATCTATCTGAGTTTCTTCTCCGGCAATCCACTGCGCGAGTCGTTTACCTGCTTGGGCTGAATACATCACGCCATTACCGCCGTAGCCCATGGCGTAATAGATGGTTTCTTTCGGATCTGGTCGGTAAATACGTGGCATCATGTCATGGCTGACATCGACCCATCCCCACCAGGAGTAATCTATTTGTATTCCCTTAAGCGCTGGGAATTTCTTTGCTAAATCATTTTCCAGAAATTGTTGGTATTTTTGCTTGGGAGCATTTTTACCAGTAATGGCACTGCGGCTGCCTATTTGAAGGCGGTTGTCAGGTAGAAGGCGGTAATAATGTCTTAATATTCGGGTATCGGTGATAACTTGATGAGTTTTAAAATTACACGCTGCGAGTTCTGCGTTGGTTAATGGTCGCGTGACAATTGAATTAGAAAGAATAGGCAGTAAACGATTTTTAGTACTGGCATGCAAACCTTGAGAAGTATAACCGCCAGTTGCCATTCCTACAGCGCCCGCTTTGACGACACCACCTGGCGTACGTAAGCAATGTTCTCCATTACGTGTTTCCCAGCCGATAACTGGGCTACCAGGATGAACTTTAACCCCGAGTGCACGCGCTTTTTTCAAATAACCAAAGGCGAGTTTGCCTGCATGAATGCCAATACCTTCGGGCTCGTGCATAGCACCTGCCGCTTCGGAGTCATTAACATACTCATTTTTGACGGTGGCAGCATCTAAGATCTGCGCATCATAATTAAATGTTTTACGCAGTATTGAAGCTTCTTTTTCCAGAGTGGGCATAACCTTGTCGCGGTGGGCTATATAAAGGTGTCCACCTGCTTGAGGCTCACAATCAATATCTTTAATCAGATCCTTAAATGTTTGCATACCATCCAGACATTCTTGGTGCATACGCAGTGCAGTATCGACTCCCCAGCGTTCAATCCATTGTGAGCGCTTTAAGCGTCCTGATGCACATTGAGCTTGTCCGCCATTACGGGTACTACAGCCCCAACTTGTTCTATTTGCCTCTAATACCGTGGCTTTAATACCGTAATGCTCAGCAAGATAAATCGCAGCACATAGTCCCGTATAACCAGAGCCAACAATCACAACATCGGCTGTGATATCACTCACGATTGGGCCATCATCTTCAGGGGCTTCACCCGCAGTACCAATCCAGTAGGTTGGGGCATAATCTTGCCCGTGACCTGGGTTAGGCTGTACTAATGGATCATATTGTGGATTATACGGTTCCCGTGCATTCATCCCTGCTTTTAGATCTAAGCCAGCGGTTTCGAGGTGTATGCTCATAGTCATCCTTAATGCGTTTTGCAGAAATCAGCCCGCAATTAAGCGGACGCTGCCAGTGAGGGACGATCTTTACGGAAGGCATTTTTTACCAGAATTTTGCCATCACGTAGGGTAAATACATCAACCATGCGTGCTTCGACGCGAGTACCGTCAGCTTTAGTACCGCAAAATGTAGATTCAGTTACCGCTTTATCACCAATGATAAAGTGCTCTGCATCTAACCATTGCGCGTCAGGAAAGTTTGTCCACGCGAGTTGGAAGGCGGCTTTAACGTCATCAGCACCACTAAAGCTACTGCCTAAAACTGTTGAGCCCGCGGTAGCATGGAACTCACAATCCTGAGTCATACAGCTCATAAGTGTGTCAATATCATGGTCATTCCATGCTTGAGAAAAGGCCTCTAAAAAACTAATGCTGACTTGATTATTCATTGTGTTGCTTCCTAATTATTTATTTAACTGTTTTCATACGTCATGAATTTGTAATCTTTATTGCATAAAATGAAATGTTTTGTATCGCATTTTGTAATTTATATCAATATGCGTTCCTTTTACTTAAGGCGTTACGCCGCAGTATTCGGTTGATATTTGTCATACTTTTTTACTACATTCAGTTTTTATTTTTACTAACTAGAAATGATCTGGCTTAAATAGACGATAATGAGCATGTAAAGCGCGATAAATATCGTGTTACTCATTAGTAGGACAATGGGCTTCCAACCTAATCCGACCAGTTTTTCAAATGACGTTTTTACGCCAAGAGCTGCAATCGATATAACTAAGCACCAACTGGAAATAGTTGAAAACAGCGTGCTAACTTCTTTTGAAATAAAACCAAATTGGTTGAATGCAATTAGCGCGATGAATACCACTAGAAATAGTGGAACTAATGGCTGACGCTTGCCCTCTTTTCCATCATATTTTTCTCGCTCAGATCTCAGCACAACAACCAATATCATGATGACAGGCATTAACATGGCGACTCTGAACATTTTGGCTAAGGTGGCGGCATCACCGACTTCTGGCGACAGCATATATCCGGCGCCAACAACCTGAGCCACGTCATGTATTGAGCCTCCTAAAAATAAACCTGCTTCACTCGTGGTTAAACCGAGCGAACTGACAATAAGTGGGTAGGTGATCATGGCGACGGTTGAAAAGGTCGCAATACCGATAGCCGTCAATAACGTGTATCGTTCATTTTCTTCGTTTTGCGGCAAGGTCGATGAAATAGCCATTGCCGCTGAGATACCACAAATACCAGTGGCTCCTCCAGCGAGGAGACCTAGCATATAAGGTAGCTTTAATATTCGAGCTAAAAACAAGCTAAAACCGATGGTGAGTGCGACTCCAGCTGCAAGTGCAACCACACCAAAAGCGCCTAAATCACTAATGTCACTCACGGCAATACGCACACCGAGCAAGGCCACACCCACACGTACTAGCTTTTTAGCGCAGACTTCAATGCCTAAAATGCATCTTGGGTTATCGACCAGAAAATGGAATGAGATCCCCAGTAGCAATGCATACAAAAATTTAGGTCCGCCGTAGTGCTCAGAGATAAACGATGCTGCTGCAGCGATAACGCCACATAACATAAATCCCGGTAATATCTTTTGCACGTTGCCAAAAGTACTTAGCGGCGTTGTCAGTTGTTTTGTGCTCATGAATGAGTGACCTTTGTGAAAAAAAGGACCTGACTCAAAGGCGAGCCAGGCTTACTTCAGTAACCGTTAAACGTAATCTTTGTACTTTTCTAGATGACGTACAGGGGTCGAAAGGGCATCACGGCGGAAAGGATCACCTAGCTCTCGGGTACACATGATCTCGATGATGGTGGTCTTGCCTTCATTCATCTGCATATCAATGGCTTTCTTAAGGGCTGGGCCAACATCTTCTAAGCGATCAACCGTGATACCTTCGGCGCCCATAGCGCGTGCTATTTCGGCAAAACTTTGGTTGTCTAACTCACCTGCAACGAAGCGACGGTCATAAAAATCAACCTGATTTTTCTTCTCTGCACCCCATTGACGGTTGTGGAAAACAACGGCTGTTACTGGAATTTCATGACGTACACATGTCATGGTTTCCATCAAGCTCATTCCCCAAGCACCATCACCAGCATAAGAGACTGCTGGACGTTCTGGTGCGGCAACTTTGGCACCGATAATTGTCGGGAAAGCATAACCACAGTTACCAAAACTCATGGCTGCAAAAAAGCTTCTTGGCTTTTCAAAGCGCAAATAACTGTTAGCAATTGAGTTGATATTACCGATGTCGGTAGACACCATGACATCTTCTGGCATTGCCTTTTCAAGCTCGCGTAGGACTTGACGTGGATGCAGGTATTCACCGCCAGAAAACGGTGTTTCTTCTGCATTTTCTTTGATCATATCGAGGCTGAATGCATCCGTTTCATGGGTCCATTCATCAAGTTCTTTTTCCCAAGCCGCTTTTTCGGCTGAGATTTTGTCTTTACGTTCGGCAACCGTCGCATCACAATTTAGCGTACGTCCAGCAAGACGTTTAGTCAGAGCTATAGCAGCTGCTTTTGCATCACCACAAATACCGACAGAGATTTTTTTAACCAGACCAAGCATCTTATTATCAGCGTCTATCTGGATAATTTTTGCGTCTTTTGGCCAGTAATCCATACCGTGTTGAGGAAGTGTACCGAATGGGCCTAAGCGTGAACCTAGCGCGATAACAACATCGGCTTGCGCCATTAATTTCATCGCAGCTTTTGAACCTTGGTAACCGAGTGGGCCACACCAAAGTTCGTGACTTGCTGGGAAAGAGTCGTTGTGCAGGTAGCTGTTAACGACTGGCGCGCCTAGGCGTTCTGCAAGTGCTTTACACTCTTCAATCGCATCGCCCATCACTACGCCGCCACCAGAGATAATCACTGGGAATTTAGCTTTAGCCAGTAAGTCAGCAGCTTCATTTAAGCTAGACTCACCGCCTGGACCACGGTCAAGACGTGAAGGCTTAGGAATTTCATAAACACTCTCACCATAAAAGTAATCACGGGGGATATTAAGTTGAGTCGGGCCCATTTCGCTTAATGCACGGTCAAAACAGCGACCGGTATATTCAGCCATACGGTTAGGGTGCGTAACGTGCCCTTGGTATTTAGTAAACTCTTGGAACATAGGGAGCTGATTACATTCTTGGAACCCACCTAAACCCTGAGTCATCGTGCCCGTTTCAGGGGTGATAATGACTACCGGGCTATGAGCCCAATATGCAGCTGCAATAGCGGTAACACAGTTACTAATACCTGGGCCATTTTGACCGATAACAACACCATGAGTCCCAGTCACTCGAGAGAAACCATCGGCCATATGGCCAGCACCTTGCTCGTGAACCACAGGGATAAGGCGAATGCCTGCTGGAGAAAATATATCCATGGCATCCATAAATGCAGATCCCATGATACCGAATATATTTGTCACATCATTAGCGACCATCGTTTCAACGAAAGCCTCTGATGGTGTCATCTTAGTTGGACCTTCGACAACAGCGCGGTCATTTTTTGTGCTCATAATGAGTAATTCCTTGAATGAATGCTTAGGTAAGTATCGTTTATGGAATATATCGTTCCAATATCTGATCTGCCCTTACATTATTGACTACAAATCATCCTGTCAAACACTAATTGTAAAAAGTGGTACTTTTTGTTCTGATTTCTGTGTTCGCGTGTTAGTTTTATGCAAACAAAAGGATGATTTGAACGGATTTGTAAGACTATTTGTTTTAATAAAATGGGCTATAGCCTTTTATTTACAAAAACTTAAGTGGATTTAATATGACTGATGAGCGCGTTAATGAACCCATTGCACTTTCAGCTAAGGTTGAAGTGTGTGTCCGTGATGTATTTAACATTGATTCGGATTTAATCGTCACGGGTTATCGTGAACCTAATGCGTATGTTCCAGAAATCGATGCGGGGTATCACTTTAACAAAGAGGTGACACTTGCTATTTTGGCTGGCTTTGAACATAACCGTCGTGTGATGTTGCAAGGGATGCATGGCACCGGTAAATCTACCCATATAGAGCAAGTGGCAGCTCGATTAAATTGGCCCTGTGTACGGGTTAATTTAGACGGAAATATCAGTCGCTTAGATTTAGTGGGTAAGGACACCATTGTGATTAAAGACGGTAAACAGGTGACTGAATTTCAAGAGGGTATTTTACCTTGGTCTATTCAGCGTCCTATCGCACTTATTTTTGATGAATACGATGCCGGGCGTCCTGATGTGATGTTTGTGATCCAACGTATTTTGGAGCGAGATGGGAAACTCACCTTACTTGATAAGAATAGAGTTATCTCACCCCATGCTGATTTTCGACTCTTTGCCACAGCCAATACGATCGGCCAAGGAGATTACTCAGGCCTCTATCGTGGTGTTCAGGTATTGAACCATGCACAAATAGATCGCTGGAATATATTGGCGGCACTCAACTATTTACCTCAAGCAGAGGAGGTCAGTATGGTGTTAGATCAAGTCACTAATTTTAAAAAGGAATATAAAAATTTGGTCGACTCTATGGTGTCATTGGCAAACTTGACAAGGCAAGGCTTTATGGCGGGAGAAATCTCGACCTTAATGTCACCTCGCACTGTGATTACTTGGGCCGAGAACACCCAAATATTTGATGATATCAACTTGGCTTTTAAGCTGTCATTTTTGAATAAATGTGAAGCACAAGAGAAAGAATTAGTGGCTGAATATTTTCAGCGCTGCTTCGGACAAGAATTTATCTTAACGGAGTAACAATATGATGTTGGTCGATGATGACTCGGTACAAAATCTGCAAAAAAAAGATAGCAGTGCAGACAGGTTAGCAACTTCTTTACTTAACACTTTTAATAGCCCGTTTTCTGCCCATACTGGCCTGTCACAGCACTGCGTATATCGTAATGTAAAACTGTATCTGGATACCTGCGTGCTGCCATTTTACGCGCCGCATTTACAGCATTATTGGCAAGAATTCCCACTTAATGAACCTGATATTAAAGGACGAATAGATGCTTTGTCTTTACGACTTATTTATTCAGACACAGTACTTCACCAAAGCCTAAAACCTGAGACTCAAATCGCGGGGTTAGTGTTTGAAATGTTGGAACAAGCGAGAGTCGAGAGCCTATTACCCCCGCAATGGCCAGGAATGGCGCTTAATATTGATCAGTTGTTTAGGCATTGGTCGCGTACATTTCATGACTCAGGTTTAACCGATACCACCGTTGGGATCTTGCTTTATACCTTAGCTCAAATGTGCCGAGCAAGATTGATGGCACAAGCCGTGTCAGCTGAAACCGAAAGTTTAATCGAGCATACTCGAGCGGCGTTATCGGGCGCCATTGGTACGCCGTTATCCGGTTTACGTCGATGCCAGCAGGATCAACAAAAGTATGCGGATTACGCGCTGGAAATTGCCCATATTATTGAAACTATGATTGAAACAGAGCAACGTATTTTAGCGGCTAATGAAGGCGCTACAAATACTGAAAAAGTGCTTAAAGGTTTTGCCATATTACTCGATGTTGTTAGCCATGAGGGGGAAGGGATTGCCACGGGTATAATTGATAACAATAAGGGCCGCTCAAAGGTAAAGTCGGTCTATCATGTGTTTACGACGCAATTTGATAAAGTGGTTTTTCCCGCCAAGTTAGTGCGTGCTGAGCTGTTACGAGAATATCGAATCCATTTAGATAAACTGGTTTTACAACAAACGATTAATATCAACCGACTCGCACGTCAAATCGTTCTGAAACTGAGCCAACTCGAACTCGATGGCTGGCAATCAGCCAAGGATGAAGGTTATATCGATGGCGGCCGACTGCCGTTAATTGTGTGTTCGCCGAGTGAGACAGCCCTTTTTTATCAAGCTCACCTAAAACCCATTATCCATAGTCAGGTGAGCTTTCTAGTCGACTGCTCAGGCTCGATGAAAACCCATGCAAATAAAGTAGCGACCCTACTGGATATTCTGGTGCGGGCATTGGATGTGGCCAAAGTTGAAACCGAAGTGTTGGGTTTTACCACGGGGGCGTGGAATGGTGGACCGGCGTTAAAGCAATGGCGTAGACAAGCTTGTCCGCCGCATCCTGGTCGCTTGAACTCGGTATCACATTTGGTCTTTAAGCAGGCTAAACAGAGTTGGAGAAGTGGCAGGCTTGGGCTAGCCTCGATGCTTAAACTCGATCTGTATAAAGAGGGTATTGATGGTGAAGCGGTAGAATGGGCCTCTCAGCGGCTACTAAATCAAGAAACACAGCGTAAGATATTAATTGTTATCTCAGATGGTAGCCCTATGGATACCGCGACACACCAGACAAATGATCCCCTTTATCTCGACAATCACCTTAAAGATGTGGTCTTTGCTCAACAACGTCTAGGAGTTGAAATTATCGGAGTCGGCGTAGGAATTGACTTAAGTTCCTATTATCCACGCAATCTGGCAATTGATCTTGGGCAAGAGCTGGATGTCTCTTTGTTTAATACGTTAGTAGACCTCATCACTTCAACAAAAAGGTGATGAGGTTAAAGTAGTTTTAATACCCCTGATATGAGCAGGTAACTGCCCAGTAGCATCAAAAGAACGAAGACGATATAACGCATTGTCTTTGGCGTTAACGGGGGAGGATAACGCCGAGCTAGCAAGGTCGTCGCAGACACTAAAGGTAGCGCTAATGCCGATAGGATTAACATCTCTGAAGTGAGTAAACCTTGGTAGGCGAGATAGCCGCTACGTGTCGCTGAAGTGCAAGCAAAAAGCAGCAATAGCATATTACGTATGGTAACCATTGAGAAGGGCTGACGATAAAAATGAAATACAAGCGGTGGGCCCGCCATACCAAATAAACCGCCGGTAAAACCCGAGGTGAAACCACTAATAAAGAAAGTGACATCATGGCTACGAAGTTGATTTTCGCTATTTTTTGCGCTGAGTATTGAGCTGACTCCACTAATAATAATCATCACACCCAATAGGAGTTGTAAAATATTGGTTGCGAAATCGCTTAAGTAAGACAGCAAAATCACGCCAATGATCACCCCTGGAAATACCGCAATACCTGCGGCTATGACGGCACGCCAATCGAGTTCTTTAAGGCTCCCCGGTAGTGAAAAAGCACAGTTAACTAAGGTGATTAAGCTGACGACGGCGGCAATAAAACTCAGCTCAGCTAGCCCGAGTGCAGTGGCTGTACCGGTGACAATAATACCGAGACCAAAGCCCGTAGAGGTTTGAAAATAAGTACCAATCACTATGATCAATAAGAGTAAAGCTAAGGTCGTTGTCATGGAGCTCTCCCTAGAACATCAGGCGGGTATTGGTGTAAGCAGACTGCTTTGCTCTCGGGCTGAATGATTCATCGTTTGAGCTTGAACTACCGTCACAGCGATGACTAAAAAGATATCACCAGCATTACAGCCCCGTGAGAGATCATTAGCGGGTTTGGTTAAGCCCTGAAGTAAAGGGCCAATAGCAGTGGCCTGAGCCATTCTTTCTGCCAATTTATAACCGATGTTCCCGGCCTCTAAATTAGGGAAAACAAGGACATTAGATTGGCCTTTCACCTTAGAATTAGGGCCTTTTTTCTCAGCAATATCCGCTACAATCGCTGCATCCAGTTGAACATCGGCATCAATGGCTAAGTGAGGCATTGCGGCCTTGATGATATTCGATGCGTTGACCACCTTATCGACGGCGGAGTGTTTCGCGCTACCATTGGTAGAGAAAGAGAGCATCGCCACCTTAGGTTCTTCACCCAGTAAAGCTTGGGCATTACGTGCGGCAGCCATGGCTATATCAGCGAGCTCTTCGGCATTGGGGTCGATAACGAGACCACAGTCAGAAAAGATGATGCCGCCTTTAAGTTGATGAAAGGGCTGGCACATAATCATCAAGAAAAAGCTAGAGACTAATTTTGCTTCAGGGCTAACCCCAATTACTTGTATGGCATTGCGGACCACATCAGTCGTGGTATTCACTGCGCCCGCAACAGAGCCATGGGCATAGCCGAGATCAACGAGAAGATTAGCAAAACAAAGTGGCTTTTTAATCGCTAGTGCTGCGGCTTCTAATGTCATTCCTTTATGTTTTCTTTTCTCAAAGAATACCTGACTAAACTCGGTGACAAGAGGAGAGTGCTCAGGGTCGATAACAGTAATCCCATTAAGTGTATTAGTGGCATCGTTATCATTGATAAGCTTCAGAATGGTTTTGATTTTACCGACTAAGATAATGTGAGCAATTTTCTCTTTACTGGCGCGTAAGGCAGCTTGAACAATACGTTCATCGTCACTTTCGCATAGCACTATCGTGCGTGGTGATAAACGGGCTTGCTCGATTATTCGATCTATTACTTTCATATTCACTGTCTTCTTTTGGTTGGGAGTGAGCATCCTTCAGTTACATCGGGTGCTAGTTTTTTTATATATGATTAGAATAAATAGTCTATAATAATTAATGAGACAAAAGGTTCCGTTTATTGGCGTTTGTTCGTGATACTATGCGGTGTACACGGTTAACGTCAATGAATTATCAAAAAAAAATGGTTATAATCTATGGTTCTCATGGGTTAAAAATCAAAATGGAGGTATATGAAAGGCTCTCAAACTGACCAACCTCACGCTGTGCAAGTTAATGGTGACACACCGACTCTGCGTCTATTTTCATTATTGGAAGTGATAGCGCAAAGAGATGAGTTCTTTTCATTACAGGGATTAGTTGAAGAAACGGGCTTACCAAAGCCCACGTTACACAGAATGTTGCAGCAGCTAGAAGCGGCAGGAATTATTCAGCGTGATGGTGATGAACGTCATTACAGTACGGGAGGTAGGCTTCGCCGATTGGCAGAGCAACTGCTACTGAATAATACAACCCATAGTGCAAGGCGAACGGTGTTACGCCAGCTTGTCGATGATGTGGGTGAGAGTGGTAATATTACCGCGTTGTCCGGCGGAGAAATTGTCTATCTTGATAGAATAGAAACGGCGGCACCACTGAGGTTTTATTTGAAATCAGGCTCTAGAGTCCCGGTTCATTGCTCTGCTAGTGGTAAGTTGTTTTTGTCGGAGATGAGTACATCTCAGCGAAAAAGATTATTGGCGCATGCAACGTTAACCCAATATACCGATAAAACCATTACAGATATTGAGGCATTAGAGACTGAGCTCGATAATGTTAGGCATGCAGGTTATGCCATCGATAACGAAGAGTTTTTACCGGGGTTATTATGCGTAGCGGTATTAGTACCAACCCCCTCTGGACGCTCTAATTTATGCTTAGCAATTCAGGCACCGATTATGCGTTTAAAGCCAGAAAGTGCACTGCATTTTTTACCGGCATTACAGCGCGCAGCTAGAGCCTTAGCTGCTATTGAAGCTGAAAGTTGGCCTGCATAATATCCGAATAACTTTTAAATTTAGGATTTAGAAGTAGCTTGGATATCCCTGTTAAAAACGTAAATTGATGTTTAGTGCGTGCAATGGGCTCGCTGAGCCCATTGCTGATGCCACGGTGAGAACGTTATCGACTCGGGTTTTAATGCGGTATTTTGATAAGCATTAATGAATAATATCAATTGCACTCAGTATTTGCCCCATTCTGAGTCGCTCACGTCGTGCGGTCGACGTTTAAAGCAAATGGCAAAGCCCTTTAAGCTTTGTTGTGGCTTCTAATATAGAATAACGATTAGCTTCAATCCCCCATATTGCCTACAGGGATTTTAATTTCCGCTGAAGGGTTAAACTTTTAATGCAACGGGTATAGGGCCACGATGATCGATGTAAGTTAGCCTATAACCTAAGTTTTTCCATTATTTTACAGAATGGATTTGGCGGCTTATAACTCAAGCCTTTATTCTCATCACCCATTGTTAATGGCATAACGAATAGCCTCCGACTAAGCTCGATAGATGAGTGAAAAGTGGACAGCCATTGTTGATGGCATGACCATCTGTGCCGTTGAACATTCTGATTTTAGTGGCATGCTACAAAATAGGTTCTGGCTTCTAATAAAAGGCCCTTTTACATATCGGTAAAAGGGCTTTTTTGTCAGCCATCTTTGTACTGCAGACTACTTGTGTTGCGGATTAAATCGATCCATCACGACAGCACAGACAGCGTCGCCTGTAATGTTCAGTGAGGTGCGGATCATGTCAAATATACGGTCCAGCGCAAACAGCAGTGGCAGGCCATCAATCGGGATCCCTGCTGCAAGCAGCACGGCGACGACCAAGAACGACGGCCCTGGCACACCCGCTTGGCCGATGGCGCCTAGTGTCGAAGTGAAGATGATGGCTGCATAGGCGGTGGTGGTCAGATCTATATGATACATCTGGGCGAAGAACATGGCGACTAAGCCATAATAGATGGCGTTACCCGTCATGTTGATGGTCGCGCCCAGCGGTAATACAAAGGCCGTGGTCGCCTTGGAGATATTGAGTTCCTGTTCACAAGTTTCCATGGTGACAGGCAGTGTTGCCATAGATGAAGCGGTAGATAACGCCATCGCCTGAGGCTTCTTCATCGCAGAGATAAACTTCATCGCCGGAACGTTGGAGAAGAATTTTACTATCAACGGGAAGAAGATGAAGGCATAGATAAGAATCGCGACCACGAAGACCACGAATAACTTCAATACGACTTCCAGAGCCTGAAAGCCGAATGAGCCCACAGATTCAGCCATCAGACCAAATACGCCGAGAGGGGCAATGATCATCACGCAATTGATCATCCAAACAAAGGCTTCGACTATGGTATTGAGGCTCTTAATAACCGGTTTGGCACCATCGCCTTTCACTTTACTCAATGCGATACCGAAGAAGATACAGAAGACCAAGATCTGCAGGATATTCCCGGAAGTCATTGATTCAAAGACATTGGTTGGGATCATACCTATCAGAGTATCCATGGCACTGGGAAGTGCGCCTTGCTCTGCGGTGATCTGGGTGAGTGATTGACCGTGTGCACTAAAGTCAATTCCGGCACCAGGTTTGAAAATGTTGCCCATGACAAGTGCGAGTGTAACGGCAATGCCTGAGGTGATAATAAAGAAGGCAAAAGTGCCAATACCCATCTTACCCGCTGAGGGGCTGTTACCTAGGCTGGCGGCGCCGGCGATAATAGATACCACGACTAAGGGGATAACGAGCATCTTAACCAGATGAATAAATATGGTGCCCAAAGGTCCAAATATGGCGGCATCTTCTCCCATGTAAAGGCCTACTAATGCCCCTATTATCATGGCAATAACGACCTGAAGACCTATATTGTTCATTAATTTTTTATCTGAAATTGCCACACTCGCTCCGTTGTTGAACTGTTCTATTAAGCATTTGCTGAAGAGGCGTAAAGCTATCACACCCGTGTATCAGGCACTGTGAAACAGCACTTAAATAGGTGGTTAAGTCCTCCTTCTACAAATATATTAGATCCACATTGAGTTATCTTTAAAAAGTATAGGTAAAAATTAGTATATCGCTAAATCGGATTCATAATTTGTAGGGCGGATTCATGTATCTGTATTTGACGTTCGTTATTTAAGCATGTGTTTAACGCTTTTTCTTTACGGAGTGAATGAACAAGAGTTTGAGATGTTTACTTAATTAAGCAGGATTACATTTTGTTTCAGCTTCTTTTTGGGAGTGAAAAGAAGGACAACCATCGTTAATACACTGATTTTCCCAAATCAATCTTCTTCGGTGATTAGCCGCAGGGAGGATGCTGAAAACCTTTCAGCGAGTGAGTTGGTGAGGGCTGAGCGTTGATCTCGAGTAGAAAGCTAGGTATGTTATTGACTATTAATAGCGCTGTTTTTCAGTCCAACAAGCGACTGATATGGTGTGAAGTAAACAAGCCTCTGAATTAAGATTCATCAAGGTTATTTGCCAGTCGCCCGTCAGTACATGATTCGCTTGTTATAGGGCGTTAAGTTGCCTAGTAGATTGGCACTTCAACCAATTGGATGAGAACTCTTGAAATTAACCGACATAAAAAATCACTTTTGGTTTTTGGGGCTATTAGTGGGCTTATCGGTATCATCTGTTGTGACGTTGATAATTGTTTTGTGGGAACGGCTAGAGAACCCAAACGGTATTTTTTACAATGACGGAGGGACGAATTGGCAATTTATTTTCGATACTGCGATAAGTTGGTTTGTCCCAATATTCGTTTATGTATCGCTTGTCGTTACAGTTATTCACTTGTTGTTTTCGGCAATAAAGTGGCTGCTTAAGAGGCAAACTTAACAATCTGTTAAGGCGGATTCGTCAGTATGTGCCGTTCTTACGTTGCTGCAAATTTGGCAATCGTTTACTCCCGACTTAACAAGGCGTTACTTCATTTTCTGTCGCGTATTTAGCTAATAAAAATCACAAAAGTAATAGCTATGGCTTTAACTAGCTGCAGTTTATAAGTGATCCAGCAAAGGCTCATTTCATTTTTAGTAATAACAGCATTCTTAATTATTGATGCCGCCAGCGACAAATATAGACCGTCATAGTGCATGGCACACTTTACGTCAGTGGCTATGATGAACTTATCAGCAGATCGAGAGCACCATGGAGAAAGCTATGCCTATCACCGGAGAATGTTTCTGCGGAGAGATTAGATATCAACTAAACGGAAAGCTTCGAGACGCTAAATCTTGCCATTGCTCTCGATGTCGCAAGGCATTTAATGCGCAGGCATCCGCAGCTGCTTTTGTAGATCCGGAGCAATTCGAGTGGCTTTCTGGTGAAAGTTTACTGACTTCGTTTGTGGGTGAGCATGGCTATGGCTTACAGTTTTGTAAGCACTGTGGCTCGACTCTGTGCACCATACATAATGGGAAGATATTGCAGGTTACGTTAGGCTGCGTTAATGGCTCTCCAGATATCGAAATTGGCCAACATATATTTGTTGGCTCTAAAGCAAGTTGGGAAGTAATGCCTACAGGTGTTGTATTGTTTCAAGAGGGGCCGGAGTAACTGCTTAGCCAAATGGTCAATGTTGTCTTTGGCTGACTAAATAATAAGGCCATTCATCATGCTAGGTTGAACCGCTAACACTCAACGCTGCTTTGGTCATTATTAAAAGCTCGCGATAATTGTCTCACTCTAATCTGATACTCAGTAATCAATTCCTCAAAATACAAAAAATCTTCAATCCTCTTTGCGTAAATATAATTATTTTACGTCACTCATCGTTTTCTGTTGTTTCTTTAAACTCATTCCCTATTAGCTCATTGATTAAAAATATATACCCAAAATTAAGGAATAACGATGGAATCGAATACTGGAAACAACATTAAATCTGCAATGTTATTTGGCTTGGCTGCGATCATATTAGTCGGTTGTGGAAGCTCTGCAGAAGAAGATCAATTAGCTTGGATCCAAGATTGGAATTCATCAGGTGATTTCCAACAGAAAATGAAAATGATGAATACTTGCTTTAAGGAAGCGGGAGTGAGAAGCCTGACTAAATCGATGACCAGTGAACAAAGTGACATCGTGAATGCATGCGAACTGTCGTACATCATTGAGCGTGCAGAAGATGATGATATTAGTTTAGATCGAGAGTTATTAGCCGCTAACATTCTCCAACTTTAATCAGTAGGCAGCAACCACCAAATACTCTTGAGGTGTATAACCTTCTTGGGTAAAAAACAGACCGAAATAACAGGGATAACAAGACATGTCATTAAAGAATAAAGCGTTAGACTTGGCTAGCGAGGCCAGAAATACCGCAGGGCAGTTAACCAGTGATTTACAGCAGTCGCAAGCTTTTGAACAAGCTAAGGTAACCCTTACCAATACTAAAGATAGAGCGTTAGCTGTCGATACTGCGAGCATTAAATTAATGAACTTTTTCGCAGTATTTAGTTTGGCTTTTATGCTGCTGAGCACATTTTTCCCCGTGATGACATTTATGGGAAGTAGTATGCCGCTGAGCGAGCTAACACCGTCTTGGTTATATGTGATTGTTATTCTGGCTTTGTGTAGCCACCTATTGGGTGCAAAGCAGTTAATTTCACGCAGTTTATTGCTTATATTACTAGTGTCTATTGGTTATACACTTTACCAGCAATTAGCAGAGATGTTTCAGATGACTCAGATGCTAGGTGGAGCAAGAACAAAAGACATTATGCGTGGGTTAGGTGAGGCTCTTAAGTATACCGATATTGGTCTTTATCTTTTCTTAGTCAGTCTTGTGTTAGTGGTCATTACAACGATTAAGCCTGGCTACAAAACCAACCATGCTCTGTGGGCTCAACTGGTTCAAAAGTAGATTGTCATTTTCGAATGGCCAGTTGATGACTGGCCATTTTTTAAGGTTCAAAGTAATGCATTTTAAACCTCGAAAACAGCATGTGTTTAATACTGCCAACGTCTTGGGCAAAGATTATATTGTCGGTGATATTCATGGGCAAATTAAACGACTCTATGAGCAATTGTTTACATTGGGGTTTAACTTTCAGATTGACCGACTTTTTTGCACTGGGGATCTCATCAGTAAAGGTGTAGAAAGTATTGAATGCTTAAATTTATTAACCAAGAAGTGGTTTTTTTCAGTAATGGGCAACCATGAACAGTTGTTTTTATTGGGCTTTCAGTCCTCTGAGTATTGGGATGTATTACAGCAAAAAGGGGGCGAGTGGTTGTCACAACACTTAGACCGATTTGATGTGCTAATGCGTTGGAAAACATTAATTGATATCACCATGCCATTGACCCGGACGATTAGTGTCAATGGAAAAAACATTGGTATTAGCCATGCATCAGCCCCACCTGACTGGCAAACTCTACAAAAGGGTGAGTTGTCCGATGAAGATATTTGGCAAGTGTTATGGAGCCGACCTTTACATAAAAATGAATCATGTAAAGGTATCGATATGATCGACTATGTGGTGCACGGACATAGCCCTGTTAGTCATATTACTCAGTTTGATAATCGCTATTGGATTGATACGTTTGCATTAAAACAAGAGCTGACCATTATAAACTTAAATGATTTTAATATGGATGAACTTAATTAACTGTAATAACTAGTAATTGAAGCATAAATAGATGATTATCGGTTGTCTATAAGTGGCGAATAGAGGGATTTACGTGTCAATTAGAGAGTTAAATAATGCCACTGAATTATTGGTGGGTTGGCAAAATAGGGATAAAGATCAAAGTGAGGAATTTCTCACTTATGCTTATCAAGATATTCGCGCAATAGTTGGAAAGTACCTCTCACAGCATCGCCCAAATGAAACTATCCTGCATGATGCTTCGATTACTGAGTTAGCGAGTGAGTCTGTGGTGAAATTACACCGCTGGCGTAACGATGAGCTGCCTTTTGAAAACCGACAAGACTTTTTTGACTATGTACGCGTGTCAGTGTGGCATTTACTGTTTGGTAAGCCGCACCAGTCGTTAATTAACAAGCAAAAAGCTAAATATGAGTTTTTGAATTCGCAATTATCCGATTCGGATGTGTTGTTGCCTAATTGGACTGAAAATCTAGCATTGTCATCCGTATTAGAGCAGTTACAACAAACTTATCCAAGACAAGCTGAAGTGTTTGAACTTAAAAATTTTGCCATAGTGTCGCATCAACAAATTGCCGATATTTTAGGGTTGTCTCCTAGAACCGTCGATAGTGATTTAAAATTTGCCACTGTATGGCTGAGAGCTAAATTAAGCGAATGATAGATATCGTTTCCCTGTACATTGAATTGGCAAGTTTAAGTAAAATAGAGCAAGAAAAGCGGCTATTACCGTTGAAGAGGGCCTATCCTGCCGCAGCCATTGAGCTTGAAAAAATGCTCTTGGTGGACGATATTCCGCTATCGAGTAGCCAATTATTATCTCAGCAAATTTCTAATCAAAATCCGATGGATCAAAATACCTTTATTGGTCAGCAGGTGATGGGGTTTACGATTACCCAACTAGTGTCAGAATCTGGCGGTATGGGCTTGGTGTTTCAAGGTGAACAACGCTTAGTGAGCCATGACTGCGAGAGTGAAAAAGTACATAAAGCTGCTGTCAAAATTCTCCGTACCAATAAGCTTAACTCAGGCCAACAAAAGGCGATATTTTTTAATGAAGCGTCTATTTTAATCGCGTTAGATCACCCTAATGTGTGCAGTATTTACGGGGTGTCTGAGGTACAAGGTCATGCCTGCATTGTGATGGATTACATTGATGGTCTAGGATTAGATAGCTGGATAGCCAATAATAACGTTAGCCAAAATGAGAGGCTAAATGTATTTGATCAATTGATGCGAGCTGTCAGTTACCTTCATCATGAACAGTTTTTCCACGGTGATATAAAACCACAGAATATCATTATTAATGAGCAAGGCCACTTGGTGTTAATCGACTTGGGTCTGGCCAGTAAATATCAAGCGAGTGCTAGTGAAAAAAGCCACGATACCATCCAGGCTTTTACGCGGTATTGGAGTGCGCCAGAGCAGGTTTTAGGTCAAAAATGTACCGCGCAATCAGATGTTTTTTCATTGGGGGTTATATTACATTATTTGCTGACGGATAAAGTGGCGACGAAAATGGATGTGGATAAACTTAATAATACCGAGCTCAATGCGATTATAAAAAAAGCGTTATCGATTAGACCTGAGCATCGCTACTCAAATGCAGAAGCACTTAGGAAAAGTATCCGCTATTACCAGCAAGGTTTACCGGTTCAAGAGTTTTCACAAAGTGGCCCTTATCTGTTCCAAAAGCTATTAAAGCGTAAGCCCTTTACCTCACTTACTTGTGTGTTGTTGGTTTACTCTGTAGCGACCAGTTTGTGGATTATATTTAACTAGGGGCCGTTGATCTTTCGATCTTAGTTTTTGCTCGACTCTCTACGGTAAAGAATAATACTTTTAGTACAAGGCTTGAGCGATGATGCTTAGCTGGCTAAGCGAAAAGCTTGTAACGCATTCTAGCCATAAAAGACTAAAAGCATTGAAACGAACCCGAAGGGCCGCGCTTCTTGGCTATTTTTACGGTGTTGTAGGCTATTTGTGGAGAATGACTAAACGACATAGCCTCCGCCTTGTCAAAATAGCCAATAAACGGCGGCAAAAACAACCGTGAAAGATCAACAGCCCCTAACATTTATTGATTAGGACAAATACGCATCGCTAGCTCATTTATATTTTAAACTCTTTCCAATTCACCTATATAGCAATATAGATCGAACCACAGATCTAGTCGGCATTAAACCTATGAGCAATAAAGGCTTTTTATGGTGTCTCTGAGCCACCTTATTTTGGGATTATGTCCGTTGCGTTTGTGCCACAGCATGGTAAAGGGGGTGAGTAGTTTGTCGAGATACTCCTTATCTAAAGGG
The DNA here is from genome assembly GCF_002836205.1 of Shewanella sp. Choline-02u-19. Taxonomy (NCBI): domain Bacteria; kingdom Pseudomonadati; phylum Pseudomonadota; class Gammaproteobacteria; order Alteromonadales; family Shewanellaceae; genus Shewanella; species Shewanella sp. Choline-02u-19. Next base: position 165,080 of record NZ_PJBE01000012.1, read on the forward strand.
ATCGGCAGGCTGACTAAATCAAAACGCATATGCTGAACATATTGTTGGCAATACTTAGGCGCCGTTGTGAACATATTATGCCCAGGTTGAGCAGCCATAAAGAGAGACTGTTCAAAGCTGTTCATGGTCAGGGCGACATTGCGAGTTAACCCTATCTCCATTAGCACTTCGTCGAGCGCCCAGCTCTCGCTCTTTTCCCAAACAATATTAATATGAGCGTATTTGAGAAACGTATCTATGTTCCACTCTTCTAGCAGTGCGGGATGATCTTTATGCAAGTACACCATGGGTAGATCGGTAAATAACACTTCAAAGTCAATAAAGTAGGGTAGTAAATCCAGCAATTCTTTGGAACGTGGGTGGCTCTCTCTACCTGAAAAACCGATGTCAGCATCGCCGCAAATAATCGACTCTAGCGAATCATAATCCCAAGTTTGAACCTTCACTTTTGCATCAGGATACTTTTGGTAGATTGACTGTGATAGCTGATTAAACATGATTAGCAGTAAAGGTGATTCCATCACTAGATTAAAATGCACACCATTGGGTACTTCATCTCCGCGTTTTTCTAGGATCTGGCTGCCCATTTGCAGCCACTCAGCGAGATCTTCCTCGATACTTTGCGCTAGAGGGGTTGGCCTCAAGCCTTGAGGTGTTTTAACAAATAACGGATCGTCGAACCAATCTCTAAGCTTTTTAAGCGCTTTACTTACCGTAGAAGGAGTCACATTTAGCTTCTTAGCGGTTTTAGACACATTTTGCTCTTTGAGTAAAATTTGTAGCGTGAACAACAAATTAAGATCAAGCCGTGCTAACGATTTTTTCATTTGGACCACTGTGAAGGGGAGACCCCAATAATAGTATTAGAGTGAGGCTAATAAGGCTACCTAGCAGCAATATTATCAGCAACATATTTAATGGGCTCACACCAAGCAGCCCCATAAGCCATATATATAAGCCAGAACTGCATACTTGGGCGATACCGAGCAAAGAACTGGCCACGCCTGCCCTTAGGGAAAATGGGCTGAGGGCTTGGTTCATTGCGACACCAAAACCAATGGCGAATCCACTGCATGTCAGCCCGAATCCAACGAGGTAGAAGCTGTGATTGTCGACACCGAAATAGGAGACGACTAACACGAGTGCCGCTGCCATTAATACGCATTGTGAGATTAGCATTAGCGTGCTTTGTTTCAACCAAGATAATGCCAATGGTGCTAAGAATGATGAGGTCATGCTCACCAAAGCCGTTAACGCCATCACCGATGAGTATTCGCCACGATCAAAGCCCATCGTTCCCATTATCAGCATGGGTGAAACATTGACGTAAGTCAGAATGGTCGTCACGCCCATGGCGGTGATAATTAATCGGCTGATGAAATAGCGTTCGAGAAACATCTCAGGCTTTGCGGTATTGGCTATATTGAGGTTTTTGTTACTGTCAGTTTTCTGCTCAGCATCTTTATCGGGTTTCGTTTCTTTTAGGATAAATATAGACAAGATACACACCAATATTCCGATGCCAGTCATCGTTGTAAACAGACTCTGCCATGGGAATTTGAGCATAATTAAGTGGCCAATAACCGGCGCAATAACAGGAATGATACAAGTGATACCGTTCAGCATCGACAGCACCTTGGCGCGACGTTGGTCGTCTAAAGTGTCACGTAAAATAGCAAATGCCACGACATAACAAGATCCAGCACCAATTCCTTGGGCAAATCTCGCGATTAAGAATGTTTGAGTGCTGTCAGCTGCACCGCAAAGTGCAGAGGCAATAATAAAGATAGTCGCTCCAACAATGGCGACAGGCTTACGGCCGACGGCATCGGCAAAGCGCCCAGCAAATAGCATCGTGGCCGCCATGCCTGCAAGGTAGATTGAAAAAGCGAGGTGCAATTGAGATTCACTGGCACCGAGATCTTGTGCGATTTGAGGTAACCCCACAAGGTAGAGATCGATCGCGGTGGGGTAGAGGAGCACAAGCGCAAAACTGCAAAGAAGATATCGAAACATAAGTACCTCGTATAATTGATTGCAGGATAATAAGCTCCCAATTATCAATATACGAGTTGCTGTTATGACAACAGGTATTTCTTATTACGACATACGGTTGATCAATAAGGTATTTTATTTGTGGTTATTTTTAAGCGGCTTGTAGTCATAGCGCTAACAATGTTAAATTCTACCCCGCTTATACCCAAACTCTATATGCAGGATTCAGCATCTAGAAATAGCTTGGGTACATTACTTCGTATAATCCCAATGATATGGTTTGGGAGTTTCTACCAAGAGCCTTAAATTCTTGATTATGAGGTCTGTGACTTTAATTTCTTATTCAATAAAGGTAGAGACCTATGAATTATTTAGACTTGCCCAAAATCGATCTACATTGCCACCTAGATGGTAGCGTTCGTCCGCAAAGCGTTATTGATATCGCGCAGCAGCACAATTTATCATTACCGAGTAATGATCTTAGTGACATTCAATCGTTAATGGTCGCCCCCGATACCTGCCAAAATCTTGATGAATACCTGACTCGATTTGAATTGCCACTGTCAGTGATGCAAACGGCTACTGGTATTGAGCGGATTGCTTTTGAAGTGTTTGAAGATGCTGCCAAAGAGAACGTCAAGTATCTTGAAGTGCGTTTTGCGCCGTTATTACATCTTCAAAGTGGGTTGACGCTGGAACAAGTGATTGGCAGTGCAGTTAACGGGATGAAAAGAGCGGAGTCGCAATACGACATCAAAGGTAATTTCATTCTGTCGATTATCCGTAATATGCCTAAAGATAGAGTTAACGAAGTTATTGATGCGGGCGCCAACTTCATTAATGACGGCGTAGTCGCTTTCGATCTTGCGGGCAGTGAATTGCCAGGGTTCTGCGAAGGATTTATTCCTCATGCGCAATATGCGGTTAAGAAAGGCTATCGAGTGACTATTCATGCGGGTGAGCAGGGCGTAGGGCAAAACGTGCATGATGCTATTACTATGCTTGGCGCGGAGCGTATTGGTCACGGTATTGATATTAAGACGCATCGAGCAGCTTATGATTTAACAAAAAGTGCGTCGGTTGCCTTAGAAAGCTGCCCAACAAGTAATGTACAAACTAAAGCGGTCGACAACTTGAGTGAGCACCCTTTCAGCGAATTTTATAAAGATGGTGTGTTGATCACAATCAATACCGATAACCGCACGGTTTCGAATACCACCATGACTGATGAAGTCCGCAAAGTGATGCAAGAGTTTAAACTAAGCCGTAAAGAATATTTTGAAATCTATAAGGTAAGTGTTGAACATTCATTTGCTTCTGCAGCGGTAAAGCAGCAACTATTAACCTTGGCAGAATAATACCGCGCTAGCGTTTATTCTCGCCGATATATGACTCAGAGCAGATGCTCTGGGTCGCTTTCAATTCTTTCTCCGTCCATTTTTTGTTCTCTCAATTCCCCTTAAATTCTTACCGTAAAGCTTAAGTTTATTGCTTCATTTTTTGTGTTATTTAAGTCGGTATTCATACTGGTTAATTGATACATATAAAAATAACTAACGTATTATTCAAGAGTAAAAATATTACTACATGGAAGTTATTGATGAACAAATACAAACGCCGATTAATTGGTATTTTACTGGTACACCTGCCATAACGATTGTATATAGAACATCTTCTGAGCGCTTTGATGTAAGTAATTTTTATTCGTTAGATAACTGGATGTTCTTGCTTACAATGGGCTGGGGGACGTTCACGATTCTTTATGCGATTCGCTTAGGCTGTTCTAATTGCGGTGCAAGACAAGTGGTACCAGGCTTAAGTATTTTTTCGTTGCGTTGGCCCCAAGATAAATGCTGTAAATGTGGCGTAGAAATTAAATAATGATTGGTATAACTAGGAGTGAAAATGATATGAGTAAAGCTATCGAACAGAACATAGGCAGCGTTGCCTTAGTGGTCGAAAACTATGATGATGCCATTGCGTTTTACACTAAAAAACTGCGGTTTGAACTGATTGAAGACCTTGATTTAGGGGGCGGTAAACGTTGGGTATTGATCGCTCCGCCAAACTCTACAGGCACGAGTTTATTATTAGCTCAAGCGAGTAATGAAGAGCAAAAGCGATCTGTGGGTTATCAAACGGGTGGTCGAGTATTCTTGTTTCTACACACCAATGACTTTTGGCGTGACTATGAGCAGATGAAGGCTAATGGTATCGAGTTTACTGAAGCACCAAGGTCGGAAGAATATGGCATGGTGGTCGTATTTAAAGATCTTTATGGTACTAAGTGGGATTTATTGCAATTAATTAAAACCACTGCTTAGGTGGTGTAAGTCGTAACGCCTTTTTGTTGAATAAACTTTGATACGACTCATTAATGTTTGATATTGAAAATGCTAACGTAATCGACAAGTATATTGAACCGTTTGGAGTAAGACACCCTATGATTGCTGTCATATTTGAAGTGCAAATAGCAGCGGGAAAATCCGAAGAATACTTGGATATTGCCGCTGAAATTAAACCGCTGTTAGCTGATATTGATGGTTTTATATCGATTGAACGGTTTCAGAGTTTGACTGACAACAGCAAAATCCTATCATTATCATTTTGGCGTGATGAAGCATCAATTCAACAGTGGCGAAATTTAGAATCTCATCGTTATGCTCAAGTAAAAGGGCGTGGCGGAGTCTTTAGTCACTATCGGCTTAGAGTTGCCGGTGTTATTCGAGATTACGGTATGGAGCAGCGCGAAGAAGCCCCTGATGACAGCCTATTAGCACATCGATCGACTTCAGATTAACGTCGGGGTTTGATTGCTTTATCCGCTATTTTTTCGTGCTTATCGTTCAGCAAGTGATGATGCTGAAATTACAGTAAACCTGAATATAGGGTTATTTCACATGATGTAAAGTGAAAACTTTTCGAATGTTTTCCACTGTAAGTTGATTGCCTTGTGACATCAAAGTCACTAGATTTGAAGCATTGCAGCGGCAAAGCTAGGTTGCCTTGTGATAAGTGTTAAATGTGTTGTAACGACGCGTGAGTCGATGCCAAAATCATTAAAAAGGATAGTGAGGTCACAGATGGAATTGTTACTCAAAGAGCTAACGGCACGTGGTTACGCTGCCACACTGAAAGATCGCAGGATAAATGTAAAGCTAGGAGGTCTGTCGAATAACGGCTCAATTTCGTATGATATTTCGCTCAATCGTTATGTTGTCAAAACTCATGATTTCATTAACGGCAGTATAAACGCACTGATACTGCTTAATGGCTTGTGGACCTATAAAACATCCGATGCCTTTTCTGGCCCATTCTTCATCGCTATGGGGGTGTTTGGATTTTTACTCATTGTTATGACCGAACTAAAGATCAAATCATTACGTGAATTTCTGGACGTGTTTAATCTTGAGTTCGTTGGAAAGTGAGCCCATCCAATTCCCACTGAATCCAGCATCTTCATGCAGGATGGGTATATAAACGTTTTGCTAAAAGAAAAAGAAATAGGCGATAAGTACAAACGACATTAAGGCGCCGATGATCACGGGATAGATCTGATAGCTGTCTCCTGCTCTGCGGGCACGTCTAAAGCACAGGTTAACCAAAATGAGGTTGAAGATCGCGACCATTACAGAGGTTATTGCGCCATGGCGAAAAGATATCTCTTTGAGTTCGATGATCAAGTAAATCAAGATGACCCAATCAAACAGAATAAGATAAAGGAATAGCTTCTGTAATAAATCGGGTCTTTTGCGCTCATATGGTGCTGGCATAGTGATCTCCTTATTCATCACTGAGTACTTAAGTTATCAATCGGTTTAATCTATGCTTTTTGACTCGAGGCAAGGATCTTATTGGTAATCAGAGCGCGCTGCTTTTCGTCCTCTTCCATCCACATAGCACCAATGAAATGTAGCTTGTGGCTGATGTTCTGAGTGCGCATCACTTTGATTGAGTAATATACCTCATCGAACCTAAGGTACAGTTCTTGTTTAGGTTTTAACTCACAAATGCTAATGATGCCGACGCCACCTAAGCCAACGTTCTTTATATTGGCGATGCCTATTTTGGTTTTTGCCCAACAATAGTCTTTGTATAAAGGCAGAGTCACGCCGTCGCAAGCGAGTCGAATATCTTGTAGTTCATCATGGCGTAGACTCACCCTGAGGTGTTCCCGGCTGTCGGCATGGTCATGCTGAGGCGTTGGCGTTTTATCTGCAGGGATAAATTCGCCATGGTTAACTATTGGTTTGTCCATGATAAGGGGTATCTCGTCCGTGGTTGATTTGCCTCAGCAATGTGTTTTGCTTTTATAAGGTTCTCTTTTGGAGCTGGTTTCTCTTGAGGAAGCCCCATCATTTGACGAAGTTGTGTCTCCGCATCCGATGTCATGATGAGCACCTCGATACGGCGGTTTGCAGCTGCAGCGGGATCATCAACATAGGGAGCTTGATCGGCCATACCAGTAATTTGAATAACTTGCTGACGTTTAAGACCACCGTACTCAAGTACTCTGCGCGCGAGTAGCGCCCGTTTGCTCGAGAGTTCCCAGTTAGTGAACTTATTACCCGCATAGGGCGTTGAGTCAGTGTGGCCAGAAATCGTGATCTTGTTGTCCACTTTACTCAATAAAGGGCCGAGCGCCATGAGTAGATCTTCAAAGTAGGGTTTCATCTCCGAGCTACCGCGAGTGAACATAAACTGATGTACATTATCGTGCATCAATATACGCACACCTTGTGGTACCACTTGCAGCTCAACGTTGGCCCCCATGCTGACATCTTTGATTACCTTGTCTATCTCCCTTGCGAGAAACTCTAGTTGCGCCTGGGTTTCAAACTTGCCTGGCACGAGGGAGTTTAACTCTGGTCCTTTACCCGCATTTGCGTTCTCAGTACCGGATGGAATACGATTATGCAGTGCTGGACCACTGCGTGCGACACCAGTAGAAGTGGCCGGTAACACGGCTTGTTGAATGGCGAGATTACCTTGAAAGTCGAGCATTGACGAGGCACTACTTAGGTCAAATGGATTGACTGAACCTTTAGCATATAAGTCGCCATTGAGGTATTGGACTATCATCGTTCGCTCTTGCTGATCTGCGATTTGCATTATCCATAGCACCATAAATAGCGCCATCATGGCTAAGGTGAAGTCGGCAAATGCCACTTTCCAGGCACCACCATGGGCAGCTTTAGCTTTTGAGCGCTGCCTGCGTCGAATAATGATTGGCTCTGGTCTAATCGCCATTAGCTTTTCTGTTCCTGCATCCAGCGCTCAAGTTCAACAAAGGTTGGACGGTTTTCACTCTGAATTTGTTTACGACCTGCATCAATCGCCAACATCGGCGGTTTACCCTTAGCAAAGGCTGCCAAGACTGCGGCAACACACCGCATTTGTGCCGATTTTCGTTCGACTAAATGTTCAAGTGCTTTGGAGAGTGGATCAAATATGCAGTAGCAGGCAAAGATACCGATGAAAGTCCCCACAAGTGCTGCGGCTACTTTGACACCAATCATGGTAATAGGACCATCGATATTCGACATGGTAATAATAATTCCCATCACTGCCGCCAGGATGCCAAAGCCTGGCATCGCCTCTGCGACCTTACTGAGGGCGTAAGATGGGCGCATTCTATCTTCATCAATACGGTGGATCTCTTCATCTAGCATGTGTTCTAAATCATGAGGTGAAAGCTTGCCAATAGACTGTAGTCTTAGATTGTCGATGAGAAAGTTGAGTACATTTGGGTGCTCAAGTACCGCTGGATACATGAGGAATAGTGAGCTTTCGTTTGGTTTTTCAATATGATCGTCGAGTACTCGTAGGCCTTGAGATTGAATCTGCGACATCAACATGTTCAATAAGCCAAACAGTTGTGGATAGAGTTCAGGGTCCTCTTGGTCGACTTTGACTAGCTCTTTGAGCTGCTCATACATATCAATGAGTACAGATTTGGGATTAGCAATAACCAGTGCGCCACTGCCAGCACCAAAAATGATGAGTATTTCTGCGGGTTGCCAAAGAGAGAACAATGTTCCACCCGCCCATACATACCCACCAAATACTGACAAGAGGATGACTACTAGCCCTAACAGTTTGCTCATACTATCTCACCTGTTTACCGTTCCCATTGTTGATAGATGCTCTTAAGTTGTTTCACTGCTTGCTTATGCAGTTGGCAAATTCGAGTTTCTGTCAGTCCTAAGGTTGCGGCAATTTCTTTTAAATTGAGTTCATGCTGATAGTAAAGCGACAGGATCACCTGTTCTCTTTTGTTTAATTTTGAAATGGCTTGAAATAAACACTCTTTTGCTGAAAATTGCTCCAAAACATCATTTTTATCGACAAAATGTCCACCGTCACTGACCAGTTCATCTAGGCTACGCATCGACTCGGATTGTGACGCAAATAAGCGTTCACGATAGGCGGTTTCGTTTAACCCCATCGCTTCGGCGACCTCTTTATCTGTTGGTTGACGAGCTAATAGTCGTGTGAGCTTTCTGACGGTGTCATTTAACTCATGGGCTTGCTGTCTCACAGGACGTGGTCGCCAATCTTGGCGACGAAGCTCATCTAAAATTGCACCGCGAATTCGCAGTCCAGCAAAAGAGATAAAACCATTATCGTACTCGCCGGGATAACGTCTGGCAGATTCTAGAAGCGCCATCATCCCGATCTGTTCCATATCCTCTTTAGCTAACACCGAGCCGCAATGGCTTCTCAATTTTGATACTGAGCGCTTCACTAAAGGTAGGTATTGCATCATCACCTGACTTTCAGATAGACGATTAACAGCGATATCTCCACTTGCTTCTTGGTAGGCTGATTGAGCTGTATTCATGGCATATGGCCTTTATTGAATGACCATACGAGTAAACAACACATCGTCTAATTCGATGGCGAAGTCATTTTCGGCTAGCACGAGTGATAACAGGATATGCGCCTCTTTTTGCAGCGACTCAAGCTGCTGCGCATTATTGAGTTCATTGAAGTGTTTCTTTGAAAACATCTTCATTAAGGAGTTTTTAATCACAGGATCGGCTTTTTTAATGGTGTTAGCTGCATTGTTTGAACGGCTTTTAAACGCCATTTCTAACAGTAGATAGTGCGGATATTCATCGCCCGGAATAGAGATGACAAATTTATCTAATGGGTAGAATTTTGCTAATTTAATTTCTGGCTCTTGGGTTAAGAAAGGGCCTCCAATGAGCGTTGGAGATTGCCAGCCAACCCAAAATATGGCGGCTGTCCAAACCGTGATGAAGAGAAAAAAGCTGATCCGTTTACGGGCGTTTTTAGTGAGTGGCATGATGGGATCCTTAAATTATGCGAGTAGATCAACTTGATCTCGTTGGGAAATCTCAGTTGTCATTGGCTGAGCTTCCTGCTGGCTAGCGGCGGCTATGGCCGACTTCGAACCCTGCTGTGTTTGTTCTTGTGGTGACTCGCCGTGGCTGATATCGACGTCAATTTGGCCGCCATGATCTGCGGCTAGCTCGGCGCGTAGCCTGTCTAGCCCAGTTAATAGTGCATCGCGCACCGCAGCGTTGGCTGCGTGCATCTGGATATGTAATTTATCGCCATCAAGACGGATATTGAGCTCAATTTTTCCGAGTTCTGGCGGGTCGAGTCTGAGCTCTGCTTGTTTGATCTGTTGATCAATTTGAAAGCGTAATTGTTCACGCAATGGTGACAGCATTTCGTGGGCCTGCTGCAGCATAGGTGCGGCTTGAGAAACGGACACTGGCCCCCACTGTGCAACGGCACTATTCGCTCGGGTATTTGTCGCGAGTATTTGATGAGTGGATTCAATTGTATCGATACTGGCGCTATCAACTTGTTTGGCTATAAATGCCGTTGCTAACTGAGTGGCGCTTAAGAATGGATTCATACTGTCAGGCTTAACCGCACTGCTATTGAAGGTCGACCCAGGGCTGCTATTGGCGAAGTTTGTTGCTAGCGCAGCGGTATGGGCTTTGTCATTAGCGGCTGTTGTACTTGTTAATGGCTGGCCGCTTGTCTGTGCAGTTTGAATAGATGTTTGGCTGCTTAACTCTTGTGTAAACGGATTGACTGTTGAGGTATAAGTGCTAGCGAAATGCAAAGGCTTAACAGTATTGTCCAGTCCCAGCGTGGCGTTTTGGCTTGCTAAGTCTATTACGTTAGCGCGCTGAAAACTCTCGTCTGTTAAAGGTCCACCTGACATTGAAATAGTGTTGGCTATTTGCCCTGAAATATCACCATTGATACTGACGTTTTGTGGCTGCCTTGGCTGCGGCAATATCAATGAGAACGGCGCTGAATCGGTCGCCGATTGCTCTAGATCATGGGAATAAGCTTGGTCAACAGGCTCTTTAATATGGCTGACTCGTGCTGAATTAACGGCCGGTGTTGTGCTTAATGCACTTGGTAAAATGGGACTAGTCATTGGTGACTCCAGCGCTGGCACAGGTAAATTGGTAAGCAGCAAGGCCGTCTTGCTGCTGTTCAAATTGAGCCATCTCTTGCTTGATCTTGCCTTGTGCTTGTCGTAACTGCTGCACAATTTTTGCATGGCTTTGCGCTAATGATTGGCGTGCAAGTACCTGTGAGCGAGAGTGTGGCTTGCCCGCTTTTTTAAGGGCATTGCACATCTTTTCATTCACTATCACTAGCTTTTCCCAGTCTTCAGCGCGCGCGTGAAACGCCAGTGCTTTTTCAAACTGTTGCCACTGCTCAATTGAGATTGGCCCAACCTGCTCTGACATCGGTAATCACCTTTGTTATGGGTTCTAGGGCTGCAACGCTATTTTCAACGCTCGCGGTGACCAATTGCCGACTGCAGTAGTCATAAAGGTGGTTGAGTCCTGCCGCGACCTTGCCGCCGTTTTCAATATCGAGCATGGAGTCGAGGCCATGGACGATATTGAGACATTTGTTGATACTCTGACCTTTATCTTCAAAGCTCTTACGCTGCATAAAACCACTGGCACGTTGGATCTCCTCTAAGAGGCCATCGAGCAGCATCCGTACCATTTCATGTGGATTAGCGGCAGCGGCTCGGGCGTCTAATGAGGTCTGTTTGTAAGCATTAAAGGGATCGTGCTCATTCAACATTGGTTAGCATTCCTTAATTAAACAGCATGCTAGCTGAGTTAAGTTGGTTAATGGTGTTTTCCATTGCGGTGAACTGAGACAGGTAAATTTGGTACCTCTGCTTCATCTGATAGTCATGGCGAGACATGCTGTCTTCAACGCGTTCAATTTGGCTATCTAGGTTGTTTTGCTTAAGATCGAGATAACCATTGGACTGAGTGAATGGTTCGATAATAGTGTCTATTCTATCGATGAAGCTGTTATCGGCAGTGAACATCTCTTTTAAGGCCGCGGGATCATCTTTAAGTGCTTGGGTCAGCTTATCTTCATCGATATCAAGCTCACCACTACGGTTCATCTCAATACCAATGTCAGATAAGCGCATACCGTTTGGTGCGGCTTCGAATACGCTATTGCGCATACTGGCTTGCAGCATTCTTAATGTAGAGTCACCTTTGAGGGCACCGAGCTGATCTTCTGTGACAGATGATGGCTTATCATCTTCATCATCATCGTCTTTATCTTTGTCGTCAGTGTCCTTATCGTTTTCTTTGGCCTCATCGACGACGCTACTGCCCATAGAACGGGTAAGCTGATTAATTTGGTTCATCAGGTCATTGAAAGACTCGACAAAGTCCTTAACCGCATCTTCACTGCTGCTGGTGTCAGATTCGATTTTTATGGTGCTGCTTTCGCCCGCCGAGTGTGTTTTGTTCAGCTCTATTGATACACCATCAATAACGTTACTTAAGTAGTTACTGCTACTCGTGATATCGATACCATTGAGCACTATCTCTGCGTCTTGCGCCGCTTTACGTTGGTTCATGCCCCAATCAACACCGTCCATCTCAACTTTGAGCGTACTGTCTTTACCTGATTCTGAGGAGGTCATCATTAACTCGACACCGCCACCCGTTCTGACGAGTGAGGCTTGTACTCCAGGGTTATCTGGGTGTGAGTTAATGGCATCACGAAGATCATTCACGGTGCGAGTGCCGTCAGCATTAAGCACTGCCATATCTATCTCTATAGTGTCAGCGATATCGGGGCCGACCTGGATGCTTAATAAACCACTCGCGGGGAGTAAGTCGGTTTCACTGGCAAAGCTTTTAGTCAGCTGATGGGCTTGAGCGAGTTGCTTGACGGTTAGATCATAGGTGCCCGTGGGAGCATCACTGTCGACTGTTATCGCGGCGTTCTCATCACTGATTGATGAGGTTTTACTTTCAAAGGCATCACCATTAATCTTTTCTAGATTACTGGTCATTTTATTGAGGCTACGCTCCAATAACTCATAGGCATCAATTTGTGTTTGATGCTTGGTTAAATTGGTTTTAAATAGTTGATCTTTCCCCATTCTTTCTGCTGAAATGAGTTGTTCAGCAAAAGATGCACCGTTCATACCTGAAATCATTTGATCCTCCTATAATGATACTTTTGCAATCTCTGTACCAAACGTTAAGTGTTTGTATATATTGAATTCTGTTTGTTTATCTGTACTTGTATCCGCTAGCGTTTTTCCGTTTACAGCACGGAAAAGGAAGTACGGCTTCCGCAAGTCACTTTGCCCACAATTGGATTTGAAGCTATACCTCTACTAAGGCGACCTTGCGAAGGTGATGCTGAAGTGTGTCAGTGATAATTTTTCAAAAAAAAAGAGCCTAAAGGCTCTTTTTGAAAGTTGGGAGGGTAAGGGAGGAGAAATTAACCCAATAGACCCATAACCAAACCAGTGTTTTGGTTTGAAGAAGACAGGATATTAGTACCCGCTTGAACCAAAAGCTGATTCTTAGTCATGTTTGCTGATTCAACGGCGAAGTCAGCATCCATAATACGGCCAGCAGCAACTTTAGTATTCTCAGTTACGTTAGCAAGGTTTGAACTCGTGTGGCCCAAACGGTTGATGTTAGCACCCAGTGTTGAACGTTCTTTACCTACAGCATCAATGAAGTCATCAATCTTAGTGATAGTGCCTTTTGCTGCACCGACAGCTGAAATATCATCAGCAACACCAGCAAGATTGGCTTTATCTACGGTAACTTTTAGTTGCTCACTTGCACCTGCACCGATCTGGAATTCAACACCGGCGGTCAATGAGTCGAATAACTTGTTACCTGAGTATTCAGTGTTATCAACAATACGAGTGATCTCTTTGGTTAGCTCTGCGAACTCATCGTTAAGTGCTGTTAAATCTTCAGCTGAGTTCACGCCGTTAGCGGCTTGAGTTGCAAGTTCTTTTTGACGGTTCGCAATGGTCGTTAGCTCATCTAGTGCGCCATCAGCAGTTTGCAGCATAGATGTCGCATCGTTCACGTTACGGTTAGCTGTTTCCATGCCTACAACGTTGGCATTTAAACGAGTCGCGATTTGTAGACCAGCAGCATCGTCAGCAGCGCTGTTGATACGTAGACCAGTAGAAAGACGCTCCATAGCATTGCTAAGTAGGTCATTGTTTTTTGTCACAGAATTTTGAGAAACAAGTGAAGCATAATTAGTATGTACAGATAACATAATATTTTCCTTTAATAAGTCATTTAAGCTCTGGGTCTTACCAATAATAAAACGACTGCTAAAATCAAAACTGAAAAGGCGTCATCATCTTTTTGTTATCATTAAGTGTAACTGGTTGTAAATTATGGTTTATATTGTTTAATTTTTTTGAATTAAAACGATTTTATGTCGATAATCGCTTTAGTGAACGGTCTTTTTAGTCGCTCTATATAGTCATGTTAGGAGCCGAATTAAGAGAACTAGAATGGAAAAATCGCTAATTAGACCCAGCTTCGTCACGCAATTTAGTTGTATAGGCAGTGATTGTGAAGATAGCTGTTGTTATGGCTGGAATATCATTATTGATAAACAGAGTTACAAAAAGACCCTAGCGCACAAGGAGCTTAAGTCTTTGGCTCAAACGGCGCTGAAGAAAGTAAAAAAGAGCGAGCAACAATGGGCTCAAGTGGTACTCGACTCAAAAGGTGCTTGTGGGTTTTTAGATGATAAGCAGCTGTGTCAAATTCATGCTAAAGCGGGTGAGGACTTGTTGAGCCACACTTGTAAGACCTACCCTAGAATGTCGCACATGAAAGATGGTGATCGTTATGAAAGCCTGTCGTTATCTTGTCCTGAAGCGGCGCGGACTATTCTGCTTAAGCCCGATGCGTTTCAATTTGAACGTATGACGGTGAACCATCACCGTACCTTTAAAGCGACGCCAATATGGGCGAAAAAAGCCCATGATTATACCATTCAGCTGTTATTGAAACCCGAGCAGCCAATAGAGCATGGGCTCACAGCGGTCGGTATTTTAATGAAAACAACTGAACGAGTTGCCAATGGTGAACTGGAAAGCAGCGCCATTGATGATATGTTTCAACAACTGCTGAGTTTGAGTAATAACGGTCAGCTTAAGCAACATTTTGAAGGCTTTAATAAAGATACCGAGATACACAAAATGCACGCTTTCACGTCGATGCAACTGTGGTTAAACACCAATAAAGCAGGACGAGGACGTAGTCGATTTGAGCAGATAAACCAAGCCATTTGTGCCATGGGTGACGGTGAAAATAAAATTAGTATGGGGCGGATTAATCAGGCTTGGCGCGATGTCGCCTTACCTGCATTGGCTGAGCATCAAACGCTATTTAGTCGTTATTTATTTTACTATTGTTACCATATGAATTTTCCACAAGTTGACGCACTCACTCCATCGCAGGCATTTCGGGTGATGCTGTTGGACTTCTTTATGCTGCGCTGCTATTTAGCCGTGATTGCAGCGCAGAAACAGGGGTTGTCTGAACACGATATCATTCTGTGTTTTCAGGTGTATCACACCAATAGGCAGCATAAAGCCAACTATAGCCAATATGCTGTGGAACTCTTGGATAAAGGGCAGTTTGAAGACCTAGCATCGATCCTCACACTGCTAGCGTGAAACAGCGATTGATTGAGTGACGAATACGGGGCTTTTTGGCCCCATATTCTCTCGCTTAAGATCGCTAAGTTAGTAGGGAAGACACCTGAGCTCGGCTGAAGTTGGCTTGCGCCATGAGTGACGTCACCTGCAGGCTGAAAGGTGCAGGTTGCATCAAACTCTTGACTTGATTAAGCGTCGAATCCAGCCCTTTTAGGGTGTCTTTTTGGCGGTTAGCCTGATGCAGTTGCTGTTGAATGTGTCGCTGACTGTGGTTAAGTTCTTGCAGCTGCCCCTCGACTTTATGGCGGGTTTTACTGATTTTAGCCACGGTTTGTTTAAGTTCTTGTGGGCTATTAAAACGCCATTCTCGTGGATCTTGCCAGCTTAACTCTTCGCTGACCTTAATGGTTCGCGCATCACCAGCAGGGAGTCGCTGGCCTTGGCCTGTCATCAATAAACCTGATTGGATTTGTTGCCACTGTTGTTTATTACTTTTGAAGATAACGCGGCCTTCATTGGATTTTACGACCCGAATATCGAGCGGCTTGAGACTGCTGTCGAGACGCTTTAGTAGCTCGGCGGGTTGAGCATTTGCGGGTAGCAGTACCCTTACTGTGTCATTGCCTATGTGCATATTCACTTGTTCGTCACGGGAGTTGACGGCGATCAAGTCGACAGACTTTAAGCTAAAACTGTATTTTGCTACCGGGCGTTGAGTTGAAATAAGATTGAGCTGATGGTCGACTAATTGTGTGCCCTGATAGCTGATGTTTAGCCCTGCCAGCTGCTGTTGGAGCTGCTGTGCTTGGCTGAGTGAGTCGCTATTATTTGACGTGAGAGATTGTTGACTGTGATTTTGCAATTGCTTTAGCAAGGTTTGTACTTGTTGTAGTCCATGTTCGGCGACTTGTTGAGCGCTAATTTTATGTTGGCCTTGGGTGACTTTTGCCCACTTATCATAGCTTTCAAGTCTATGGCTTGGAATGCTAGCAACATTGACTTTTGCTTGCTCTTTCGCGGGGTGTTGCATAGCCGTCGTTGGCGCAACCGTTTGGCTGCGCTGCTGAACTTGGAGTGAATCTGAAATCCCTTTGAGCATCGACTTCTCTTAGCTTGGTATTATATGTGGTTGAACAAGGATAACTGCGATACTTGCACAAACGTTTTCTGAGTCACCTGAAGGGTGGTGAGCTTTAGATTAAACTCGGCAGTGGCTTGGGCATAGTCTAACCCTTCAGTTTCCCCAATCACCTCTTCGTTAAATAGTACCCGCTCTTCATGGGAGGTTTGGATCAAACTCAAGGTATTTTGTTTGCCACCAATATCTGTGATTGCAGAACTAATACTGGTGAGAGTGTCATCGAGGCTAGTTAACATGTCACTGGCGGATTGACTAAAAGTGGGGTCGCCAGGTGCTAAAGTAGGATCTTCTAGCACAGTGATAAAATCTTTGGTTTGGTTGAGAATGTCTGCGCTACCGTTAGCGAAAATAAACTCCGCCGCAGTGCTGTTGGCAGTCATCCAAGATGAGCCGGAGGTTTGCACCTCTCTATGGTTGGTATCACCTTGATAAACATAGTTACCACTGGCGTCTTTTCCAATCGGTGCAGTGTCAGTCAAGTTACCCGAAAACAAGTAATTACCGCCTTCATCTTTGGCGTTGACGGTATCGACAAAGGCTTCTAATAATTCGTCCATCTCCGCTGCATATGCGGCTCTGTCTTCTGGCGATAAACTACCATTATTGGCTGCTACGGTGATTTCACGCATGCGGCTTTGTAATTCGACCATGCTCGACATGTAAGTTTCAGCGCGGCCAAAACTGGTTGAGAGTGATTCAGTATTTTTGATGTACTGATTCGTGGCAGCCATATCTCTTTGGCTGTTAATGACTTTCACTGAACCTATGGGATCATCTGACGGGCGAAGAATCGATTTACCCGATGCCATCATTTGATTCAACTTGGAGATATCGACAGTCGATTTCTGCAGGCTTTGTAAATTATTGCTGTAAAGATTAAGCATACTTACGCGCATTCGAATGTCCTTAAATACTGTTTAATATCGTTTGAAATAGTTGATCGGCTGTCGAGATAACCTTGGCATTTGCTTGGTAAGATTGCTGATAGATGATGAGGTTAACGCCTTCTTCATCTATGTTGACGCCACTGGTGCTGGCCCACTGCCCCTGAGCTTCTAGTTGCAGCTTTGCTGCGGTATCTTGGTTCATTTGTGCTTGACGAGAGGCTGAGCCTAATTCACCAATTTTGCTGGCAAACGCATCGCTCATGGTGGTGTTGACACCCATTGAGCTAAAGGTGAAGTTTTGATTGGCGAGCTCGACGAGATCTTTCAAGTTACTGTTGTCGCCAGGAGTGCCATCTTTACCAAAGGTGAGCATGTCGGCGGTAAAACCAGAGGTCATCGTTAAGCTGCCAGCTGGATTGGTTGGATCATAGCGAAACAGATCTTGAGTCGGGGGATTACCGTTTAAATCGGTACCGCCGGCAAGCACTGCATTAAACTCATCGGCCATGGTGGTGGCCAGTTCATTGATAAAGCCGATTGAATCCACCAAGCTGTTATCACGATAGTCGATAAGCGCGCCTAAATTACCGCCCGCAGCTTCGTCAAGCGGGAAACTGGATTGACCAAACTGAATGCTAATCTGGCTAAACTGTGGGTTAGCAGGATCTGGTTTGACGATAATTTTCGATGCGGTGGTGCCAGATAACAATGGTTGGCCTTGCGCTAAGGAAATATTGAGCATGCCGTTGGCATCCTCGACCACATTGACATCGACAATTTTAGAGAGGTCATCTACCGCAGCATCTCTGGCATCAAGCAGGGCTAACGGCACATTACCGCTGGCACTGGATTTTTGGATGTCAGCGTTAAAGCGGGCGATAGTCTGTAATTGGCTGTTAATCTCTTTTGCCGAAGCGCCTATTTGACCTTCGACCTGAGAGACCTGTGAGTTAAGCCCTTCGCTGATGGAGTTAAAGCGTTGCGTAAGTGCTTTGGCTTCGTTGAGTACACCTTGGCGATGGGCTATCTCGTTAGGTTGCTCCATTGCAGAGTTCAGTGAAGCAAACAGCTGATCGAGCCCGGCTGAAATGCTGCTACCTTCGGAGCCGAAGATCTGCTCGACCTGACCCAGATAGTTTGATTGTGCTTTAGCAAAACTCAAGTCGCTGGTGGTATTCCATAATTGCGCGACTTCGTATTGATCTGAAATGCGGCGCACACCATCAACCATCACCCCTGAGCCGCTGCCGTAAACGCCGTTACCCACAGAGCCGAGCATGACTTGCTGACGGGAGTATCCCGGCACCATCGCATTAGCGACATTGTTAGACGTGGCTGTCAGGGCAGCCATGCTGGCATTAAGTCCTGACATACCGATATTGAGCATGCTCATCTTAAATCCTTATTTGTGGTTAAATACGGGCTAATCAACAACGTGACTTACTCTGGCAGCTTGCTAACAAAGGGCAATATCAAGGCGGGCTGCATGGCACGAGTATTAGTATCGCTACTGGGTTGATTACTAGAGGCGACCGTCTCAGGGTCAGACTTAAGTCCGGCTGATAATTGTTTGATCATCACCTCTGCTAATCCGGTGCTTTGGACCTGACTTAAGCGGCCTGCAAGTTCAGCATCATGCCAGTCACGGTACATGCCGTTGTTTTGCGAAGACAGCGGGCTGTCTTTATCGGCCATCACATCTGATGCTGAGCGCATTTGCTTCAATACGTTTTGTAAAAATAGCGCTTCAAACTGCTGGCTTACCATTTTCAATGCGCCATGTTCGCCATTGGCTTTAATCAACTCGCCCGCATCGAGTTGGTTTAAGTAACTGTGGTTATTATCGAGTTCCATTAAATCACCACCAATTCAGCTTCAAGCGCGCCCGCTTCATTTAGGGCTTGTAAGATGGCCATCAGATCCATCGGCGATGCACCGAGGCTATTGACGGCGCGAACGATGTCATTAAGGGCGATACCTTCTGGCCAAACGAACATATGACCATTACCCGCATCGATATCAATTTGACTGTCGGAACCGACAACGGTTTCACCTTGTGCTTGGCCTAAATAGGCGCCGTTAGGTTGGCTAACAAATTCTTGCTCAACGATGGTCACGGTTAAGTTACCGTGACTGACGGCCGCTTTGCGTACCACTACATCACCGCCCATGACGACGGTGCCAGTGCGGCTATTAAAGACGACGCGTGGCGATTTACGGCCTTGCTCAATTTGCAGTTCTTCTAACATCGACATAAAAGTTACCCGCTCGCGATTAGAGCTTGGGGCACGCACGATCACTTTGGCGCTGCTATCGGCCTCGGCGACATTGGGGCCAAAAAGCGCGTTAACCGCTCGCTCGATATTGCGTGCGGTTTTAAAACTGGGGTCGATCAAATTTAATACGATGTGTTCGTTTTCATTAAAGTTACTGTGCATCGGCGCTTCGAGCAGCGCCCCATTGGGAATATTACCCACTGTAGGCACATTGATGGTGACAGAGCTGCCATTTCGACCTTGAGCTGATACACCACCAACCACTAGATTACCTTGGGCTACCGCGTAAATTTCGCCATCAACACCGCGCATTGGGGTCATCAATAACGTGCCACCGCGTAAACTTTTGGCGTCACCCAGTGACGACACCGTGATGTCTAACTTCTGCCCCGGACTCGCTAAAGGAGGAACCGTAGCGTGGACAGCAACAGCCGCGACATTTTTAAGTTTAGGGTTAATCTTACCGTCAATTTGCACCCCAAATTGCTTTAACATATTGACGACGGATTGGCTGGTAAAACGCACTTGGGTGCGGTCACCGCTACCATCTAGACCCACCACTAAACCGTAACCGACTAGCTGGTTATCACGGATCCCTTGTACATCGACAATGTCCATCAGGTAGCGATGCTGGACTTTCTCCTGCGCTTGAGTCGGAAGCAAAGGTGATAAGCCTAGACACATACTGAGGATAAAAATGGCTATTTTTTTCATTCACACAATCCTGAAATTTGAACTCTCAAACAAATCATCACAACGGAAACCAAGGGCTATTAAAGTAACGCGCGGCCCAACCCATACGGTTGCTGTCTGAAATGGCGCCTTGGCCGCCATATATAATTCGCGCATCGGCGATACGTTGCGACGAGATAGTGTTGTCGTTACCTATATCGTCAGTACGAATAAGCCCCAGTAAACGCAAGTATTCATCGCCTTGGTTGAGGCGCAGCCATTTTTCACCGCGGATCAACAGGGCGCCATTAGGCAACACTTTGGCGACAGTGACTGTGATAGAACCTGATAGCTGGTTTTGCTGCGTGCTTGAGCCTGTGCCGTTGAATGAACGACCCATATTCGCTTCACCGCTACCACTGACACTACTGCCGTCCGTCGAGCCTTGACCATCAATTGACATGCCGCTGACCTTATTGGTCTTGGTGTCGGCCCGCTTACTTGAATAGGTCTCCTCATCTAGAGCGACAGTGAGAATATCGCCTTCTCGAAAAGCGCGTTTATCTTTAAATAGCGTTAGCATGAAGCCTGGACGATAAGCACTGCCGTTTTCTGCATCAGGTAGGCTGTAATCAATCTCTGGCGGTGCCCATTCAGGCTTACCTGGCTCTGTGTCAGGTTCTGGAATATGAGCGATACAGCCAGACAATAGCAGTATCAACGCTAAACTTAAGCCTATCCGTGTTGATTGCATTGGGGCTCCCTTTTCGAGTTCTATTACTGAGTCAATGATTAAGCGCGTTTTACAGAGCTTGGTTTAGGAACTTGAGCATATCGTCTGAGGCCGAGACGACTTTGGCATTCATTTCGTACGCTCGCTGAGTAGAGATCATCTCGACCATCTCCTCCACCACATTGACGTTGGCACCTTCTAGCGCACCTTGGCGTATTTGGCCCAGTGCTTGGTCACCGGCAATGCCTTCTATTGCCGCACCCGATGCGCCCGTTTCGCGATAAAGGTTATTACCGCGGGCTTCTAGCCCTGCAGGGTTGGTAAAATTGACGAGGGTGATCTGGCCTAATTCTTGTGCATCTGGTTGGCCAGCCATTTGTGCTGAGACGGTACCGTCAGTCGCGATAGTGACGGTGAGCGCGTCTTCAGGGATCTCAATGTTGGGCACCATGGGTAATCCTTGCGAAGTCACCATCAGACCTTCGCTGCTGCGGTAGAATTGACCGTCGCGGGAAAAACTAATGTCGCCATTCGCTTCTTCAATTTGGAAGAAACCTTGGCCTTCAATCGCGAGGTCGAGTTGCTGATTGGTGGTAAGCATGTCACCGGGAGTGAATACTTTTTGGGTGCCGACAACACGGGTACCCGTGCCGAGCTGTAATCCTGATGGCAGTTCGTTTTGGGCATCGACTTGACCGCCTGGCTGGCGTTGCACTTGGTAAAAAAGATCATTGAAGGCAACACGATCACGTTTAAAACCTGTGGTGTTTACGTTTGCCAAGTTGTTGGCAATGGTGGTCATTTTAGTATCTTGAGCGGTTAAGCCCGTTTTGCTGACCCATAAAGCTGATTGCATTTTATTGTCCTTTCAAATCGAATCTAGGCATCACGCAGTAGTCTGTTGCCAGCTTCTGCGAGTTTTTCGGCGCTTTTCATTAGTTTGACTTGCACTTCAAACTGACGGCTTAAGTCCATTGCGGCAATGAGCTCTCCCACTGCTTGAACGTTGCTGGCTTCAAGAAAACCACTGCTAAGTCTCACTTCCTCACTGGCAGGCAATGGCTGGCGATCCGCGGGATACAGTAAACCGTCAAGGCCTTTGCTCATGGTGCTGATATCGGGGTTAACCAGTTTCAGTTGGCCAATCTCTTCAATGATGCCGCCATCGTCAGCGATAATGCTTAACCTGCCGTCATCACCGACAAATAGCTCACGGTACTCGGGTAACACGATGGGACCATCGACCCCAGCGACGGGACGACCGTCTAAGGTGAGTTGGCCATTGGCGTCTGGCTGTATAGCGCCTGATCGGGTATAGCCTTCGCCTGCAGCGGTCATCACCGAAAATAGACCCGCGTCATTGATGGCAAGATCTAAGGTTCTGCCTGTCGGATTTAATGCCCCGCTTTGCTGACTAAATCCGCTACTTTGGGTTTGCGCCAATACGCGAGTTTGCAAGCTGTTACCTGTTGGGGCAACGACCATGGCGTTAACGCGTTCTAAATCGGCTTTAAAGCCAGTAGTATCAGCATTGGCTAAGTTATTGGCGCGGATAGCTTGTGCTTCCATCACTCGGGCTGCGCCTCTGGCGGCGGTATAGAGCATTCTGTCCATGAGTTAGGCCTAAATCGCGTTTAGCAATGCTTGTTGCATCGTTGAATTGGCATCTAACACCTTGGCGTTTGACTGATAGTTGCGCTGCGCTGTCATCAAGTTGACCATTTCGGCAGTGGTGTCGACGTTGGAACCTTCAAGGTATCCAGAAGCGACTGAACCCAAGGTGCCTGTAGTGGGTGTGCCGATAATTGGCTGGCCTGCGGCATTCGTTGCTGTCCACGCATTGTTGCTGGTCGGTGTTAAGCCGTTAGGGTTATTAAAGTCAGCCAATACGACTTGGCCTTGCAGTTGTTCTTGGCCATTGGTGTAGGTGCCAAATAGCATACCGCTATCATCTAAACGAATACCGTTTAGTTCACCGGAGGTATAGCCATTTTGGCTCAGGCTAGAGTTGTTATAGTCAGAGGCATATTGGGTGCTCTTGTCATAACTGAGTGCCAGGTTCATGTTGGATGCGCCAGCAATAATGTTAGGATCGGTGATCGCCAAAGTTAATGAGTTACCGCCAGTAAGAATACCGTCAGAGTCGAAGCTCAATTGGTGGCCGCCAGCAGGTGTGACATCGGTATTACCCATCATGTAATGCACAGACCAAGTGTTATCAGCCGTTTTGGTATAGTACTGAGTGAGGGCATGTTCCTTACCCAGCGAGTCATACGCCGTGACGGTGCTTGATGAGTGATAGGTGGCTGCATTATCGGGATCAAATGGGGTGGCTAGGGGATCAATAATATCCACTCTGGCATCTAAGTTAGAGACCAAACCTAAGGTTGTTGTGGCTTTGGCGGGTAAAGCGCCTGCTTGTATTTGTAAATCGGCTACGTTACCCGTCTGCAGATTACCGGTGGCTCCCACTGAATAACCTTGCAAGCGGTTGCCTGCAGGATCGGTGACAAAACCGTTGGCATCTTGGTTAAACATGCCTGCTCTAGCGTACATAGTATTGCCATCTTGGCCACTAAGGACGAAGAAGCCATCGCCCTGAATGCCCATATCAAGCTGACGACCCGTATAAGTTAAGCTACCACCGTTAGAGAAGTTTTGGCTGGTGGACATCACATTGACGCCGCCTGCTTGGCCGCCGTTATAGATGGCTGAAAACTCACTGCGACCGCTGCGAAAGCCGACCGTTGAAGAGTTAGCAATGTTATTACTGATAGTGTTTAGATCTTGTGTGGTTGCTTGTAAGCCACTTAACGCAATATTGAAAGACATCGATTAATCCTTTGCTAACCAGTTATGAAACTTCAGAGATTTCCAGCACAGAGACAGTGCCAAGACCATTACCTAATTCAGCCATCATCATTCCTGAGGCGCTGATAAAGTGTATTTTTTCGATTTTTGCTTGGATGAAGGTGTCGGCAGTTTTAGTGACGTCGCCTGCAGTGGTGTTGGCGACGATACTGTAGTCACCCGGTGGAAGACCTAATGCCTCAGGGTTGATCGTAAAGTCCTTATCCCCCGCTTCTTGTGCGCCTAACTCTAATGTGTGTACCACTTCGTCATTGCTATCAAGGATATCGATACTCAACTCTTCAACGGCATTGTTGAGATACACCTTGCCCTCTAGCGGTGAGTTATCGATGTTAAATTCTGACGCAGGCACCATGGCATCTTTGCCGACGAGTTGCGCTGATTGCACAATGCCAAGATTTTCCATCAACACCATCTGCGTTGACTGATTAGCGCGCATTTGTTCTAGGCTTTCAACTTGAGAAAATTGCGCCAACTGTGTCACGTACTCGGTGCCATCGATGGGATTAGTTGGATCTTGGTTTTGAATTTGGGCAATCATCAAGGTCATGAATTCGTTCTTGATTGAAGCCGAATCGTTACCGGGTGAACTGATGGTGCCTGGTGTATTTACATTGCTGTTATTGCTGCTGGTGGTGACGTTCATTATTTGGCTCCTAATTGCAGTAAACCTTGCTGCATAGAACGGGCACGGTTCATTATTTCAACATTGGTTTCGAATGAACGACTGGCGGCCATCATGTCTGCCATCTCTTCAACGGTATTAACGTTGGAGTAGGCCACGTAACCTTGCTCATCAGCATAGGGATGGTCGGGTTCATAGCGCAGATCCAGTGGTGCATCAGATTGCACTATGGCGGAGACTTCCACGTGCGCGCCGGCGACTTGACCTTCTTGAGTCTGTTTATAGATGGTGGTAAAAACGGGCTTTAAAGCACGGAAAGCCTCTTCAGGGCTTTCTGCTGCGGCGCCGGCATTGGCTAAGTTACTGGCAACGGTGTTAAGGCGAATGGTTTGGGCATGCATGCCAGAACCAGCAATTTGATAAATTTCAGAAAATGACATAGTGGCTTATTGACCTTCGATAGCAGTGCGTAAACCTGAGATCTTCATGTTGAGGAAAGTCAGGCTAGTTTGATAATCCATGGCGTTTTGCGAATACCTAGCTTGCTCTTTACCTAATTCGACGGTGTTTTGGTCAGCTGAGGTTTGGTAAGGCACACGAAAGCTTTCTTGGTAATTTCGGTCTGGAGACATGCCGGAATTGATCTGTAACATCACCGTTTTAAAGTCGAGATCACGCGCTTTATAGCCGGGAGTTTCGGCATTTGCTAAGTTACCTGCCAGCATCTTGCTGCGCTCGACTCTAAAATCTAATGTCTGTGGGTGAATACCTAATGCGGCATCAAGGTTGATAGCCATTCCGACTCCTAGTATGGTATGTCCTGCTTAATTACTCTTTGTATATCCAATTACTGTGCCAATAGTTATAACCGAGGTGTTTCAATGGTTTACGTTTATGCTTGGCGAAAGATCGGAACCTGTATTTCCTACTTCCTCCTCAGTGTTTCCTGTTTATTTCCGCCATTAAGTCTGGCGCAAGAGAACACAGGTACAGCGGTACAAATTGAGCGAGAATTTACGCAATTGTTATCAGCAGAACTGCGTGAATGGCAGCAGCAAGCAGGGTTGAGTCAACTTGAGTCTACCGTCGATATCAAAGTGCCATCGGGGGCTAAAAGACTCGCGACGTGCTCGTCGGCACTAACGATTGAAATCAGCAGGCGGGTTCCTTTAGGTAATGTGCAGCGCAAGGTGAGTTGTGAGCCGATGGGCTGGAGCTTATATGTGCGAGCGTCAGTCGATGTGAGTGCCAGGCTTCCCGTGGCCAATCGCGTGCTAAAGCGTGGCGAGCAGATTAATGCGGCGGATATTGATTGGAAGCTGTTAAAACTGAGTGCAGCAGATAAAGATTTAGTGACCGATATCGAGCATATTATTGGTCGGCAAGTGGTGCGAAAGTTACGTCGTTATAAGCCGATTAAGGCGCTGCAATTAAGTGCGCCACAGTGGATTAATATTGGCGACCGAGTGATCATTGAGGCCCGCAGTAATGGCTTTTACGCCAATATGCCCGGTGAAGCCTTGGAAGGCGGTGGCGAGGGCAAAGCCATTCGGGTTAAAAATTTGAGCTCGGGTAAAATTATCTCAGCCTATCCGATAGCAAAAGGGCGGGTGTCGACCCTATTTTAAGCGGGGTTAACATCGCTTACGTTTTAGCCTAAATAAATGGCTTGGTTATTTCAGATCGGCGTTAAAGGGTCGCTTTACTTCCTATAGTAGGCGAATTTAAGGCAGAAATTATGGAAATTAGCAAAGTAAGTAGCACGATCAGTGCTGACATGGGGATGAGCAAAAGCAAAACGCAAAGTGCGATACCTGTGCCAGAAAAGCCTGTTGCAACGCCGATTAAGGCCCAGCAGGAAGTCAGTGAAGATTGCAGACTGCTAGAACATACTAAACACAGCTTAGAGCAGTTGCCTGACTTTGATCTAAGCAAGGTTGAGCAGCTGCGTCAGTCTTTGGTTGATGGTAGTTTTGAGTTAAACCTTGAGGAACTGGCTGAAACTATGGTGCAGCAACATGGTTGAATCCGTGCCGACGAGTAGCAAGCGTGAGTTAGTCCAACGTATTGTACGAGGCATTCGTCAAGATATTGAAGGTTATAAACAACTAAAAAGCTTACTAAAACGCCAGCGTGAATTGATGCAGCGGCGCGATAATAATGGCTTAACTTATCATAACCAGCACCAGTCTGAATTGTGCTCTAGCTTGATGCGAAAGGCGAGCGAACGCCGCAAAATGTTAGAAGCCTTAGGTTTTTCTGGTAGCGCGAGCGGTATGGTGAGCTTGATCAGCAAGCTACCAGCAGCATCGGCATCAGAGGTCTCTATACTGTGGGACAATCTGCTGTTATTGGTTAAAGATAGCCAATTAGTCAACGAATCTAATGGTCAATTGTTAGTGGCACAGCAAGAGGTCATCAGTCAGCTGCTGAATCGAGATAACGATAATGCTATCGATTACGGTGACACACGTTAATTGTTTACCTGATTAACGACGGGAATAACGCCCAGCCAGATCATCAAGTTGCTTCTGTTCTTGCTTTTGCTGTAGCAGTTCATGTTGCTGTAAGCGTTCTTTATACAGCCACTGTATTCCTTGCTGACGTCCTAACTGTTGACGCCATAGTCCATGCATTCTTTGATGCTCTTGCTGTAATAACAATTGTTTACGGGTGAGCTGCTTTAACATCGGCTCGATCACTTGCACCATCTGCGCACTGTTTTGCAGTAGCAGGGCTGATGGGCAAGTTGCATTCGCGTGACTATAGTCTGAAATCATCTGCCCTAACTGCAGCTTTTGTTGTTCTATGGTATCCATTTTGCTTTGGGCTGCGTTTCTTTGTTGCCCAAGCTGACTCAGTTTTTTCTCTTCTTGTTGGCACAACCTCAATAATTGCTTCATTCAGTGTCTCCAGCTGTCAAAGAGAAGCCCATTTTACTGACTAACAGTTCTAATGCGTTAAGGCTTTGCGTTAGATCGGCTTGAGTGTGAGTCTCTTGGCGTAAGAAAGTTGCCATCTGTGGGTAGGCACTTACGGCCATATCCATATCAGGATCGTTACCGGGTTGATAACCGCCCAAAGGCAGTAAGTCTTTAACTTCGTTGTAGCGGCTGTTGAGGTGACGAAACCATTGCCCCTGTTTTAAGGTATTAGGGTGAGCGACTTGTGTTGCTAAGCGACTGACAGATGCACCGATATCAATTGCTGGAAAATGCCCCTGCTCCGCTAGCTTACGGTCAAGCACAATATGGCCATCCAAAATCGCACGAGCTGAATCGGCAATCGGATCTTGCTGGTCATCACCTTCGGTTAACACCGTATAGAACGCGGTTAAGGTGCCCGTCGGGTGCTGACTGTTGCCTGCCATTTCCACGAGGCGAGGCAGTTGTGCAAAGGCCGAAGGTGGATAACCTTTAGTGGCGGGGGGTTCTCCTAAGCTGAGAGCTATTTCACGCTGAGCTTGGGCATAACGGGTTAATGAATCAACCAGCATTAACACGTGTTTGCCCTGATCGCGGTAACCCGCTGCAATGTGATGACACAGGCGCATTGCGCGCATGCGCATTAAAGGAGTGGTATCGGCAGGTGCTGCGATGACAACGGCACGTTTAAGCCCCTCTTCACCCAGTGATTCCTCAATAAACTCTCTGACTTCTCGGCCTCGTTCGCCAATGAGCCCAACAACAACAACATCGGCTTCGGTAAAGCGAGTCATCATGCCCAGCAGGACACTTTTACCCACGCCTGAACCTGCAAACAGACCCAAGCGCTGGCCTCGGCCTACGGGTAACAACGCATTGATCGCGCGGATCCCAACATCTAATGGTTCGCGGATCGGTGTCCGTTTGAGCGGATTAGTCGTTTTGAACTGTAAGGGCACTTGAGGAATATGTTTAATACAGCCGAGATCATCAAGAGGTTGGCCCAAGCCATCAAGCACTCGGCCAAGCAAGCCTAAGCCGGTCGGAATTTGATAGCGTCCCTCAATGGGCATGACGCGTGCGCCAGGCATTAGACCACTGGTCGGTTCGATAGGCATGAGACACAGTGTGTCTTTGTAAAAGCCGACCACTTCTGCTTCGACGAGTTGATTGTCGCGACATTCGATATGGCAACGATCGCCGGTGCCTAATTGGCAGCCAACAGCCTCGAGTAAAAGACCATTAACTCGAGTGAGACGTCCGTAGACTTGGGCGACTGGGATCTTGGGCCAGTTTAGAATATCAGCACTAAGCTTCAACTTGAGTCTCGTGTAATGGTTGCTCTTGTATAATTGGAGTGTCTTGCAAGTGGTTTTCCACTTGAGCCATACAGCGATCAAGGCGAGTTTCTACTGACGCGTCAGCATCAGATGTTTCGCTGACGATACGGCAGCCACCGGCGCTAATACTGGCATCGGCGACGAGGCTCCAAGATTGAATTTTATCTGTTGCTAACTCTTTAAGTTTTTCTACAGCACTTGGCTCAAGGTGAATTTTGACATTGCTAGGGTCGTCTGGCAGTGCGGCTAAGGTTTCTTCTATTAAGGTTAAGATCTGTTGCGGCTGCAAGGTGAGTTCGCAACGGATCACCTGCAAAGATACCCGTCTGACGAGATCTAAGATTAAAGATTGTTGCTGCAAAATCTGCTGATTGTGTCCCTCTTCAAGTAGAGATTGCAGCGCACTTAAGGGGGTGATGATGCTATTGAGCTGCTCATCAATATTGTCTTTACCTTTTTGCTGCCCCTCGATTCGACCTTGGTTGAAACCCGCGGCATGACCTGCTTGTTGTCCCTCTTCTTCACCAGAGATAAAGCCAGCTTGATGGCCTTTTTGCACGCCCTCGCTGTAGCCTTTATCGAATGCCTGTTGAAAATCTTGCCAGCCAGCGGTTTCAGTGTCGGCATTACTCTCTGTTATCAGAGGTGAAAAACGGTGTCGGCGTGCGTGATGGCCAACCAGACGCCAGCGAGGATCTATTTTATTGACAGTATCGGTCATTATTCTACTACCTGCTCTTCAAACAGTTGTAACTCGAATTCGCCGTCGTCCATCATCTGTTTTGCTAATGCCATGATCTCTTTACGAGCGGCAATAGCTTGGCTTAATGGTACGCTACCAATGGCTTCGACTTGGGTTTCGATGGCCGATGACATGCGTTTTGGCAAGGCGCTAAGTAAAGTGGATTTAAGCTCGCTATCGATGCCTTTCAGGGCAAGAGCCAGTACATCAGCAGGCACGACTTCCATGATTTCCTGTAAAGTTTCTGGCTTCTGACGTCCTAGAATAATGAAGTCGAACATGTTGTCTGCCACATTGTTGGCTAGCTGCTTATCATGCAGTTTGAGCATCTCCATTAATTGCTCTCTGTCGCCCTCAAAACGGTTGAGAATGTCGGCAACTTGGCGGACACCGCTGACTTGCGTGTAACTTTTCCCCATAGCGATCAGCATACAGCGTTCGACAAGTTGCTTAAGCTCATCAACGACCTCTCGGTCGATATCACTAAGTTGAGCGATACGCACTAGCACTTCATCTTGCACTTCAGCGGGCAGGCCTTGCAGCACGAGTGCTGCACTGTCTGCGGGCAGTAAGCCTAATAACACCGCTTGCAGTTGACTGTGCTCGTTAGCTATCTCGCGGGCCAGTAATTGCGGTTCGACCCATTCAAGCCGTTTAATGAGGGTTTTAACTTCATCGCCGTAGATACTGTCAATCAGGCTTTTAGCAACACGGTCTCCTAAGGCGAGATCTAAAGTTTTTTGCAAATAAGTACGTGAGGCCCGAGCGATACCTGATTGCTCTTGGTAACGCTTAAAGAAACGCCCAAGCACCGCTTCAGCTTCGTCTTGCGTTATGCTCGATAACCGTGCCATTTTGTGGCTTAAGTGTTGTACATCATGGCGATCCAAGTGAGACATGACTTGAGCAGCCCCTTTTTCACCCATGCTAAGCAGCAGCATGGCGGCTTGCTCTAGGTTGTCCATTTTTATTGTGACTTCATTGTTATTCACTGTTTTGGTTACCTATTTCTGTTAAGCCTGATGAGACGCTTGTTCATTTTCTTGGTCACTAATCCACTGCGATATCACCTCTGCAACGCGTGCTGGTTCTTGATTGGCGAGCAAGCTGAGGTGTTCCATTTGTATCGTTAATGGTGAGCCCGGTGCGGGTAAGCTGAGATTGCTGTTCCAGTTGTTGTTAACGTTGGTATTTTCAATGTCCAACAAGGCATCAGCTTGATGCTGTGCATCACTAATGGCGTTATTGGTACTGGCTTCTGCTGATGGCATCAAGGGGGTCGGAGCGTCCAGCGAGTCTTTTTTGACGTTGTATTCAACCGTGCGCGTTAAATGCTGTACCAATGGGCGTAGCACAAAGAAGATCATCCCTAGCCCCAAAATCGCACCGATTAAATAACGTAAATATGTTTGGTAGCTCTCGGCTTGCCACCAAGGCAGGGGTTCAAACTCAACCACTTTTATTGGCGCAAAATTAAAACTACTGATGCTGAATTGATCGCCACGGTTGGTTGAGTAACCAATCGCGCCTTGTACCATGTTACTTATCTGGTCGAGTTGAGGTTGACTCCATCCTGTTTCGCCAGCGGCTTGGCTATTGAGGAGCACCGCGATAGAAAGATTTTCTAACTGCATCTGCTGGTAACGGGTGTGTTTAACTGAGCGGCCAATTTCAAACTGACGGCTTTCTTGTTGGTTGAGGTTGCTGTTGCTGTTGGTGCCAGGTGTTGCTGTCGGGGGCTGGTTACTCAAGGCGCCGGGGATCCCTAGAGCCATGTTGCCACTGGTTTGTTTTGTGCTTTGATTTTCTTGACTCACAACAGTTTGTGGATCAAGTGATTCACGTGTTTCTTCGACTTGATTGAAGTTTACCGTGGCGGCAACCTGTACTTGAAAATTATCCTGTCCGAGAATAGGTTGTAGCATGCTTGAGGCGCGGCTAACCAAGTTCTGCTCAAGCTCTTGGGTGTATTGTAGTTGTTTGTCTCGTGCTTGAGTGATGTCCTGACTTGCATTGATATCAGCACTTAAATGGTTACCCTCTTGATCGACAATTTGCACATGTTCGGGGGTCATGCCAGCCACACTGCCTGCGACCAAGTTGGCGATAGAGGTGATTTGTTCAGGCTGTAGGTGCTTTCCAGCATAAAGCGCTAACATCACTGAGGCTGATGGTAGCTCAGGTTGTTGGCGGATAAACAGGGTTTTCTTGGGGATGGCTAGGTGCACTCTCGCAGATTTAACGGCCTTTAGTGCCATGATTGTTCGTGATAACTCACCCTCTAAACTATAGCGATACTTAGCTTGTTCCATAAACTGGCTGGTGCCTATGGTCGACGCATCGAGCGAGTCCATGCCGGAAGGAACTTTGGCTTTAACGCCACGAGCGGCGAGTACCATACGTGCATTACCCAATTTGTCTTCAGGTACTAACACCAATCCACTGGTGGGATCGAGGCGATAACGGATCCCTTCGGTTTCGAGTACTTCAATGATGTGGGAGGTTTCGACGTTTTCCTGATTACCATACAGCGGACTATAACCTCGACCTGTACTCCACAGCATCAACACGATGACACAGGCGGCAACGATAGCCAGAATAGCCAATGTCGCGGCGTAATTATCTCCATGACTGAACTGCTGCCATTTTTGCTTCAAGGTGTTAAGACGATCATTATTGCCATTTACATCGGTTATGGCTGGGCTGGTTTGAGTCAATGTGGTCGACATGCTTTGCTTATTCCTTGCTCAAAAAGGCGAGTTGATTTTTGGGCGTTATTACACGAGTGATTAACTGGATATACATGGCTTAGATTGGCATTTTCATGACTTCATCAAATGCTTGCACTAAACGATTTCGGATCTGAATCATGGCTGCGAACGACAGACTGGCCTTTTGCGATGCGACCATAGCGCCGACTAAGTCATCACTTTCACCACTATCTACGGCTCGAACTAAGGCTGATGAGGTATTTTGATCAGCATTGATTGCGGCAACCTTATGCTTCATCAGCTCGGTAAATGAAGCAGGCTGAAGCCCCAAGTCTCGAGGATTAACACCTACTTTTATTGCCCCCTTTGCCATCTCAGAGTGGATACTGAGTTGCTGGATCATTGATTGGGCGCTGGCGATGTTGGCATTTGACATTAGTGCTCCTTAATTATGCTAGTAGTGACTTACGCCGCGTGACCTGAAGGTGATAAAATTTGTTCTATATCAATGCCTTCTTCTCGCATCTGTACCAGTTTGTATCGCAAAGCTCGGGTGGTCATTCCAAGTGCTTGTGCGGTGTTATTTCGGTGGCCATTATGGCGTTTTAAGGTATCGATAATGTATTGGAACTCTGCCTGACGTTTTGAGGCTTTTAGGCCAGACTCATTGGGTTCGAGCTGTGCACTACTATTTTGACTTGCTAAGCCAAGCTCTTCAGCTTGCAGGGCTTGCCCACGGCGCATGACAAGTGCGCGTTGTATGGTATTTTCGAGCTCGCGGACATTGCCAGGCCAATCGTGGCTTAGGAGTACATTGCGTGCCTGTTCGCTGAAGTAACACTGTTGGTTCAGCGTCAACATTTTATAGCGTTGCAAAAAATGCTCAGCGATTGGCAAAATGTCTTCGCGCCTTTGCCTAAGCGGTAATATTTTGATCGGGAGCACATCTAAGCGATAGAACAGATCTTCTCTAAATTGACCATCGAGCATGGCTTGACGCAGATCTTTATTGGTGGCGGCAATAACACGAATGTCGAGTGCGATTGATTTGTGGCTGCCTAAGCGTTCAACTTCTCTTTCCTGCAAAACACGTAGCAATTTTGCTTGTAATAAGAGCGGCATTTCAGCGATTTCATCGAGCAAGATGGTGCCACCATTGGCGAATTCAAACTTACCGGGTTGATCGGTGGTGGCGCCAGTAAAGGCGCCTTTAACATGACCAAATAGAATGGACTCTAAGATACTTTCAGGGATGGCGGCACAGTTGATGGCGACAAAAGCCTGTTCAGCACGGTCGGAATGACGGTGAATATAGCGAGCCAGAGGTTCTTTACCGGTACCACTTTCGCCAGTGAGTAATACTGTGGCTTCGGTACTTGCTGCTCGATGAGCAAGCATAAGCAGTTGGCGACTGACGGGGGCTGCACAAATTAACTCATTATTGGGTAATTCTAGTCGGCGTAGTCGCTGCAGTAGAGAGCATAGCTGCTCTTCGTCTATTGGCAGCAGTAGGTAGTCTTGGACACCACATTGCATTGCCATACTGGCGAGTTCGGTTTGCTCCGGTTCTAGCAGCGCGACTTGGTGTTTACCTGGAAACTGCCTTAGCTGGCTAGCAACATTGTGGCTGTTGCACTGAGAAAGGTTCACTAAGCTCAGCCATGGAGCGCTGTCATCATCGGTTTGCCAAAGGCTAAATCCTTGCTGAATTAATTTTTTCAGGCTTGATGGCGGTAGTTGGGCGTCGATAAACCTTAAACTAGAAGGATTCACTTTGATGCTCCCAAAGCAGACGGCGTTGCTGATTTCACTAAACGTATGCTGACTCTGCGGTTCAGCTTTCGCCCTGCGGTATCCAAGTTGCTGGCTACGGGGGCTCGGTTACCGTGATGCCGTGTTTGGATCATCTGTGCTGGCACTCCGAGCTCAATGAGTCGAGACATCACTTCGTCAGCACGCGCTTTACTGAGCACCAAGTTAGCGAGATGGTCACCAGATGCATCGGCATGGCCATCGATTAAGACCTCAGCGATCGTTGGATCTGCTTGGATATAGCGATACATAGCATAAAGGTCTTGTTCATGTGCAGCGCTTAACAGGCTTGAACTGGTCGCAAATTGCAACTCAAGACGACGCAAATAACGAAAGGGTTTAGGCAGCAGTTGTTGACGGCAGATCCGAAATTGATTCGCGACCGTTTGGGTGGAGATCGGACTGGAGCTTATTTGATAGCTGCTACTCTCTGGTGTGGCAATGTTAACTTGCCAGATGGAGCCTTGTTCGAGCGCTTCTAAAAATGCATTGGTATTGTGTTGAGCTAATGCCTGAGAACCGAGCCAATGCAGCGAGGTTGTCGCGATAGGCTGTTGGGTTTGTGCTTGCCAAGAAGGAGGGACGACAAAGGCTTGGCTCTGGGTGTTATCTAAACTCAACCAGTCAGCTTGCAGCGATAGAGTGAGTGCTTCACCAGGATTGGCGATAAGTCCCAGAGTACCAAAACTCTGCACTCTATGATTAATTTCACAGCCAAATGGATCCCCTGAAAACAGCCATTGGGCCTTTTCAAAAGGTGTTTGATATTTGATCGATGTCGCCATCGCGTTATTTGTTATGGCTGTACACATAAAAACCAAACAGGCCGAAATATAAACTGAGTATTTCAATTTTTCATAATCCTTAAATGCATGCACTGTTATTTTTATTGTTTTTGGTATCACACTTTTTAGCGTTGCCAATTAAACACGTAATATTAAAACATGTAAAACTTTTTATTTTTATTATGCGTAATTAAAACAAATTTATGTATTTACATTAAAGTAAGGTGTATTTAATTAAGTTATATTGTAAGCTGTGTAATATTATTTAAGTTGATTGATTTGTTTGTCGTCAATACATATTGTCACATGTCTATTTAATGCTGCCTTTGTGTGTGATTGATCTAAGTTACTGTTAATTTGTGACTAATAAGCTCTGTAAGAATAACCTTTGTATTTTACTTTTTTATTACGATGTTATTTTGGCACTCGTCATTTTAATAACTATTTAAATCATTTCGTCGGTTATTTGACGGTATTTTATTGTGTGGGGATTTATAATTAAAACAACTGCGAAAGCTAATCTAATTAAGTCTGCCCAAGGTGTTGAATTAAGACCTGTGGTGTTGATTAAAGAAAAGTTGGCTCGAAGTCGATTGTTGATGCAATTGTCATTGTGCCAGCGTCCAATATTGGATGCCGTTAATTTGTTACTCATGCCTATTATACGCCAAGGTCATTTAGCGCTATCAAATGTATCCCTCAGTGCCAAAAGCAATCAAGTGACACCGCAATTACACCATGCTTGGTTTTTGCTGAGTTATAACCGTATTGAGCTAGGTTGGTGGGAAATAGACAAGTGCACCTTAGATCAGCTGGCAAGTGGCTATTATGGTAGCTGTTTGACAGCTGCAAAATCCCCGCTAAGGGCGCCCAGTCACTCTGAACTTCGTATCGTGAAACGGATAATAATGGCTGTGATAGCAAGGTTACCAGTGACCGACATGGATGCCGATAAACTCGAGCTTGAACTGGTATTGAATGCTGCACCTATTAAAGCCACTGCCTGCTGTGAACTGAGCTTTCCGCCTGGGCATGATGGTCAACCCATTCGTTTTTATATGGCTGAGCACTTGTTAGAGTTGATGGCTGAGCAGCCGAGTCAATATCAGGCTGACCCTGAGTTGTCAGAGAAGTTAGCCAATAGACTCAAACAAATTCCATTGCGAACTTCGCTGGAGCTTGGGCATCAGAGTATGCCTGTTACCTCACTACAAAATGTTGCTGTAGGCGATATTTTACCGATGAACTTACATTCTCGCTGTCCGTTGACGGTTGGGAAAAGACCGCTTTTTTACGCCACCGTACATACCCATGAGGGCCAAATAGTGGCCAAATTAACTCAAGAAGCCTTTCAAATGGAGGAACAATCCAATGGCTGAAAATAGTATTTTGCAGGATGACAATTTTCTTTTAGACGACGATTTTTTTGCAGAAGATGTGATTGATGAACCCAAAGTTCAGGCTAAGCCTGTAAAAGACATGTCGTTTTTTAATCAGCTTCCTGTACATGTGACGCTAGAGCTCGCTAGCGTAGAGATATCTTTAGGGGAGTTGGCAAAAATGGGTGAGGGCGATGTTGTTGCACTTGACCGCATGGTGGGAGAACCACTCGATATTCGTGTTAACGGTGCATTGCTTGGGCGTGGTGAGGTGGTTGAGGTTAATGGTCGCTATGGTGTGCGTTTACTTGAAGTCGAAGCGACGAGTCTAACCGGAGCAGTTAATTAACTATGTGGCGAGTGTTGCTGGTTGTATTCGTCTGTTTTTCATCGACGGCGTATGCAGGAGATGGGTTAACGTTATTTTCGCTGGCTGATGGTGATAAAACCCAGTCTGTAAACGTTAAATTAGAGATCTTGGCACTAATGACAGTGCTGAGCTTCTTACCTGCACTATTGATGATGTTGACCAGCTTCACCCGGATCATTGTCGTGTTGGCAATTTTGCGGCAAGCATTGGGTTTACAACAAAGTCCACCCAATAAGGTGCTGATTGGTATTGCCTTAGTGATGACCATTTTCATTATGCGTCCAGTGGGGCAAGCCATCTATGATGAGGCCTTTTTACCGTACGATCTGGGACAAATAGAGTTGACGGAAG
Source organism: Shewanella sp. Choline-02u-19 (assembly GCF_002836205.1). Taxonomy (NCBI): domain Bacteria; kingdom Pseudomonadati; phylum Pseudomonadota; class Gammaproteobacteria; order Alteromonadales; family Shewanellaceae; genus Shewanella; species Shewanella sp. Choline-02u-19. Next base: position 201,685 of record NZ_PJBE01000012.1, read on the forward strand.
CGGTTGATCGTGGAGAGAAACCATTGCGAGCGTTCATGTTGGCGCAAACGCGTGAAACGGATCTTGAACAGATGCTAAAGATCGCTGATGAACCGACAACGTTAACGACTGAGCAGATCCCTTTCTTTGTGCTTATGCCGGCATTTGTGTTGAGCGAATTAAAAACAGCGTTTCAAATTGGCTTTTTGCTGTTCCTGCCTTTTTTGGTGATCGATTTAGTGGTCGCTAGTGTCTTGATGTCGATGGGAATGATGATGCTTTCACCCCTAATTATCTCCTTGCCGTTTAAGCTGATGGTCTTTGTATTAGTGGATGGATGGTCAATGACGGTTAGCACTTTGGTCGCCAGTTATGGATAGGAAGATGATTGATGGATTAGATCACCTGCAGAGGAATAACGGATGAGTGATGTAAAGAGTGATCCGCAAATGTTGGTGCTATCAATAGGCGACATTATATATCTACTGCTTGGCACTATGATGCTGATGTTAGTCGTGTTAAATGACTGGCCCAGTGTTATTGCTCTACTCGTTCGCGGATATTTTTAGCGTTATGGACGTCAATGAACTTACCGGAATGTTTGCTGAGGCGATATTCCTTGTCGTGACAATGGTCGGGGTTTTGGTTGTTCCGGGGTTGTTGATGGGATTGGTTATTGCAGTGTTTCAGGCGGCAACTCAGGTCAATGAACAGACGTTGAGTTTTTTACCGCGACTGGTACTAACGCTATTGATGGTGCTGTTCTCAGGTGAATGGCTATTGATGCAGATCAGTGATTTCTTTAATCGATTGTTTATGAATATTCCCCATATCATTGGTTGAGGATTAGTAGCATGTTATCGCTTACCTCTGTCCAAATCAGTGCTTTTATCGGTACTTTCTGGTGGCCATTTTGCCGTATTATGGGCGCATTTATGGTGATGCCTTTCTTGGGCAGTAACTTTATACCCGTTACCGTGCGTGTGTTGTTAGCGTTCAGTATTTCAGCCTTAGTTGCGCCACTCCTACCGCCAGTGCCACAAGTGGATGCCCTCTCTTTTATGGCATTAATCTTAGCGATAGAGCAGTTGCTTATTGGTTTTATGTTAGCGCTATTCTTATCGATTATGATCCATGTTATGACGCTACTTGGCGCAATGATGTCGATGCAGATGGGTTTATCGATGGCGGTGATGAACGACCCTTCTAGCGGAGGGAGCAACCCTATTATTGGCTTGTGGTTATTGCTTTATGGCACCCTATTATTCTTGGCATTAGATGGCCACTTAGTTGCTATTGGCATATTGGTCGATAGTTTTAGATTGTGGCCAATAGGGAGCAGTGTGTTTGATTTGCCACTAATGGGGCTTATTGGGCGTTTCTCCTGGCTGTTTGCCGCAGCGTTTATGTTGGCATTACCGGCTATTTTGGCCATGCTAGTCGTTAACATTACGTTTGGTGTGTTAAGCCGAGCCGCACCCTCATTAAACGTATTTGCACTGGGTTTCCCGATGTCGATGTTGATGGGACTGCTATGCGTGTTCTTCTCTTTCACTGGTTTACCTAACCGTTATAGCGATCTGTGTTTAGATGCTCTGTCCTCCATGTATCAGTTTATTGGTGGTAGCCCATGAGCAGTAAAGATACCGGTCAGAGTAAAACTGAAAAAGCGACACCGCAGAAGCTTAAAAAAGCTCGCGATGAAGGGCAGGTTCCTCGCTCAAAAGACTTAGCGTCTTCGGCGTTGATTATCGGTTGCTCAATATTACTCACCACTACCGCAGACTGGATAGCCTCTAAAGTCGCCGAGATGACGAGAGTCAACATGTCGTTCACCAAGGCGCAGTTAGATGAGCCTGGCATGATGATGAGGCATTTGGCGTATTCATTATTGGAAATACTCAATATTCTGGGCCCACTGTTTTTAATGGTGGGCATCATTGCAATCATTACTGGGGCAATGCCGGGTGGACCTGTCTTAAGCTTTAAAAATGCGAGTTTTAAATATAGCCGTATCGATCCTATTGCGGGCTTAGGTCGCATTGCGTCGGTTAAGTCCTTGGTCGAGTTAGTTAAGTCGATACTAAAAATAGTGCTATTGATCAGCATTATGTTGTTATTTCTGGAAAAAAACTTCCAAACCTTGATGGCTATCAGCCAACTACCTATTGATGAAGCAGTCTCTCGTGGGATCGATATGTTGAGTCTGGCCATGCTCTATCTGGGGCTAGGATTGTTAGTCATCACCTTTATAGATGTGCCTTATCAATATTGGCACCATCACAAAGAGCTAAAAATGTCTTTGCAAGAGGTGAAGGATGAGCACAAACAGCAAGATGGTAAGCCTGAGGTTAAAGCCAAAATTCGTCAAATGCAGCAACGTATCAGTCGTTCAAGGGCGGACGTTTCAATCCCTAAAGCTGACGTTTTACTGGTGAACCCCAACCATTATGCCGTGGCGCTAAAATATGAATTAACTAAGGCCGATGCGCCGTACGTCGTGGCTAAGGGAACTGACGAGCTGGCGCTCTATATGCGTGATATCGCCAAGCGTCATGGTGTTGAGGTTGTTGAGTTGCCGCCATTAACGCGCGCAATATACTACTCCACACAAGTTGAACAACAGATCCCCGCAGGGCTCTTTGTGGCGATCGCCCATGTACTGACTTATGTCATGCAGCTGCAGGCTGCGCGCCAAGGTCAGCAGGCCAAGCCTGATCCTCTACCCCACTTTTTTATTCCTACAAATTTACAACATGATTAAAGGTTATTTGAATTGATGAACTGGTTTTCACGTACTTTTGCCGGTAGTCCAAGTTATATCGGTATTCCAATTATGCTGCTAGCGGTGTTGGCAATGGTGATTTTACCGTTACCGCCTTGGCTGCTCGATATCTTTTTTACCTTTAACATCGTGTTGGCGGTGATGGTGTTACTTGTTGGAGTATCCATTCGGCGACCCTTAGAGTTTTCGGTATTTCCAACGGTACTACTGTTAGCGACCTTATTACGTCTAACATTGAACGTTGCCTCGACTCGAGTTGTGTTGATTGAGGGGCATGAAGGCGGCGATGCTGCTGGTAAAGTGATTCAAGCTTTCGGTGAGGTGGTGATTGGCGGCAACTATGTTGTTGGTGCGGTCATTTTCCTTATTTTGATGATCGTTAACTTTGTGGTGATCACTAAAGGTGGCGAGCGAATTTCAGAAGTCTCGGCGCGCTTTACTTTGGACGCTTTACCCGGCAAACAGATGGCGATTGATGCCGATCTTAATGCGGGTGTGTTAACGCAAGAACAAGCTAGAGACAGGCGACAAGAGGTCGCCCGTGAAGCTGATTTTTACGGTTCAATGGACGGCGCTTCAAAGTTTGTTCGTGGTGACGCGATTGCCAGTATCCTTATTCTGACCATTAACATGTTGGGCGGTTTGGCAATCGGTGTCTTCATGCATGACTTAAGTGCCGGAGAAGCCTTTAAGACTTATGCCTTGCTCACGATTGGTGACGGTCTGGTCGCACAAATCCCCTCGTTATTGCTTTCAACTGCTGCTGCCATAATTGTGACTCGTGTGTCCGATGCCGAAGAGATGCCAGAGCAATTGCGTCAGCAATTGTTGGCCAACCCTAAAACATTGGTGACCGCTGCGATCGTAATGCTGATCCTAGGTATCGTGCCTGGTATGCCGAGCTTAGTATTCTTATCTTTTGCGGCACTGCTGGGGTTTGTGGCTTGGAAACAGGGTCAAAGGCCGCCAGAGATTGCCGAATCCAAAGTTGAACAGCTGCGGGAAACCAATTTAAGTGAGCCATCCGCTCCCAGTTGGGACGGCCTACCTTATACCGATCTGATTGAGGTGAGGTTAGGGTATCGTTTAGTGCATTTGGTTGAACGCAGTAAAGGAGCTGAGTTGCAAAAGCGCCTGACCGGGATCCGTCGTACACTATCTGAACAAGCTGGTTTTTTATTGGCAGAAGTGCGAGTGCGCGACAACCTGTCATTGGCGCCTAATGCTTACCAAATTAGTTTAATGGGTAATCCTGTTGTCACCGCAGAGTTAGATCCTGATAGGCTAATGGCCATTAAGAGTGGCCCGGTATTTGGCGACATAGATGGGGTGATTACCAAAGAGCCTGCTTACCAAATGGATGCCACTTGGATAGATCAAACTCACAAAGCAAAAGCGCTCAATCTTGGTTACTCGGTTGTCGATAATGCCACTGTTATTGCCACTCATGTGAGCAAGTTGATCCGTGAATCCCTACCCGATATGTTGCAACATGATGATGTACTGTCGTTGAGTGATCGTTTGGCCAAACAAAGCCCTAAATTGGCGGAGTCGCTCAATAACGCGTTAACGCCAATATTACAGCTTAAGGTCTATCGTTTGTTGCTGAAAGAGCAAGTGTCACTAAAGGATATTCGGACCATTGCGACGACGTTACTCGATTGCAGTGAGAACACGAAAGATCCAGTATTATTAGCCGCGGATGTACGCTGTGCCTTGCGCAATACTATTTTGCACTCGATTGTGGGCGCAGAGCCTAAACTTAATGTGATGACATTAGCCCCTGAGCTTGAACAAACCTTAATGTCGGCGCTTAACCAGTCACAACAACAGGGGAAGGGATCACTAGATAGCTTTCCGGTTGAGCCACAATTGTTAGCACAATTACAGCAACGAATGCCGCAGTTATTAGCGCAGGCGAAGGAGCAGGGTCATAGCCCATTATTGTTAGTCTCTCCTCAACTGAGGCCCATTTTGGCTCGTTATGCCTTGGCGTTTGCACGAGGGTTGCACGTGTTGTCTTACAATGAGATCCCTGAAACGCGTGAGTTGTTAGTCGCTGGGCAGTTAGGTTAGTCAAAGGGAGCAGTAGCAAGGGACAGCTTATTTCCCCTTGTTACTGTGTCACCGTGTAGAGTTAGCTCGCGACGGTGAATCATAGTGGTAAAGCACCTACTGATACGAATATGTACCTCCTCCAGTTGCAATATTTTTCACGAAACGTTTGATAATGATGCCTAAGGCAGAACGCTAATTCATCGTTTAAAGTGGACTTACCCTTGGGGCTACTTCAGCTGGATTACATAGCTGTCGATGGTGTACCCACCCTCTTGATACTGTTTTACAAACTGCATTCCCAGCTTTTTCAGCACATGGATAGAGCCGCTATTTTCTGGCATCACTTCGCCATAAACCATATCCAAATCCATATGGGCACGAGCATAGGTGAGACACGCTTGGTTTGACTCAGTGGCAAAGCCTTGGCCCCAATAGTCGGGGTGAAAACGGTAACCAATATCGACAGCATTAATACGCGTTTCATTTTTAAAGCCACAAAAGCCGATAACCTGCCCGGTCTCTTTTAGCACCACCGCCCAACGAGCAAAGCCAAATTCTGCATACTCTTTAATCCAGATGTTTTCGATGATCCCAGCGGCATCTTCAACACTTTCGCACAGACCGGCATCACCCGTGTAGCGGTTGACGATTTCTGGAGAGTTAAAGTGGTAAACAGCTTGGGCGTCATCGCGATTGAATTCGCGAATGATTAAGCGCTCTGTTTCAGTGATGACTTTCATATTTTTTACATCCTCTATTCTGTATTGGTTTTTACTTTACCTATAGATTGAAATGCAAAACAGATACAGTTAAAGCCAATAAAACCCAATACAGATGGTGAATCACTAATGGCAGCGTTTAAATATCGAAAAGTTGTCGATGAGATCATGACTGCCATTGAGCAAGGTCAACTGACGGGAAAGCTAATGTCAGTGCGCACATTCGCTAAACAAAGGCAGTTGGGGATATCAACGATCATGCAGGCTTATCATGAATTGGAGCGTTTAGGCTGGGTGGTCGCCAAGCCCAAACGTGGCTATTTTGTGGTCTCTAGAGTCAATGCCAAACCGCCTAATTATGGTCGCCAAATCAATAGGGTGCTTGCCGGGTTAACACTCGATAGAGCGGTGCAATACTCCTTTAATGATGATGATATTTTACCGTTATCGTGCACTGCACCCAGTACAGTGATAGATCCCGAGTTGCTGCTTAATCAGCTGCACAAAAAAGCGCTGGCTAAACGGCCTTATAAGCTATGGATGCAAGATCCAATCGAAGGCGTTGCTGCGTTTAGGCAGGCTATTTGTCAGCATCTGTTGCGCAGTCAGCAAGTGTTTAATTATGAACAAGTTCTGATCACTAACGGACGACAAGAAGGGTTAATGCTAGCGCTTATCGCAGCTAAAGCTTTACAGCAGCCGATTGCTGTCGAGTCACCTATGTCATTTTATTTTCAAACCATGTTGAAACAGTTCAATGCAGATGTGGTTGAAATACCTATGCAGGCTGACTATCAAGACGAGCTTGCGCTGTTAAGTAGCGCTTATGAATCGCAGTCTTTTACGACCTATTTGGTGAATCCCAATTTTGCTGATCCTACTGGCAGAGTGCTCAGTAACAGCGAAAAACTACAGCTTATTGAGTGGGCTGAAAAACATCATGTGACGTTAATTGAATATGATCGTGGTGAACTCTATTTTGGCAGTGAACGCCCTGTGACTATTGCAAGTTTGGTGTGTGAGCAGTCATCATGCCGAGTGATCTGCATTGTCGATTTTTACGATACCATTTCACCGAGCATCAGCTTGGGCTATTTATTGTGTATTAATAGCTTTGATGAGTGTCAATTTGCTAAGCAAACCGTCGCCGAAGAGCCAAGTATCTTGCTGCAGCACATGGTACAAGAGATGATGGATTCTGGCCGCTATCACAAGCACCTCACTGCACTTAGATCTCAAATACAGCAGAATTACAGTGCGACAATGGCACTGCTTAGGCCGCACTTGGCTACCATTACCGCAACACCGTTTTATCTTAGTCAGCCTAGCGGCGGCCCTTGTATTTGGTTTCAGCTGCCAGCGGATTTAACCAGCCAAGCGTTGTGGTATAAAGTGATTGATAATAAATTGTCTATTGCCCCTGGAGCCATGTTTACGCTCGATAGCCGTTACGATAATTATTTCCGAATAACCTATGCGTTGCCATGGAATGAGGAGATGGAAAATGGAATTGGTTTACTGGGGCAGATTATCGCGGAGTATGTACAGCAATAGCGTTAGGTTGCGAGGTGAACGTGAATTAGATGGCTATTTTTATCCTCAATTTCTGCACCGTCGATCTCTTTAGTTACTCGGTGAAGATAGTTATAAGTGTCTGTAAAATATTATTTTTTACCGACCAAGCATGGTTTTGACGAATACTGGGGCTGGTTACACCATTTGAATGCGATGGAATACACCGAAGATCCCGATTGGCCAAAAGATAAAGCGTTTTAGAAGTTTGCGCCGCGAAACGTGATCCATGCTAAATCCGATGGTAAGGGTGGCCAGTCGATTAAAGATGACGGACCATTGTCTATTGAGCGGATGCGGATGCGGATGCGGACGCGGACGCTTGATGATGAAGTTAACAGGCACACCATTAACTTTATTGAAAAAGCAGTAAAGGCGAACAAACCATTTTTCACCTGGTATTGTCCATCTCGCGGCCATGTGTGGACACACCTTTCGCCTAAATATGAAAAAATGCTGGGTACTAATGGTTGGGGTCTTCAAGAAGTGGTGATGAAAGATCTTGATGATCATGTTGGTGAGATGCTGGCAAAAATTGAAGAGCTAGGGATTGCCGATAACACCATTATTATTTTCACAGCCGACAATGGACCAGAGATAATGACTTGGCCTGACGGTGGTATGACGCCGTTTCATGGTGAGAAAGGAACCACTTGGGAAGGGGGCGTTAGAGCGCCATTTTTGATCCAGTGGCCTGCGGTGACGGCTGACAGTGGCCCGATTAACACCGGTGGTGTCGGTAACTAGAGGCGGAAAGTCGTAGTGGAAATAGCGACACTTTGAAAGCTCATCATTTACGATGAGCTTTTTTTATGGACAATATAAAGGGCTACTAATTTGATAACCCTGTTTTCTCTCTGTATTTGTTTGCGGTAAATTGCACTAGCATATAGATACAGCCACTATTCTAACATTGAAAGGAACACCTAATGATCGAACAAGGACAAGCTTTACCCACTGGCACTCTGGCAGAACTCACAGCCGATGGTATGCTAAATCATAATGTTGCTGAGCTATTCGCCAATAAAAAAGTGGTACTTTTTGCAGTACCAGGCGCCTTTACACCGACCTGTTCTGAAGCTCATCTACCTGGTTTTGTAGTGATGGCTGACGAATTCAAATCTAAAGGTGTTGATATTGTTGCATGTGTTTCAGTTAACGATGCATTCGTCATGAAAGCATGGGGAGCTGCGCAAAATGCATCTGAATTGATGATGTTAGCCGATGGTGATGCGAGCTTTACCAAAGCATTAGGACTCGAGATGGACACTGCTGGTTTTGGCGGTGTGCGTTCACAGCGTTATGCGATGGTAGTTGATAATGGCGTAGTCACAACATTAAATGTTGAAGCACCACAGTCATTTGAAGTCAGTACTGCCGAAGCGATTCTAGCGACACTTTAAGCGGTAAAAGCATCTAAAAAAGGAGCTTAATAGCTCCTTTCTTATTTTGCTGTTTTTAGAAATAATGCACGTATTCAACGGCAACGCGATACAGTACGTCATCAAAGCCAATCAAGTCTTGCTCTGATTCTCGGTCAATATATTGAGTGATAAAGTGCAGCAAGTTATTGTTATCAGCTAACGGCACGACCACGCTCATGTTTAGGCGGTTAAAGGTGTATGACTTACCATCTTTATAACCCCAAAGGCCATCATAACGGCTGTAATCAATGCCTAACTGCACACCAGAGTGACCAAAGGTGTAACGGTTGCTCCAAGCAAAGTAGTAGCCGTAACCTCGACGATTTAACTCATCTTCGGTAATGCCTTTATATTCGCGTGGCCAATCGTCATCTTTCTCTTCTTCGCTATATGCAACACCAAGTGTTAGGCCTAGGTCATAGTAATTGACATCACCGTAGCGATTGTTGAGTCCAAGCCCTGCAATGGCGAGTTGTTCAAATTCTTCAAGTTGCTGGCTGTTATAGTGACCTTCGTAGCGACCTACAAAGCTTAAGGTGTGGTTAGCGTTATTGTTGATATTCATGAAAGGACGTTGGTACTGAAGCTTCATGTCCATCGAGTTACGATATCTATCTTCGTCGTATTTTTCTGAATCTTGCTCGTAATAATAAGTGCCGCGGACTCTAAAGTAATTCTTGTCTAACTGGTAGGTATTATCGTAGCGAAGGTCGTCCCAGATGACAGAGACACCCACACCTTTAGACAGGGAGCTATCAGGAGAGTCTTCATAGGTTTCCATAGCCGTTAATATGGATATTGCAAAAGGGGAGTCAGACTCGGCTGCATTAACCTGACCTGATAAAAAGCTTGTCGCGATAACCGCGCTTAAGAGGAGGTTGTTCATAATATCCCTATTCCCTTTGTTAAAATCCAGCATCACGCTATTGAAAGTACTGTTATTTTAGCTGGATTCTTACCGAAAGGTTACAAAAACCTAGCATCACCGGCATGTTTTTCAAACGCTCGTCTTAATACCTAAGCTGACTTCGATATTTTCAACGCTTAATTCAACCTCTTTGGCTATCTCATCACTTTGCTGTGAGGCAGCTTGAGCATGGTCTTTAAGGCTGTTCATTGCGCTAACAAAGTCGTCCAAATAGCTGACTTGCTCTAAGGCACTATTAGCCCCTTGTTTGGCGGTTCTGGCCATATCGCTTGCTTGAAATTGCACATTTTGAGCGACTTGCCATAGGCTCTGTGCGCGTTGTCTTTGAGTCTGTGTAGCCTCTTCAATGCCATGCACTCGTTCATCAAGGTCAGTATTAGCTTGAGTGAGCTGGTTGAGGATCTGCATAATCTCTTTTAGTGATATTTGGGTTCGTTGCGATAGATTCCTGACCTCGTCAGCAACCACGGCAAAGCCTCTGCCTTGCTCGCCCGCTCTAGCGGCTTCGATAGCAGCATTAAGGGCGAGTAGGTTGGTTTGTTCGGCAATATTACTAATCACATCAATGATTTTAGACACGTCAGAAACCGACGTTGTAAGGCTAGCAAGCGATTGATGGCAATGAGTGACTGCAACTTGTGAGTCTGCTGTTGCATCGAGCACGGCTTGGGCTTCTTGCTGGCTGAGCTGCATCTGCTGCATGGTTTGTTGTGCGCTTTGCTCCACTTGTCCCGAGGTTTGACTCACATCTTGTGCCAATACACGGATATGCTCAGTTTGGTCTTGTGCGGTGAGCACAATATTTTGAGTCTGCTCTGTACTGGCTGAAAGGTATGAAATACGGTTAACGAGTAAGCTAAGAGATTTGGATACATGAGTTATCTGCTCACGTTGTACCTCATCTTCTTTCTCGAAGCGCTGTAAAAGCTGGTTGAAATGGCCCGCAATTTGACCCGTTTCGCAGCGACGCTGAATTGCCAGTCGCTCTCGACTATTGGATTCACTTAACTTGTGGAAGGCGCGGTTAAGATGTTTGAGCGGTTTAATTACCCGCCGTTGTTGCAGTATTAAATAGCCAATAGCAAAAAGAATAAGCACAGACACCATAGTATAGATAGCGATACTGAGTTCTTGCTTTAGTTGCTGATTATGTTGCTCTTGCTCCATACCGAGCGCCAATAATAGCTGTTCGATGGTGGCGATATCCTGAGCCATTGCTTGCTGAGTACGTTGGTTTTTAATCAATAGCGAGTGGGTATTGTTGACCTCTTTGTTATAGCGATTACTTAAGCTTAATAGTTCACTGTGGGCGCTCTCTCCTATCTCTATCTCTTCTCCGCTTTCATCTCCGAGAGCAAACTCGTCAACTTCCAGCGTTTCATATATCCCGATAAGCGGCAGAGCATCGAGCTTGTCATGCCACAAGTTAAGCTCATTAATAAGGCTGTCTAATATGGATTTCAGTCGCTGCTCTTTGCCGATCAAATACCCGTCAGTGACTTGCGATAAGTCATAGATCAAGGGTGGCAGTTCTCTGGTTAAGGCTAAGTATTTATTGGCAAGTCGTGGCTGTTGCTGCAAGCCTTGAAGCGCATAATCAGCCAGACGACGATTGTAATCGAGCATCTCTGATTCAGCATGGGCTAATAATTGCCTGGGATTACCTGCAAGCTTACCCGCAGCGCGATAGTCATTATCGAGGGCGATAATAAAGTGTCGAATCGAAGCTTGTAGCGGCAACACTTCAACGCTTTGTTGTTGACTGATTTGCATCTCAATTTTAGCTAAGTTGAGCTTAGCTTGTTCAAGCTTACTAGCGTCGCCACTAGTAAGGTACCTATCAAGCTCACGTCTGATTTCAACTAAAAAGGTTTTTTGGATCTGTTGTAGCTGGGAAGTTTGTTGCTCAATGAACAGCCGCTCTTCACTGCTCCAAAACACGACGCCAGCGAGTAATGCTGCAATGAGCAGCAATACAGCTGATGCAGAAAGCGATAGGGTTGATATTTTCATTCCGTTGACTCACATCAAAAAGATGATGCAAGAATATGTCACTTAGATTACAAAAAAATTACAAGAAAACAGCGAATACTAACGCCATTGAATCGATGACTAATTTAGCGCTCTCTCTGGGCTTTCAATGTTAGGCGTATTGTTGAAGATTCGATAGACGACGGCTTGAAAGAGGCTCTGATTCAATGATGGTGACGCTATTCTAGCGGCAGCCAAACTTGGGCGTGCAGGCCGCCTTCATTGCGATTGGTGAGAATGACTTTACCTTGGTGACGGTCAACGATTCGCTTGATAATTGCTAGACCTAAACCTGATCCGACGCTACCGCGGGCGGTATCGCCCTGAGTGAAAGGTTCGAACAGTTTGGGGATCTGATCTTCAACGATACCGGGGCCATCATCCTCAACACTAAAGCCAAGGTATTTGCCGTTAAACTGCGAGCTTATTTTGACCCAGCCATTGCCATAACGATAAGAATTTTCCACTAAATTACTTAAAATACGTTTGATAGCAATGCCTTGCATCAGAACTTGTGGGCATTCACTTAAATCGGACTCAATGGTGCCTTCACGATTAGATTCTGCTTGGATCACGTCATTAATCAAATCGTTAATTTGTTCTAGCTCGCGAGTACCTTCTTGGTCTTGTCGTATATAGGCGATGAATTGATTGATAATGGCATCCATATCTTCAATGTCATGCACAATGCCATCTTTTAAATACTGGTCCTCTTCAACCATCATCTCAGACGCCAAACGAATTCGAGTTAAGGGGGTTCTGAGATCGTGAGAAATCCCCGCCATTAACAAGGCTCTGTCTTGCTCTAGTTGTTTCATGCAATAGGACATCTGGTTGAACGTATTGGTCACCTCAACAATTTCACTAGAACCACTGATGGGTAAAGGCTCGGGGTAATCACCACGAGACACTGCAATTGCGGCTTTTTGTAGGCGTCTTAAAGGGCGATTTTGCTGGCGGGCAAACCACCATCCACCGGCGACACTCAAGGCGCCTATCACCATTAAGTATAGGGTGAGTGGCGAAAGGTTTTTCTCGTTCAAGCCGATGAGCGGAACTTTAATCCAAAGAGAGGGAGCTTGAGGTGGACGGATCCAAATTTCAAACTCTTCACCTTGTGCAATGCGCACTTCGGCTTCACCGCCGAGGTATTCTGACATTTGTGACGAGAGAAAACCGTAATAGGTTGCCCGTTCAATACCTGCTTGACGCGCCTCTTTTTGATTATAAAACTGCATGGCATCGTCACCCACTTTGGCATTAAGTGCGTCTACCATAGTGAGGTGTTCACGGCCAACATCGACCCCGTCGACAAACAACAGTTTTACTTGGCGTGCAATCAGTTGGTTAATTTGTTGATAGCTCGGCTTAATAAAGTAAACCGCAACCGAAAGGTAAGACACCAATTGATTAGTCAGCAGTAAGCAGCCAATTAACATCACTGTTTGGCTGAAGGAGCTGCGGGGGACTAAGCGGTGCCACCATCTCTTTTTCATACTACTTTCGTGATGAGCCATCAGGCACAAACACATAACCTAAACCCCAAACCGTTTGAATGTAGCGCGGGTTAGCAGCATCGGTTTCAATTAAGCGGCGTAAGCGTGAGACTTGCACATCGATAGAACGCTCAAGTGCAGAGTAATCTCGGCCACGGGCAAGGTTCATCAATTTATCGCGTGATAGAGGCTCACGAGGATGACTGACTAACACTTTTAATACTGCAAACTCACCGCTGGTAAGGGCAATTGCCTCTTCGCCGTGATGCATTTCACGCGTTGCAAGATTGAGTGAGAATTCACCAAAAGTGATCTCCTCTTCTTGCTGGGTCGGTGCACCGGGTACTTCAGGCGTTTGGCGGCGCATTACCGCTTTAATCCGAGCCAGTAACTCTCGTGGATTAAAAGGCTTGGGCAGGTAATCATCTGCACCCAGTTCTAGACCGATAATCCTATCGACTTCATCTCCCTTCGCGGTGAGCATAACGATGGGGATAGTGTTACCTGTTTGACGCAGTCGGCGACAGATGGATAGACCGTCTTCACCAGGGAGCATCAAGTCCAGTACCAGTAGATGGAAGTTTTCGCGCTCTAATAAACGGTCCATTTGTTCGGCATTGGCCGCACTGCGGACTTGATAACCTTGCTCCATCAGGTAACGCTCCAATAAGGCGCGCAGCCTCATATCATCGTCGACAACGAGAATTTTTGAGGTTTCTTGTCCCATGCGTAGGATCCTTTTTTTGCTAGGAGGGCCAATAGGTATAGGCAACTGGCTGATATTGAAAATGAATTAGCCTAATATAGCCGCTTTAATATGTTGATGACTAGCGAGTTATTCCGCAATCGCACATTTATGTCGTTAAGACTAAATGAATCGAGTTGTTAAGGTATTGAAACATTTAGTAATAATTCTTTTGTTTGACTGTATTTGAAATTGTAACCAAATTGAACAAATTGCTAATATAAATGCTCACAAGTTGACGCAACATTTCTGCCGCGTTGTAAAGTGCCTCGACAGAGCTGAATTATGCTATGATTTTTGGCCTCAGATTATCGTTAACCTTTAAAAAGTAGTCCGTATGAGAACAAACATCGTCACCCGAGCAGGTTTCGAAAAATTGCAGAAAGAGCTGAATTACTTATGGCGCGAGCTTAGACCTGAAATCACTAAGATTGTCAGTTGGGCTGCGAGCTTAGGCGATCGAAGTGAAAATGCGGACTACACTTTTAACAAGAAGAAACTGCGAGAAATAGACCGTAGAGTGCGTTATTTGCGCAAGGCCATCGAAAATACTAAAGTTGTCGATTATTCACCAGCGCAAGAAGGTAAGGTCTTTTTTGGTGCTTGGGTTGAGATTGAAAATGATGCTGCTGAGAAGCGGGTATTTAAAATCGTCGGATATGACGAGATCTTTGGCCGTAATGACTACATCTCGATTGATTCCCCTATGGCGCGTGGTCTGTTGAAAAAAGAGGTTGATGATGAAGCCGTGATCCATACGCCTGTTGGCGAACAGGTATGGTATATCAACCGTATCTCCTATCAAGGATTTGAGGAGGCTTAGCAAGCAAGATTGCAGCGGCCTCACAGATTAAAGATCAATTAAATTAGCCAAATAGATTCCTCATCGATAAAACAGCGATTAGTGACATTAAAATTGCTTCTCAGCTGTGTTATCTTGAGCGTAATATTACCTTTTTGGCATCACTTCTATATATGCATAACATTGCACAGCTTATTGCTGAAGAACTTAACGTCCGTCTTCAGCAAGTTAACGACACTATTAAATTACTGGATGACGGTGCAACAGTACCGTTTATTGCGCGCTACCGTAAGGAAGCAACGGGTGGGCTTGATGATGTGCAGTTGCGCACGCTGAACAGTCGCCTTAGCTATTTACGAGATTTAAATGAGCGCCGCAATGTTATTTTGTCGAGTATTGAAGCGCAAAGTAAGTTAACGCCTGAGCTAAAAGCTGCAATTAATGCCGCTGACAGTAAAACGCGCCTAGAAGATCTTTATCTGCCTTACAAACCTAAACGCCGTACTAAGGGTTTGATAGCGATTGAAGCGGGAATTGAGCCATTAGCGGACTTTTTACTGGCTAATCGAGATGCTGATTGTGACGCTAAAGCGGCTGAATATTTTAATGTTGATGCCGGTTTCAGCGAGGCTAAAGCCGTATTAGATGGCGCCCGTTTTATCTTAATGGAACGCTTTGCTGAAGATGCTGAATTACTGCAAAAAATTCGTACTCACGTTGAGCAAAATGCCGTATTAGAAAGCCGCATGTCTAAAGGCAAAGAGAAAGAAGGTGCTAAATATCGAGATTACTTCGAGCATTCTGAAAAGTTAACCAAAGTCCCATCGCATCGCGCCCTTGCAATGCTACGCGGCCGCAATGAAGGCATGTTGAGCCTAAGCGTGAATGCTGACCCAGATAAAGAAGTCAAACAAGCAAGTTACTGTGAAGTCATCATTGCTGAACACTTCAAACTTGCAATTAAAGACACCGCAGTCGATCAATGGTTGAAAACGGTTGTTGCTGCAACTTGGCGAGTAAAAACAGCGTTGCAGATGGAAACCGAGTTTTTTGGACGTATGCGTGATAGTGCCGAAACGGAAGCGATTAACGTCTTCGCGCGTAATTTAGGCGATCTTCTTATGGCAGCCCCAGCGGGCGCCAAAGCCACTTTAGGCTTAGATCCGGGTCTTCGTAGTGGCGTTAAGGTTGCGATAGTGAATAACACTGGCAAACTGGTCGCACACTCCACTATTTTCCCTCATGCTCCGCAAAAACAGTGGGATAAATCGTTAAGAACCTTAGCTAACTTAGCAAAGATGCATAAGGTTGAGCTGATTGCTGTCGGCAATGGCACGGCATCTCGCGAAACAGACAAGCTCGCGGCCGAGCTCATCACCTTAGTTAAAGCCGAACTACCGACATTGACCAAAGTGATGGTCAGTGAAGCGGGCGCTTCTGTGTATTCAGCCTCTGAGCTAGCCTCGGAAGAGTTTCCTGATGTTGACGTGTCTATTCGTGGTGCAGTGTCGATTGCGCGTCGTTTACAAGACCCATTGGCAGAGCTTGTCAAGATAGAGCCAAAGGCCATTGGTGTTGGTCAGTATCAGCACGATGTGAGCCAAAGCATGCTTTCAAGTTCACTCGAGGCGGTTGTTGAAGATTGTGTAAACAGCGTTGGTGTGGATGTGAATATGGCGTCAGCGCCGCTGCTGGCACAGGTGGCGGGCTTAAATAAAACACTGGCACGCAATATTGTCAGATACCGCGATGAACAAGGACAGTTCACCAATCGTAAAACACTGCTAAAAGTGGCACGTTTAGGGCCTAAAGCCTATGAGCAAGCTGCGGGTTTTTTACGGATCAACGATGGTGAAAACCCACTTGATGCATCATCAGTACATCCTGAGGCGTATTCACTGGTTGAATCTATCGCGAGTGCAAAACAGCAATCTGTTGCGACGTTAGTAGGGAATACTGAGCTGCTAACCAGTTTAGAGGCTAAAGACTTCATCAGTGGCGATTTTGGTTTACCGACGGTGACCGATATTTTGCTTGAGTTAGACAAACCTGGACGCGATCCGCGTGGTGAGTTTAAAACAGCCACCTTTAAAGATGGCGTTGAACAGATTAATGACCTAAAGCCTGACATGGTATTAGAAGGCGTGGTGACCAACGTCACCAACTTTGGCGCCTTTGTTGATGTTGGCGTGCATCAAGATGGCTTAGTGCATATCTCATCGATGACTGAGAAGTTTATTGATGATCCGCATAAAGTCGTGAAAGCGGGCGATGTGGTCAAAGTTAAAGTGATGGAAGTCGATGCTGAAAGGCGCCGAATTGGCCTCAGTATGCGACTTACCGATAAAGCCGGCGAAGCGCCGAAAGCTGCACCTCGGCCCGCAAATAATGGTACTAAACATAAAGGCTCAAAACCGCAATCTCAGCCGCAGAAAAATGTTAAGCCAAAGCAGACGACCAATGCCGCGATGGGCAATGCGTTTGCAGATGCCTTTGCTAAGATGAAAAAATAACGGCTTATATCGACAACGTTATCTGTAACCTCTGTGAATAGAAAAACACCGACAATATTTAATATTGTCGGTGTTTTCGTATATTCCACGTAAATGATTGTTGTTTAAGTAAATTAATCTATTTTTAATATGACTGTATTAAGATGGATATTGAAGATTTTAGCGTGCAGAAATGTGCTCTAAACAGGATAAACCGATAAAGGCTGCAGCATAATGCCTAAATAGCTTGAATTAAACGCAGTAAAGGATATGTTGTAAGCCGTTTGATATTTGAAACTTATTATCGACAAGGAGGTCTTAACTTTACTTTTAAACGCTTTATAGAAAGCGATAATTTAAAATGATTAGGATTAACTATTTTGACACGTTCACATGCGTTAGGGCCATTTCGGTCGATTATCATATTCGCGGCCATCTCTTTGCTGGTTATCATGCTCAGCAGGCTGGGTCTGGCCCTTTGGCAGTTTGACCGGGTTGATGCAACCTCGGGTTGGTTAGAGTTGTTGGTTCAAGGCTTACGTGTTGATTTTGCAACATTTTGCTGGCTTTGGGGCGCAGCTGCACTGGGGACGGCTATCTTTTCTGGCGAGCATGCAATTGGTCGAATTTGGACACTAATATTGCGGGTTTGGTTGACCTTAGGTTTGCTGACGATCGTTGTCCTTGAAATATCGACGCCCTCCTTTATTGCTGAATACGGCATCAGACCTAACAGGCTGTATGTTGAATATCTTATCTATCCCAAAGAAGTGTTTTCAATGCTTTGGGCGGGTAGAAAGGTCGAACTTATTCTGTCGGCATTGATCAGTACTGCGGTGTTCATTGGTGGTTGGAAGCTCAGCGGTAAACTCACCCAAAATCAAACATACCCACGTTGGTACTGGCGTCCAGTGCTTGGTGTTTTAGTCATTGCGATTACTATTTTAGGCGCGCGTTCAAGCTTAGGGCATCGCCCGCTAAATCCATCATTGGTCGCTTTTTCAAGCGACCCATTAGTGAATTCTTTAGTGACTAACTCGGCATACTCTCTTGTCTTCGCAATTAAGCAGATGGGCAGTGAGGCAGATGCTGCCAAGATATATGGCAAACTCCCTGAAGATGAAATTGTGAGTATTATTCGCCGTGAAAGTGGCCGACCATTAGCCGATTTTCAGTCCAATGAATTCCCGAGTGTGTCTTATAACACTGCCAGTTATCAAGGTAAGCCGAAAAACTTAGTTATTATTCTACAAGAGAGCCTTGGGGCACAATTTGTGGGCAGTTTAGGCGGTTTACCGTTAACACCAAACATTGATGAGTTATCGAAAGAGGCATGGGCTTTTGACCGTATGTATGCCACTGGCACGCGCTCGGTTCGTGGGATAGAAGCCGTTGTGACCGGGTTTACCCCGACGCCCGCTCGCGCTGTGGTCAAGTTAGGTCTGAGTCAAAGTGGCTTCTTTTCGCTAGCATCATTGTTAAAGCAACATGGTTACCATAACCAGTTTATTTATGGCGGAGAAAGCCATTTTGACAACATGCGTAACTTTTTCTTAGGCAATGGCTTTACCGATATTATTGATGAAGATGATTACGAAAATCCTAATTTTGTCGGCTCGTGGGGCGTGTCAGATGAAGATCTTATGTATCGTGCTAACGATGAATTTGAACGTTTACATAAAGAAGGAAAACCATTCTTTAGCTTAGTGTTTAGTTCTAGTAATCATGACCCATTTGAATTTCCTGATGACCGCATAGAACTGTATGAACAGCCAAAGCAGACGCGAAATAATGCGGCTAAATACGCTGATTATGCCGTAGGTGAGTTTTTCAAACATGCTAAAAAATCTGATTATTGGAAGGACACTGTATTTGTTGTGGTTGCCGATCATGACAGTCGAGTGGGTGGCGCAGAGTTAGTGCCAATTTCACGCTTCCGTATACCCGGCCTAATTTTAGGTGAGGGGATCGAGCCTAAAGTTGATAAGCGAGTGACTAGCCAGATTGATTTAGGACCGACGTTATTGTCATTGATTGGCGTGAGTGATGCGTATCCTATGTTGGGTCGAGACCTTACTAAAACACCTGAAGATTGGCCTGGTCGCGCGTTAATGCAGTACGACAAAAACTTGGCTTATTTACGCGGTGATGATGTGGTGATCCTGCAACCTGAACATCCAGCATCAGGCTTTACCTATGATCCAGTGGCTGAGAAACTAACTGCTAGCCCACAGTCTGATGAAATGAAAGAAACGGCATTAGGTTGGGCGCTTTGGGGCAGTATGGCTTATCAAAAAGGCTTGCATAGCGACAATAAAAAGTAGCGCTAGTTGCAGTGACTTTTTAAACGCTTGTCAGCATATCGGACTCAGTCTTTGGCTGAGTCCGAGCTTGATAAAAGGCGTCGATATGGGCGCCAAATGCACGATAGAATTGTAATGTTTCATTGGGCATGCGCTTACTGTCAGCGCATGCTGGTTTCTCTACTGGCAGGCTTGGCAGTTTAATATCGCTGCGTTTTAATGACGAACGATAGCTTAGCAGTTGTTTTAAATCGAACGGTGCAGGACGTTTTTGCTGCTCTTGTTGCGAGTCCCCTTGTTGCTTACCTTGTACCGATTCTCGTAATTTTGCTTGTGTTTGAGCCTGCTCTGCGGTGCGCTCGTGTTGTGGATTAAAGGCGCGTTCTTCATGGCCTTTACTCGCTTGTGGTGGCGGTAATACGGGTGGCCGTTGTTGATTATCCGTGCGTGCAGCATCGGTCGCTACGTTAGACGTAGAGAGCGGTACGTTGGGATAATTCGTTACCACTTGCATAAACATTTCCACTTTGAGTTATGGTTAAATCTTAACCAAAAACAACGCAAAAATAAAGCTGTTTTACGCGCTAACCTTATTGTTAATTAGTGTTTTTTAAGCCAGCGGTCTAACGCCGTAACAAAGTCGCCTGTATGGCTTATGAACGGTGCATGAGAGGCTTTCGGCAATATAATATCTTCACTATTACTCAAATTAGGCATCAGCTTAATCACTCTACGTGGCACGAGCCCGTCGAGCTTACCCCATATCCTTAACCAAGGCTGCTTGATCAGTGGCAGTTGGTTTCTTAAATCAACCCGAGCTAACATATCAAGCCCCTGATCGAGTGCGGTGAATTGCGGCTGAGGTTTAGCGAGTACCCATTCGCGCAGTTGCTTGATGTCGCCCTTAACTGTTTGGCTACCCATGGCTTGTATTGCTAGAAATCGTTCGATGGTTTTATCGAGATCTTGGGTGAGTTGAGTCGCGAACTGAGCGAGCACATTAGGGGGGATCCCGGGCCAAGACTCCTCTTCTCTAGCCATAAAGCAAGGTGAAGACGAGATAGTACACAGGGCACTGACATGTTGTGGATACTTAAGTGCTGCTAAGGTGGCGACCAAACCGCCGAGGGACCAGCCTATCCAGATAGCAGATTTTGGCACATTGGCTATGATGCTTGCCAACCAATCATTAATATCACCAGCAACGACATTACTTTCGCCAAAGCCGGGCAGATCAACAAAGTGAAATCTATACTGAGGTAACAGATCGGGCAAAGCGGTAAATACAGCCCCATTGACTCCCCAACCATGCAGCATTACCACATCGTGGCCTTGGCCAATTGATTTGACATGTAATTTAGTTTGACTCACGTATTAGCCTTGTATTGAATTTATATTAGTGCTGTCGTATTGGCGGAAATCGCGTATGAAAAAGGAATTTCATGATGACTCAGCCCTCTTTGCAGCGATGGCTCGCGGCTATATTACCCAATCGATGCTTAATGTGCCATCAGCAGATCACGTCCACACAAAGTGGTATTTGTCGGGTTTGCCTACAGGCCTGCCTTTACCAAACACCCGTTTGCTTAGGCTGCGGTAGAGAGATGTCGCTAGAGCTTGTCTATTGTGGAGAGTGTCAGCGGCACAACAGGCTAAAGGTGGTAGCACCTTGTGGTTATCATGATGGACTCGGTCATTGGGTTGGCCAGATAAAATATCAAGCGCAGTTTGCCGTTATCGAGGTGATGGTCGATGCGCTTATCCATCGATTACATCATTTAATTGAGTTAGGCTTTGTTCAAATGCCACAAGTCATTATCGCCGTACCATTGCACTCAAAACGATTACGGCAACGTGGCTTTAATCAGGCATGGTTGGTGGCTCAATCACTGTCACAAAAGCTTAAACTGCCGTTGCTTGACGATGTGCTTATTAGGCAAACCAATACCGCTCCACAAGCGGGGTTATCAGGAAAAATGCGCCGTCAAAATTTATTAGATGCCTTTACGCTAGTGGCTGACATTAATTGGCAACGTATTGCGATTGTTGATGATGTGGTAACCACGGGTACAACGGTCAGTGAGATAGCGCGATTATTCAACAAGCAGCATATTGAAACTCAAGTCTGGTGCCTTGCAAGAGCAGAGGCACCCGGACTTAACTAGTGTTTAACGAGCACTTAGCAAGTTAAACGCTAATACTTAGTGAAGCGCGGGAATAAAGTAAAGTGCATTGGCGTAGAGTTTTTCTGACCCTAGCCATATGTTTCTAAATAGCAGGTTATCAGCAATGGCGACGACTGCGCCTTTTGACCTGGACTCAACAATAATCGCGGGGGTGTTGGCGAAACTGCTTTGATATTCTTGCGCCATATAACCACTTAATAAGGGTTGTGAAGCGTAGCTTGCCGCAACGCTGAAGTCGTTACTGGTGTGCGCAAAACCGAGAGCCTTATTCTTCATTACTGGTAAGCGGTCGCCATTAATACCAAAATTAATCGGGTGACTTTTATCCAGTGTTAATTCGACGATGGCCCCGCCGATCTCTTGTGTTGCACTAAACGATGACTTTTGATCAAAAGCCAGTCCATCAGCGTTAAAGAGTTGCTTGTAAAAACGTTTGCCTCGCAGGCTCGTTTTTAGAAAGTTGGCTTTACTCAGCCAAGTTAAGGCTCCCTTTTGGGCGATAACGACACCGCCATTAGCGGTAAAGGGCCCCAGTTTACGGCTAAACTTTTCATCTAAGCTCGCATAGCTGCCGCCAGCAAAAATAATATGAGTGTAATCAGTCAGCTTGATTGAGTTGAGTTCACTGGTATCCACTAACGTGGTGGGCACTTTAAGCTGAGAGTCTAGGTAATACCAAATTTGACCCACTTCAGGGATTGATGTGCCTTTGCCGCTGACGATTAATGGCCGTATAGGGCGGATAACGTTAAAGTCAGGGCTGCCTAAATCGATGCCACTGACGGCGCCACTGGTATAAGCGGCTGTGACACTGATGCGAAACTCTTGAGCTAGTTTACTCACTAACTTGCTAAGGTCACTGGCGGAGTAGCCATCTTGTTTTAAGGGGATTTGCAAGGTGCCAGCGGGAAAATCGACCTGGCCGGGCTTACTTGCTAATGTAAAAGGCTTAGCGGCAAATTTAACTTGCACCCCTTGGCTTAATAATTGTTGTAATGCTGGGGCAGCCTGACTTTGACGCCAGTCGATAAGTAATGCGACTGCCTTTTGTGTCCATTTAGACGGCGTAAACGTTGGCGCTGTTTTACTTAAGACGCTGAGCTCGAGCTTAACGTTCTGGCGTATCGTTAAGTCAAATGCATATTGCAAGTTCCAAGTAGAAACATCATAAAAGGTAGGGTCCTCAAACTCAGTTCTATTGTCAAACAGGGCGGTTAACAACGTGGCTTGTGCTTGATGATCGGGAATGAATACACTGTTTTCAACCGTGAATGTTTTGCCCCCTTGAGTGAGCGTGTTGGTTAAATAGTAATATTCAATTTGGTGTTGTGCTAACAGCTCTGTAAGTTGCTTTATCCGCCAGCTGTCGTTGGCAGCAGAGATCAGTCGACCCGCTTGTCTTGGCTTCTTTTTCTTTGATTGTTGGTGTTTTCCGCTGAAGAAATCGGCTTGATACTCTTGCAGTTCAGTTTTAAGTGCCAGCGCGCCTTTTAAGCTCGATATAGACGTTGCGTACTGGTTATCTATCGCCTCTTGAAAGCGAACAATGCCGTTAACAGAGTCTTGCTGCTGGCCACGCGCACTGGCTTGTTCAAACAACACACCGATAGCACCGTTGATGTCTGGATAGGTCGACCCTTTCCCGTAAAAGAAATCATCAAACAGTTGGCGGCTGAAATAGCTCTGTTTTTTATCGTCTAATGCCGCTTGATGATAACCAGCAAGTTTACTGGTTAACGTTTGATTTGCGACCGGCGTTAGTGGATGGGTTCTTTCAGGAACACCCGGCTGGAAGAAGTAGGTTTGGTTGTGGCCCATCTCATGGAAGTCCCCCACATAATGCGGTTGCCAACGATGAAATAGCGCGACTCTTCCCTGAGATTCTGGGTGACGTAGAAACAGCCAGTCTCGGTTTAAATCTGCTAAGTAATGGTTGGTTCTGCCACTCGGCCAGCGTTGCTTATGCTCTTTGTGGTTGGGGTCGCTCACGGCCACTTTACCGGCGTAACCATTGGCCCAAGTGGAAAATCTATCCATGCCGTCCGGATTTTGGCTCGGCGTAATCAGCACTACTGCATTTTTAAGTAGATTGGTCACCCACTTTTCTTCACTCGTGGCCAGCATATGACTCAGCTTCAAAGCAGCATGGGCGCCACTGGCTTCATCACCATGTATCGAATAAGCGAGCCAAATAACGATCGGCCCAGTTTGTTTAGTGTGATATTTGACTTGCTGGCGCTGCTTTAAAATTTCATCTAACTGCTGCTGGTTTTTAGCGGAGGTGATGACAGCGGTGAGTTGCTGGCGACCCTCATGACTCTGGCCAGTATTTTCGAGTGACACTCGCGGATTCTGTTTTGCTATCTCTTTAAGGTAGTAGTTGACCTGATCATGGCGTAGCAAATGTTCCCCCAACGGATAACCAAGAAAAGCCTCTGGGCTAGTAGTGGTAATTCCGTAGAGTGGATTGTCGGTTAGCCGAGTTTTTTTTGCCTCTGCCGAAAGAGAGAGCAACATCATAAAAGCGCATAAAAAAGTGAGAGCAGTTTTCAGCATCGAAATAGTCATTATATTTATAATATTACGGTTAAATTACCAGCTCAGCAGCGACAAAACCACTGCCAATCTAGATAAAAAATTGTGATCAAAATAACGTTAATTTACATAGTGTGAGCATTGGGGGCTACAAAGCGCAGCAGAGTAAGAGTATTATAGGGTTAATTCTCACTAAAACACTCAGGTATATTCCTGACGGAGCTATGTTTTCATGATTACCATTTCCGAAACAGCTCAGGCGCATTTTGTTAAATTGCTATCAGATCAGCCTGAAGGAACTCACATTCGAGTATTTGTTATCAGCCCTGGCACGGCGCAGGCTGAGTGTGGTGTTTCTTACTGTCCACCAGATGCTGTTGAAACAGATGATACCGAATTCGAGTTCAACGGCTTTAACGCTCAGGTCGACGAAAAGAGTGCTCCTTTCTTGGAAGAAGCGACTATCGACTTTGTGACTGATCAGCTTGGTTCACAGCTTACGCTAAAAGCACCTAACGCGAAAATGCGTAAAGTGTCTGGCGATGCACCATTGGTTGAGCGCATTGAATATGTGATTCAATCAGAAATTAATCCACAGCTGGCAAGCCACGGCGGTAATATTTCACTTGTTGAAATAACCGAAGACGGTATTGCTGTGCTTCAGTTTGGTGGCGGTTGTAACGGTTGTTCTATGGTCGATGTGACATTGAAGGACGGAATCGAAAAGCAACTTCTCGATATGTTCCCAGGTGACTTGACGGGCGTTAGAGATGTTACCGAACACCAGCATGGCGATCACTCTTACCAGTAAGCTTGAGATTGTTAAGCATAAAAACGCGACTAATAAGTCGCGTTTTTTTATGGCCGTAAATGCTGATCTTTGTTGATAAGTTCAAATGTAATGGGTTATCAATCGAGTGCTTTTCTAAGCCTGAACCAGTAATGCGCCGTCAGAGTAAGGCTACGGGCCAACATAAATGTGCTCATTGCTGCCCATAGTGCTTGGTTTCCTAACGATTGCAGTAGATACCAGGTGGGAAAGAACACCCCAAATGTGGCAATGATCATGCTATTACGCATGATTTTTCCTTGCGCTGCACCAATATACACCCCGTCAAATAGGTAAGATCCAAACGCGAGCAGGGGTAGGAATATCACCCAAATCAGATAACTGTTTGCGACCTGTTGCACTTCGGTAAGACTGGTTAGCGCGCTGATGACACTGCTACCAGCAAGCGCAAAAAATAGTGTAAAAATAATCGCGGCGATAGCTGACCATGCCCAGGCTAAAGTTACCGACTCTTTCATCAGTCGACTATCTTTTCGGCCATAAGCACGGCCGACTTCGGCTTCGGCGTAATAGGCTATACCATCCAGTGCATAGGAGATTAATAACAGTAGATTGAGCAATATTGCATTGGCTGCCACTGTATTGTCACCAAGGCCGGCACCGTAGAAGGTCATAAAGGCAAAGGACAGTTGCAAACATAAGCTACGCACAAAGATATCGGCGTTAAGGCTAATAAGCTTATGGTAGCTCTGTAATGATAGCTGCTTACAAACAGTGATAAAGTGAAAGTCGCCTAAACGTTTAAGTTGGCGCCTAACGAATGTCAGCGCAACCGCAAAGCCAGCAATATCTGCAATGACGGACGCATATGCAGCACCTCTAACGCCCCAGTCTAGCCCTATAACAAACAGGACATCTAGAATGATATTGACTAAGTTGGCGACGATTAATTGCCACATTGCTGCTTTTGGTTGCTGTCTGCCAAGTAGCCAACCGAGCATGACTAAGTTCATTAATGCGAAGGGCGTAGACCAGATCCGCACTTGAAAGTATTCGCGGCAATATTTTTCAACTTCGACGCTGGCATCGGACAATGTCATCGCCAAATTAACGATCGGGAGTTGTAACAAGACTGCGGCCAAACCTAATATTAGGGCTAAGCTACCCGCTTGGAGCAGCAGTCTATATTGCTGTTGAGTGTCGTTGGCACCATAGGCCTGCGCGACTAACCCTGTCGTTGCCATGCGTAAAAAACCAAGTAACCACAAAATTAGGGTTATAATTGTTGATCCAACTGCCACGCCACCTAAATAATAAGCATTACTTAGGTGTCCAACAACAGCTGTGTCGACCAGTCCCAATAGCGGGACGGTAATATTCGACAAGATCATCGGCAGTGCGAGAGCGAGTAACTGTCGGTTTTTTTGTGGGTTTAGCAGTATGGCATTCATTTTAGAGGTCTAATATTTATGTTTAAAAATATGTTGTTAGCGCTGTTAGCGCTGACGGGTTTTTCGGTGCAAGCCGCGGTGATTTTACAATATCATCATGTGTCTGATGATACGCCAGCAATCACTAGCGTTACGCCTGCGCAATTTAAAGAGCAGATGCAGTATCTAGCGGAAAACAATTTCAATGTCGTGCCACTGTCTGCGGTCGTCGCTTCGGTAAAAGCCAAGCAACAATTGCCCGCTAAAACGATCGCAATCACTTTTGATGATGGTTATCGCAGCATTGCTAACACGGCGCATCCCATCTTAAAGCAATACAAATTCCCCTACACGCTTTTTGTCTCAGTGGAACCTATTCAGAAAAAGTATGGCGAAATGATGAGTTGGCAACAGCTGATTATGTTGTCAGAAGAGGGGGCTGAAATAGCCAACCATACATGGGGACATGAACACCTCATTCGCATGGAGAAAGGCGAGACTGAGCCGCAATGGTTAGCGCGTATAGAGAATAATATTTTGCGCACCGAAGCTGAGATTGCCCAAGCGACGGGTCAGAATCACAAAATGCTGGCTTACCCTTATGGTGAGTACAATCAGCAGATAGAAGATATGCTCAAGAAACATGGTTTTGTGGCATTTGGTCAGCAATCAGGTGCCGCGGGTCCATACTCACCTTTAACGGCATTGCCAAGGTTCCCAGTCGCAGGAGCTTATGCCAACCTCGATAGTCTAAAGGTCAAGCTACATAGTCTTAATATGCCGGTAATGGAACAGACCCATAGTGACCCACAACTGCAATATGGAAAGTGGCGTCCTGAGATTAAAGTGAAGCTGGATATGGAAGACATTAATGCGTCGCAGCTGATGTGTTTTATTCAAGGGCAGGGGGCAAAAAAGCCCAACTGGATTAGCGATGATGAGTTTACCATTCGCGCTGAACTTGACCTTCCCGCGGGGCGTTCACGTTATAATTGTACCGCACCCAGTAAGCATCAAGGCGGTTATTATTGGTTTTCACAGCCTTGGGTTCGACCAAAAGCTGATGGTACCTGGATTGCAGAATAAGGTCGCAGAGTCTTAATCTGCAAGGGGTTTGCTGCTAGGGTTTGCTGCTAGGGTTTACCAAGGGTATACAGTTCTTATTTCGGTTAGAAGGGCCCTTGGTAACTCATTTTTTGGAGACAGTGTGTTAGATCCTAGGCGTTAGTTCATGAGGTTATTATTAGGAAAAGTATGACAATCGAATACACGGTAACGGAAGTGTATTACCCGCTGAGATATTTACATATATCTGCCATTATAAAAACCACTTTTTATCTCTTTTGGAGCATCTAGAAGCGGGTAATAGTAATTAAAATCTATATACAGAACCTTACGAATATACATAGAAAGGATCTATTTTATGAATATGTATGTATGTATGTATTAAACGCCTGCATAAAATAAAGTTTGCTATCTCGTCACCCCAACTATAACATGTATTTATAATGCAGCTTTAGTTGCGTGCTAAAAATTAATGTGAGCCGTTTCAATGACCCAACCCTTAGACATTAATTATTGGCATTTGTCATCAACCCAAGACCAGCGCGTTACTACATGGTCCAAAGTGCTTATCGCTCAACACATCCAATTGAAAAGCGAAATTACTAATATCACTTCACTCTTGTCACAACCCACATTTTGCATATTTAAATTGGATGCCAAGTTACGTCGACTGATCAAAGGCGTCAAAACCCATTTGCAATTGGAACATACTTTTTTTACGCCAGTGTTATCACAGTTAAATATCACTTCGAATCAAAGGCACCGTCTCACAGAAGGTTATGAGGCACTTTTTGATACCTGTGAATCAACAGCTAAGCTTGTCCATTCGTTAAAGATTTCCCTCAATAATACTCCTCTTAGTAGAAGTCATATCAAAGAAATAGAAGGTATGTTTTATGACATACGTGCACGTCTCGCAGATGAAGACATAGCCTATTCTATGATTGATATTTTGGAAGAACAGCATGCTTGAGTTTTTATACGATAATGAACCAGCCAGGCTTGAATGGTTTGTGCAGGACCTCGTCACTGCGGCGCAGCATACCTTGTATGGTCAAGAGTTACTTTGTCGGGCAACGCTTATTGATTCCCTGGCACCCATTGATATGGGACAGTTGATGGCATATCTCAATCTTCATGAAGATTTGCTTTTAGAGATGACCAATAAACAGCTCGACGACCTGTTTATTACCGGGAAGCTGGCGCATCTGATTGGCAATAGTATCTGGATCAATATCGCGGGCAAATTAATATCTTGCCCTTGTTTGTTTGACTGTCTTTGGCAACAAACTCTGAGCAAATTAACGGTTGAGCAGAAACAACTTTTGGTATTAGAGATCTGTGAAGACACTATTAACAGTGATGATTCGACAGTCGCAAGGATTTCATTCCTACAAAATCATGGTTTTAAGGTAGCGATGGATGATTTTGGTTCTGGCAACTCAAACCTTATTCAGCTGAGTCGATCTGAATTCGATATTATTAAACTGGATTTGAAGCTTATTCAGAATATTCCGATGGACTTATGGGCTACCAGTTTATATCGCGAAGTGATAAGCCTTTGTTCGTCTAAAGGCAGTCTTATCGTGGCAGAGGGGATTGAAACCCAAGCTCAGTCTGACTTTGTCCGTTGGGCTGGCGTCGATATCATCCAAGGTTTTTTGTATTCCATACCTCGACCTATCACACCACTGATCGCGTCAAACGCGTAAATTTTACAAACTCATAGGGAAAGAAAATGCGCTCATTATTTTTAAGAATGCGACTGATTCATTGGTTGGGAGCGATTGCATTGTTTATCAATGCTCTATTTTTTACTGATGGAGTCGCGTCACAGGTGGTTCAATATTTGGTCATGGTGTTTCTGATTATCCATGATATCGATGAGAAATATTGGGGGGTAGATTCCCTGAACAACGTGACTACTTATATGAAAGCTTTTGAAAAAAAAGATCTTTCAGTACCCTGTGACGTCGATAGTCGCTATAACAGTGAAATAGGCAATGTGCTCAGTGTAGTGAATAACTTCCGGGTAAACGTTAAAGATGCGTTGGTTGATATTCAACAACAAGCAAATACGTCAGATGATATTGCCGAGCATCTCAAACAGAAAGCACAAAATATTTCATCAAGAATACAAGATCAGGATAACCGAGTTGATTACCTTACAGGCAGAGTCGAAATTTTAGATAGCACATCGGTTTCATTACGAGATAAGGCTGAAGCAACTCGCGAACAAGTAAAACGTACACAAGCAGGGCTGATTTCGTCCAATGAACATATGGGAACGATGGCGAAAGGATTGAATTCATATATCGATAACAATGACAAATTACACAACAAATTCAACTCACTCTCGGATCAAACAAAGTCTATTGAGAATGTGGTGTTGGTAATCAAAAACCTTGCAGATCAAACAAACTTACTCGCACTTAATGCTGCTATTGAAGCAGCAAGAGCCGGTGAGCATGGTCGTGGTTTTGCAGTGGTTGCCGATGAAGTTCGCAATCTTGCGTTATCGACCCAGAAGAGCCTTGACGAAATTAACCAAATCATCGCGGGGATCTCTGATGCGGTCATTGATGCTGGTGACCAGATGAAATCACAGTCGAGTGCTATTACCGACTTAGCGGAATACACCACAACCAGTCAAGTCGAGTTACAGGAAGCATGTTCTAACATTAACGAGATCCTAGGCCTCATAGGGCAAGATAAAACAGAAAATAATATTGATATTCAATATATTAACCGTTTAGTTGGTGATGTAGCAGGCGAGATAGAAGTCCTTAAAAAGCTGTCAAGTTCTAATGCGTATGACTGTAATGAACTTGAGCTGCAAGGGCACCGTTTAAGTGAAGTCACCGCTCAAATTGTTGAACAGCTCGGGACATTTAAGACAAGCTCTGTTGGGGCTTAGAATCCGCTTAAATGGATGTGTCTTATTTATTCGAGGATGTGAAACGATAATTACTAGCTTTATCAACTATAGCTTCCATACATTCACGTATTTCGTGAATGTATCAGAAAGGCAATGGAAATGAGTTAAGGGTATCGCAGTAGCTAAAGATTGACATAGAGCTATACCTTTTGAAAATCTCATCAGATAAGTTTTGATCTGGCAAAACTCCATTAATACAATGTGTATTATTTTTTACTTTAAATGATAAAGTGGCAGAACTGAGTTATCTTCATTCCATTCCAATGACCTGCGGTCAGCACATGTGCAGATACTGCTAAAGCTCGCTGCAAGCACTTCCCTGTAAGATCAACGAAAACATCTGACCTCCAAGGATGGAATGCCGTATTCTGTCTGGAACAGAATTGGCCCTGTTTTCGACAGCCTCAGCCGCATCTACAATGGGTTATAAAAGCACAAACTTACAGCATTTGAGTTTTTAATTTTAAGACACAAATCTAAGCACATACCTTCTCGCTTACGAATAACATTAATCTCCCCCGTTGGAAATTTTCGCTTTTCAGACAATTTCGCCGGGGCGTTGAGGGATTGTCAAGGGGCGCAAGCGCTTTGCCCCTTGGCTCTGGTGTGGGCGAGGCGCCACGACTTTATCGGCCGAGAGGCCGCTGCCTTAGAGGTTTTAGGCAATACCAAGTTTATCTAAACTGGCTAGCTAACCATTATCGTACTTATCAATCAAAGCCTTCACATCGTGGATTAATGCACTGTTTTTAATTTGTGGCAGTTTGCCAGGAGTGTCTGACTTTGGCTTGATAATCGCCACTTTCTCACCTTGCGGTGAAATCAGCGCAAATGAAGCACTGTGATCCACTTGGTAATTATCGCCGTCACCCACCATGGCATAAACAAAGCCCAAACTGCGAGTGAGGGGGTAAAGCTGTTTATGCTCGCCCGTTACGGCAACAAACTCAGGATTGAAGAAGTTGGCATAATTGAGCAAGGTGTCAGTCGAGTCCCGGTCAGGATCCACTGATAGGAAAATGACCTGCAGGTCGGTGTTTTCAGATAATAGTGGGTAAGCTGCTGTTAGCTTACCCATCGTGGTAGGAC
The DNA here is from genome assembly GCF_002836205.1 of Shewanella sp. Choline-02u-19. Classification (NCBI taxonomy): domain Bacteria; kingdom Pseudomonadati; phylum Pseudomonadota; class Gammaproteobacteria; order Alteromonadales; family Shewanellaceae; genus Shewanella; species Shewanella sp. Choline-02u-19. The sequence continues at coordinate 233,052 of NZ_PJBE01000012.1, forward strand.
ATACATCTGGGCAGGAGGTGTAACCGATGAAAAAGAGGCTCCAATGGCCCGTTAAGTCATCATTACTAAAACGATTACCATGCTGGTCAGTGAGTGTAAAAGGCGCAATGGCTTGTGGTGTCGGAAATTCGAAGCTGGTTTGTAAGGCCAGCGTTTTAGGCTGACTGAATTGTATCGCTGCCAACACCCCCGCTGCTGCCAATATTACAGCAGCAATAATCCATGATAGTTTCATCGTGTTTAGCCTTTTCTTTTGTGGTGCTATTTACCGAGTATGACAGCCAGAATTTAAGCCTATAACTTACACCCAGAGATAGTGGTCAACTAGCAACGCAATAAACAGCAGCATGAGGTGATAGATAGAGAACCTAAATACGTTCATTGCTAAGCCGGGCGTTTCATGGAACTTAAGTTGCCATGCTTTGTAGATAAAGCCTGCGCTTAATAGCGTAGAGCTGACCAGATACACAGGACCACACATGCCGACAAGCACTGGTAATAGGCAAGCAATGGCTAAAAGAATGGTATAGAGGAAAATACAGGTCTTAGTGAATTCAACTCCATGAGTGACTGGCAGCATCGGAATATCAACTTTGGCGTACTCGGCTCTTCGATGAATTGCTAACGCCCAAAAATGAGGTGGAGTCCATGCAAAAATAATGATCACTAGCAACAAAGCATTACCGTGAAACTCACCTGTGACCGAGGTCCAACCCAATAGAGGAGGCATGGCACCCGCAAGACCTCCGACGACGATATTTTGCGGTGTTGCACGTTTCAAATAAGCAGTGTAAACCACGGCATAACCAATCAAACTGGCAAAGGTTAACCAAGCGGTTAACTCATTGACTAACGTATAAAGAATGACAAAGCCCAATATGCCAATACCAAAAGAGAACACCAGCGCTTTGGCGATAGAGACTTTGCCTTTGGGCAGTGGACGGTTATAGGTTCTTGCCATTAATCCATCAATACGGCGGTCGATAAGATGATTAAAGGCTGCTGCGGCACCTGCCATCATGCCAATCCCCGCCATACCGGCAATCAGTGGTTGTAATGGTACCGTCCCTGGCACAGCCAAGCACATTCCGACCAAAACAGTCAGTAGCATGAGTGCCACCACTTTGGGCTTGGTCATTTCATAATAGGCACGCCACTGGAAGAGTGGCGTAGCTGGGTTTCTGGGTAGTGTTATCTGTTTTTCCATGGCTGAAACCTCGTTATATTCACTCGTGGAACATAAATTAATTAAGTCGGTACATTGATTATTATTGCTTTTTATATCGTAAAACTGTCTCTAGTAAAGCGTTGCCGTTATGCCTTACGCCACAAGGCATAATTGATAAAGACTAACGTCAGTAATAACAAAGCCGCGCCAGCGTTATGGGATACTGCGATGCCCAAAGGCAAATGTAAAACCACATTGCTAATACCAAGAATGACTTGCAATACCACTAGCACGGCCAGTAACCATGCCGCATTGCGGATAGTTGAAGACAGCGCTTTAGTGACTAATCTGAAGGCTAAAAACAGCAACATGGCAGCGGTAATAATGGCACCAATACGATGTGCTACATGAATGGTCATGCGTGCTGAATAATCTAACACGCCATATTCATAGCTTGGATGGTCGCCTTGAAACGGTGAAAATGCGCTGCTAAAATTTAAGTTATCGACCCAATTACCTTCGCAAATAGGCAGAGAGGTGCAAGCCAGTGCGGCATAGTTAGATGAAGTCCAACCGCCTAAAACAATTTGTAATAGCAGTACGCCGATGCACATCAAAGCCAAGGTTGATAACTTTCTTGCAGGCGCATCGCCGCCTGGGATCCGCAGTGGTTTACTGCGTAAATAAAGTAGCAGTAGTAACGAGAAAAGAGCGAATCCGCCAATCAGGTGCGACATCACTACAATGGGCATTAATTTCATGGTGACAGTCCACATGCCGAGCACTGCCTGAAAAACAATCAGTGCTGCGATGAACATAGGCAGCTTTTTCGGTGCGTCTGCTTTTCGTAGGCTCATGATTAAGATAACAAGCACCATTAAGCCTAATGCACCGGCAATGTAGCGATGGATCATCTCAAGCCATGCTTTATCAGCCTCAACGGTATATTCAGGAAAGGCATCTTTAACTGCCGTTAACTCATGGCTTGCTGTGGGAACCTTGATCATACCGTAGCATCCCGGCCAATCAGGGCAACCGAGACCAGCATCAGATAAACGCGTATACGCACCCATCATAATCACGCATAGAGTAAAAACTAAGGTGATTTTTAGCAGCGGCTTAATATCCATTAGCCAATCCTCGACAGTTTAAGCATCTTCCTTAAATCGGCAATGATGGCTTTGCCTTGCATTATTTGTGCTTGATGATCGGTTGTTATGGGGTAACTCATCACCATACTGCCGAGGGGGTCAACAATGATGAACTCTTGATTGTTGAGTAGTTTACTCAAAGCTACATTAGGGGTGGCAGTGACAAAATCAAATGACTCGAGCGCTGCAAGATCACTGTGCTCATTTAGCATAATAATCGTATGAACTCGATCTTGATTTCGCCCGAGTGCAGTATGGCTCTGTTGTAAAATATACAGTCTATCTTTGCAGGTGTTATCGCAAATGGTGGGTAGCTGATAGAGCAGTTGCCACTCTTGAGGTTGGGGGTTGGGCATGTCAAGACTTTGGTAGTTAATCCCAACGTTAAGCAGCTCGCCTTTGTTGGTTGCCCCACCGTTATACAGCTCAAAACTGAGGATCACTTTGGCAGCAATTACAGGGATAGCAAAAGCCAGGCATAGCAGTAATAAAATCTTTTTACCGTTCTTTTGGGGGGAGTTCATTCCATCTCCTCTATGTTATTTTATGTCTCGCATCACCTTTGCGGCCGCTTTACCCGTTTAAAGGAAAGTGGCCAGTCATTACCAATACAGCTTTGTGCTATAAGCAAAACTACGGCGATAGCGAACAGTTTAATATCAACACTTCCCGGAACGGCTAGGAAGTCTATTTTCTAACCTACATTGTCTATTCTTGCTTAGCAATAGCGATGTAAGTTTTTAATTTGGTTATTTATCTTGTTGTTTTAATTTGCGAAAAAGTAGATACAGCATGATGATCCCAAATACAGCAGCCATGCTAAACCATTGCACGGCGTACCCCTGATGTTTCTGCGCCGATAGCGGAATGGGTTGCCATGGATGAATGCGCGTATCGTTTGGGATATTGTTGGGTTGCAGTACCGCGCGCGCTAGCGGCTGGTCTATCAATAAGGCCAACTGCTCAATATTTAAGTTTTGAATACGCTTGGGCCAACCGAGTTCAGGCATTAAATCGGAGCTCATCGGGTTCATCTCTTTTTGGTAGACCCGACCCGTAAGCTGCAGAGGTTTTGTGATTGCTGCGACTTTGGGCAACACCGCACGATCAATGCCGCCTTGTGCAAATCCTAATTCGACTAATAACCAGGGTTTAGCGGGAGCAATTTCAAATGCTTGGTAAGCCAAATAACCGACTCTGCCATCGACCGTCTGATTATCGAGAAGAAAGACCTGTTTCAGAGTTGGTGTGGCTTGAGTGCTAAGTTTGTAGCCTGTTAGATTTTCATTGTTAGCTTGGGCGAGAAGCTGGTCAAAACTGAGCACCGTTGCGTTTTGACGTGCGCTCAGCGCAGCTTGCCATTGTTGCTTTTGCTCCGCGCGCTCCAACTGCCAGAAACCGAGCTTGACCAAAATAGAAAACACTATCAAAGTAGAAAGTACAATAAAGCACCAAGCACCCACAGCCCCTATATTAGGAAACTTAATGAATACACTATTGGTTTTTAAATTGGTTTTAGTACTGCTACTACTGTTCATATTAGTTAATTTAGGCCGTGCCTTGTTTGTGATGGTTAAAGGAGAAAAGAGTGTTCCTATGAGCCAATATTTGGGTCGCCGAGTTGTCTTTTCCGTGCTGGTGGTCATGTTGCTTTTATTGGCATTAGGGACTGGGATTATCACGCCCAATCCCAGACCTTATTAAGCCGTTATTTTTGTGCTATTTATGTTTAAATTAGAGTACATAAACAAATATAAATAGGCACAACCAAACTACGTCAACAAAGTGCCAATACCAGCTACCTGCTTGAAAAGCAAAGTGATATTCTGGTGTAAAATGGCCTTTAAGCACTCTAAAAAACAGTACAATTAGAAACACCGTTCCTAAGGTCACGTGCATACCATGAAAGCCGGTAAGTAAGAAAAAGGTATTACCGTAGACGCCAGAATCCAGCGTTAGCCCCATCTCTTGGTAAGCGTGAATGTACTCCTCAGCTTGCAGGAATAAAAAGCCAATCCCCAACAAGATAGTGAATGCTAGCCAGATAGTGAGTGCTTTGCGTTTATTGCTCTCTAATCCAACGTGAGCAAAATGCAAAGTGACTGATGACGTTAGTAGGATCAATGTGTTGTATAGCGGTAATCCGGTCCAGCCCATGGCTTCAGTTGTGGTGCCTCCAGGCGTGGTAACCAGTGGCCACACGGCTTCAAATGCTGGCCAAAGCACTTCATGGGTCATCGCATTGTTTGATGCGCCGCCCAGCCAAGGTATAGCAATCATTCTGGCGTAGAACAGCGCACCAAAAAAGGCGCCGAAGAACATCACTTCTGAAAAGATAAACCAACTCATGCCTTGTCTAAATGAGCGATCCATCTGTTTTGAATAAAGACCTGCCATTGATTCTGCAATCACAGTTCTAAACCAGCCAAAAAGCATAAAAATAATGACCGCGATGCCGGCAAGCAAAATATAACCGCCGTTGCCGCCGCCGTTTTTTAATTCAGAGACATAGCTACCCGCACCAAATGCGATGAGGAAGAGTCCAACTGCACCAATAATCGGCCAAGCACTTTGTGCAGGCACATAATAAGGTTCGTGCTTGGTCGTCATGGTGTTGCTCCTTGCTCTACACTATCGACAGCGCCAATTAGCAGCCCGGTGTGCAGTGCTAGCACATTGTTCGGTACATATATTTTGTTCATCTTGCAGCTCCTTACTCTGCAACATTTTCGACATAGCCTTTGTCGGTGATGTTGTAGAGGGTATAAGAGAGGGTCAAGGTTGAAATGGAGTCCGGTAATTCAGGGTCCACATAAAAGATGAGTGGTAGATCTGCGCTAGCGTTTGCGGCTAACACTTGCTGATTGAAACAGAAACATTCAGTTTTATTAAAGTAGGCAGCGCCTAGTCCAGGAGATACTGACGGTATTGCTTGGCCAACGATGTGTTTCGCTGACAAATTCTTAGCAACAAAGTGGGTTCGTATTAACTCTCCGGGGTGGACCTGCATGGTATTCACTTCAGGTTTGAATTCCCAAGGCATATCACTTTGCACTTGGGAAACAAACTCAACAGTGACCGTTCTACTTTTATCTACCGTGATGGGCTTATAAACACTGGCAGTACTTTGGGTTTTGCCATTAATACCTAAGGTGTCGCACAGCACATCATATAAAGGCACCAAAGCAAAACCAAAGCCAAACATACCGACAGCGCCAAGCAGGAGCATACCGATAAGCTTACGATTAGACTTACTCTGTGCCTGATTCATCTCTACTTCACCTCAGGTGGTGTGGTAAATGAGTGATATGGTGCCGGACTTGGAATGGTCCATTCTAAACCTTCGGCTCCTTCCCAAGGCTTGGCAGGGGCTTTCTCACCACCGCGGATACACTTGATCACTACAGCCAAAAAGATAAATTGAGACAAACCAAAGGCAAAACCACCAATCGATACAATCTGGTTTACGTCAGCAAATTGAATCGCATAATCGGGGATTCGGCGAGGCATACCTGCTAACCCGAGAAAGTGCATTGGGAAAAACAGTACATTCACTGAGATAACTGAGCACCAAAAATGCCAGCGTCCTAAAGTTTCGCTGTACATGTTGCCGGTCCACTTAGGCAGCCAATAGTACGCTGCTGCCATGATGGAGAATATGGCTCCGGTGACAAGTACATAGTGGAAATGAGCCACCACGAAGTAGGTGTCGTGATACTGAAAATCCGCTGGGGTAATAGCCAACATCAAGCCTGAAAATCCGCCAATGGTAAAGAGTATGATAAACGCAACTGCGAATAGCATTGGGGTTTCAAAACTGATTGATCCGCGCCACATAGTCGCAACCCAGTTAAAGACTTTTACCCCCGTAGGTACTGCAATGAGCATAGTGCAATACATGAAGAAAAGCTCGGCAAACACCGGCATCCCCGTGGTAAACATGTGGTGTGCCCATACCAAAAATGACAGCACGGCGATACTCGCGGTGGCATACACCATCGACGCGTAACCAAATAATGGTTTGCGACTAAAGGCGGGAACGATGGCAGAGATAATACCGAAAGAGGGTAAGATCATGATGTAAACTTCAGGGTGGCCGAAGAACCAGAAAATATGCTGGAACATCACGGGATCACCACCACCTGCGGCATCAAAGAATGCAGTACCAAAATACTTATCGGTTAATACCATGGTGACGGTGCCCGCAAGCACCGGCATCACCGCTATCAACAAGAATGCGGTTATTAACCAGGTCCAAACAAATAACGGCAGCTTCATCCACGACATGCCGGGGGCGCGCATATTGACGATGGTGACGATAACGTTAATCGCCCCCATTATCGAACTTATCCCCATGATGTGAATGGCAAAAACGAACAGCGCAGTACTGTCTGGACTATAAGTGGTCGATAGTGGCGCGTAGAAAGTCCAACCAAAGTTGGGCCCTCCACCTTCCATAAACAATGAGCTCAATAGAATTGTGAAAGCAAAAGGTAAGATCCAAAAGCTCCAGTTATTCATACGAGGCAGTGCCATGTCAGGTGCACCGATCATCATTGGAATAAGCCAGTTAGCCAAGCCTGTAAAGGCTGGCATAACCGCACCAAATACCATGACTAGGCCGTGCACTGTGGTCATCTGATTGAAAAAGTTAGGTTCGACTAACTGTAAACCGGGCTGAAATAACTCGGCGCGAATAACCATCGCCATCGCGCCACCCGTAAGGAACATAATAAAACTGAACCACAGGTAGAGCGTGCCGATATCTTTATGGTTGGTGGTTAAAATCCAGCGCATGATGCCTTTCGGCGCACCATGATGATGGTCATCATGGTGATCGTCCTGAGCTGCTGGTGAGTCTTGTGTGATTGTGCTCATTTTAATCCCTTACTTTCCGTGACCAACAACGTCAGAAGCTTGAACAGCATCACCTGAGTTATTACCCCATGCATTGCGCTCATAAGTCACCACAGCTGCAAGCTGTTGTGGTGTCAGTAGCGAGGTAAATGCCTGCATAGCAGTACCCGGTTTGCCATTGATAACAGTATCGAGATGACCCGTTACTGGGCCGGTAATCACTGCGCTCCCCACTAACGATGGAAAGGCGCCGGGTAAACCCGTTCCTGCCGCTTGGTGACAAGCAACACAACTGGTCATGTAGACTTTCTCTCCCATGACCATAAGCTCATCCATTGTTAAGTCATCTAAAGCCACAGCTTTAACTTGTTCTGCCTCAGGTAAGCTGGCAGGTAAAGTGACCGGGATTACGGTGTTGGGATCGCTGGATGCAGCTGGGCTTGAACTCGCGCTAGCAGAGCTCACATCCGCGGCTTGAACTGTATCGCCTGAGTTATTGCCCCAAGCATTACGCTCAAAAGTCACCACGGCAGCAATTTCAGTTGCAGTCAGCTGTTTAGCAAATGCTTGCATAGCAGTACCAGGCTTACCATTGACGACGATATCGACATGGGCGCCGACGGGGCCGGTGGTAATTGGGCTGCCAATAAGAGAAGGGAATACGCCAGGCAGACCTGCACCATTGGGTTGATGACATGCAGCACATTGAGCGAGATAGATTTGCTCACCTTGAGCCATGAGTTCGTCCATGGTTAAGGTTTGCGAAAGTGCGGCCTCTGCTTCAGCTTCAGCATTATTAGCTTGTTGCTGCTGGGCAAGTAACCACTTATCGAAGTCTGCTTCTGAAAGCGCTTCGACAACAATCGGCATAAATCCGTGGTCTTTACCGCACAATTCAGCGCATTGACCACGATAAATACCGGGCTTATCAATTCGTGTCCAAGCTTCATTGATAAAACCGGGGTTAGCATCTTTTTTGACAGCAAAAGCCGGGACCCACCATGAGTGGATAACGTCATCAGATGTCATCAAAAAGCGTACTTTACGATTAATGGGTAATACGAGATGTTTGTCTACTTCAAGCAAATAGTGTTCACCTTTAGCTTCGGTGCCCTCTATTTGTGCTCTAGGAGTCGACATTAAGCTATAAAACTCAACGTCTTTATCGAAATAGCTGTAATGCCACTTCCACTGCGAACCTGTTATTTTAATGGTGAGGTCAGCATTACTGGGGTCTTCCATTGCAATCAAGGTTTTGGTTGCGGGAATAGCCATGATTATAAGAATAATAAAAGGCACTACAGTCCATAAAATCTCGACTTTAGTACTTTCATGAAAGTTGGCGGCGACTGCGCCTTTTGATTTGCGATGGTTGATCATGGCATAAATCATTGCGCCAAAAACAACAATGCCAATAGCACAGCAGATATAAAGGATAATCATATGGAGGTTATAAACCTTACCACTGATCTCCGTCACGCCTTCTGTCATATTAAACGGCATTTCTGATGCAAACAGTGTAGGCGAAAATATTAGCGCCAACACACAGTACAACAATTGCTTCACTAGACTTCTCCTCTGTCAACAAGACAAAGAAGAGTCACACAGTAAGTCTCTGCTCTATGTAAACTCTTCAGTTCCCAAAAAAGCAACGATGACTTCAAAGTGCGCGAGTGGTTTATCCATCGTGTCGTTATGTTTCGACTATCGATTAGACTTTATATAATTTCAGTATTTTAATACTGGTTAGTGTAACCACACTGGCACCTACGGCTGAAATATATCAGGCCGATCTCAGTCTTCATATACTCTTTAAGGATCTACAGTCCATACATAAAGACCGACGACTAAATCGCTCGGATATAACAATATATCGTTGTTATCAGTACCTACCCTACTTGGTGTTGAAATATTGATCAAGATCACTTTTTGATTCATTTGCTTAGCAGCAGTAATAAAAAAGCTCCCGTTAAGGGAGCTTTGCTTTAGAGACTAGATTTGTAATAGAAAGAATTGCTTAATGGACTGCTGCGAACAGTGAACCTTGTTTAAACCGCTCGTCCTGTGTATTTATTGTGCTGTCAGGTAAGTGAGCATTCGCATTTTCAATAATGATACCCACCGCTTGAGCACTCTTTGCGACTAACTGCAGTCGTCTACTGTCTCGTGCATCGACTTCATTCGTCCAGGTTATTACCGCGCTTGATGTGCCACTCGTGAGCGCTTTTTCCATAGCCCAAAGTGTTTCGAATTCATCTTTTGCGTGTACCAGTAGGATTCTATCCATGCGGACGCCAGCAGAAGCGAGCATCTGTTTGTAACCGATATTAGGTGGGCTAATTAATACAATCCAGCGACCTTGTTGGCTCAGTTGAGCAAGTTGGCCACTAATCTGTTTTAATTCAGTGCGCCCCTGAGTGTGAGATACCATAGTTTCGATATCTGTATTTACCTTTTTAGACATAGCTTGAGCAGGTATATCTTGCCAAAGGCCAGGGTGACGCGGGCTTACACCTAATAATTTGTTCATTGCCAATCTCCATTACGGATCACGCCAACGGCTAAACCTTCAATACTTAAGCTTTGGTTTGCCAGATCAACTTCTATCGGTGAATAATCTTCATTCTCAGCATGTAAATAAACTTTATTGCCTTTCTTTTCAAAGCGTTTAACCGTGACTTCATCTTCTACTCGTGCCACCACAACTTGACCGTTGCTTGCATGTTGGATCTTATGCACTGCAAGCAAATCGCCTTCAAGTATGCCGATGTTTTTCATGCTGTCACCGCGTACTTTAAGCAGGAAGTCGGCTGACGGGCGGAACATGGTAGGATCAATTTTATAATGTTGCTCTACATGTTCTTGAGCCAGAATAGGTTCACCTGCGGCCACTTGACCAATAAGCGGTAAACCAAGGTCGGCATCTTCGGTATCATCTTGAATTAACTTAATTCCTCGAGAGGTACCTGGCATGATCTCAATACAGCCTTTCTTCGCTAAAGCTTTTAAGTGCTCCTCGGCTGCATTGGCAGATTTAAAGCCTAAACGTTTGGCTATTTCAGCACGGGTGGGTGGCATACCTGTGTCTGTAATATTGCGTTTAATTAGCTCTAAAATTTCAGCTTGACGTGGTGTAAGTGGTCTCATTATTAAGCCTGTCTTTCCATACAGTAACTGTCAGTATATACAGTATTTCTGTTCGCGCAAGTATTAACCAAATTTATGTTAAAGTTGAATTTATTAGCACTAGGGTGGGGCTGAGAGATTAAGGAGGGATGAACGAGATTTAATCCTGATAGGCAGGATATACATAGACTTATGATGGCTTAAGTCATTGTTCTATAAATACGCAAATGTTTCCGAGTGCCATTATAAAGCAATTGCGCAAACGCTCCGAAATTCTGGTATTCTACGGGGTTATTAGAAGCGACTATACTGCAAGCGAATCATGTCGAAAAAAGACTCTCTTTGGTTTAAATCATTACGCTGGATCCAAAAAAAGCTCGTGCACACTATTGTAGTGCCTCATGATCCTTTTGAAGACCTCAATCTCGATCCAAGCAAGCCACTCGTTTATGTCATGAAAACAGAATCTGTTAGTGACATAGCAGCTCTTAGTGAGATAACCGGTAAATTCGGTTTACCTAGCCCATATAATGACTTAGAGGTTAATGGGGTGACTGCGCCGCGCGTTGTCTGCCTTGAAGGTAGCAAGCCTCTATTTGGCGAAAGAGAAAGTGCCGAACAGTATTTGCATTGCTTTAAGCGCCTATTGAGTGTGCATAAGCAAAATGAAGAATTAGATATTCAGCTAGTTCCTGTGAGTCTTTATTGGGGACGAACCCCAGGCAAAGAAGACGACACCATGCGCGCTGCTGTGTTGGAGCGTCAAAATCCGACTTGGTTACGCAAGTGCTTGATGATCTTGTTTCTCGGTCGACACAACTTTGTGCAGTTTTCTAATGCTGTTTCTCTGCGTTATATGGCAGACGAACATGGTACTGATAAGCGCATCGCACAAAAACTAGCCCGTGTCGCGCGAGTGCATTTTCAGCGTCAACGTAAAGTAATGACTGGGCCTCAGCTGCCTAAGCGCCAAGCTCTGTTCCATGCTTTGCTAAAGTCAGAATCAATTACCCGAGCCATTAAAGAAGAAGCGACAAATAAAAAAATCTCCGAATCAGAAGCGCGTGCAAAAGCGATGGAGTATCTAGATGAAGTCGCGGCGGATTACTCCGATAGCTTAGTGCGTATTACCGAGCGTTTTCTTACTTGGTTGTGGAATAAGCTTTATAAAGGTATCAATATTAAGGGTGCGGAGCAGGTTCGTCAGTTGCACCATGATGGTCATGAAATCGTCTATGTACCGTGTCATCGCAGCCACATGGATTATTTGTTGCTGTCTTACATCCTCTATTATCAAGGCATGGTGCCGCCGCATATTGCTGCCGGCATTAATCTTAACTTCTGGCCAGCAGGACCTATGTTCCGCCGTGGTGGCGCATTCTTTATTCGCCGAAGTTTTCGCGGTAATAAGCTCTATACCGCGGTATTCCGTGAATACCTCGATCAACTCTTTACTAAGGGTTATCCGGTTGAGTACTTTACCGAAGGTGGCCGCTCACGCACAGGTCGTTTATTGGCCCCTAAAACAGGCATGATCGCCATGACGCTTAACAGTGTACTGCGCGGTGTTGAACGTCCTGTCACTTTAGTGCCGGTTTATCTTGGTTATGACCATGTAATGGAAGTGGCGACTTATCACAAAGAATTAAGTGGTAAAAAGAAGAAGAAAGAGTCGGTTTGGCAAGTGTTTGGTGCGATTCGAAAGTTAGGTAATTTCGGCCAAGGCTATGTGAATTTTGGTAAGCCAATTACCTTACACAATTTCTTGAACGATGAAGTGCCAACGTGGCGTGAAGATATCGTCCAAGACCCAGAACAAAAGCAACCATGGTTTACACCAGCGGTGAACAAGTTAGCCAGAGAGGTGATGACTAACATTAACGATGCTGCTGCGGTAAGTGCAGTGACGTTAACCAGCTTAGTTTTGCTAGCATCTGAGCAAAATGCGTTAGAGCGTAGCCAGCTAGAAAAGCAGTTGGACCTTTATCTCACGTTATTAAAAGAGTTGCCTTATACCGAATACACATCGGTACCAGAAGGCAGCGGTAAAGACCTTGTATCTCATGGTCTGGAACTGAAAAAGATTAAAATTGAAAGTGATTCGCTTGGGGATATCATTTCCATCGATGATAGCATTGCAATTACAATGACTTATTATCGTAACAACATTATTCATTTAATGGTTGTCCCCTCGCTAATTGCCGCTTGCTTGCTGCGTAAAGAGCAGTGTACTCGTGATGATGTGCTTAGCTTTGTCAGTGATTTTTATCCGTTGCTGAAAGCGGAACTGTTTATGGGCATTGAGGATCCGGCAGCCTATACACACCGCATTCTAGATATTTTTGTCGCGCAAGGCTTAGTGGCTGAAAATGGTCATTTCACTGTTGCTGATAATAAGGTGAATAAGTTGCTGCTGTTGTCTGGCACGATAGACGAAACCATGCAACGTTACGCCATTTTGTTTAATTTGTTGGCAGTAAAACCGAACATGGAACGCTCGGAGCTTGAACGCGACAGCCACCGTCTTGCACAAAGGCTGGGAGCGCTTCACGGTATTACGGCGCCAGAGTTTTACGACAAGAAGCTATACGCCACGCTCAGCGTTAAATTAAAAGAGTTAGGTCATCTAACGGATAGCGAAGGGTGCAGTGATATCAAACGGATTAAAGACAGAGCCAATTTACTGCTACGTTCATTGGTAAGGCAAACAATAGTCGATAGTGTTAATGCGGAGCAAAATAGCTAATGGCCAATCATATGAACGCGGCCAAGAATAAGTCTGCTGGAAAATCGGTGTTAGGCGGCGCAATGATCATCGCCGGCACCACTGTTGGAGCGGGCATGTTCTCGTTGCCTGTTGTGGGCGCTGGGATGTGGTTTGGCTATTCAATGCTGATGCTGGCTGGCATATGGTTTTGCATGTTGGTGTCGGGGCTGATGTTGCTCGAGACTAATTTGCACTTTAAACCGGGTGCGAGTTTTGACACATTAACGAAAACAACATTGGGTCAGTTCTGGCGTATCATCAACGGGCTCTCAATTGCCTTTGTACTGTATATTTTGACCTATGCTTACATTAGTGGCGGCAGCTCGATTGTTAACCATAGCCTTGCAGGGCTTGGGATTAACTTACCGCAAAGTATTGCCGGACTCATTTTTGCCGCCGTATTAGCGTCAATCGTTATTATCAGCACTAAAGCGGTCGATAGAATTACCACTATTATGCTGGGTGGTATGATTATTACGTTCTTTATTGCCGTAGGTAATCTGCTGATCGATGTGGATACCACTAAGTTGTTTGTGCCTGATGGCGAAACCAGTTATGCGCCATATTTACTTGCGGCTTTGCCCTTTGGCTTAGCAAGCTTTGGCTACCACGGTAACGTGCCTAGCCTGGTAAAGTATTACGGTAATCAACCAAAGACGATTATTAAAGCCATCTTCATTGGTACCTTCATCGCACTCGTTATTTATAGCTGCTGGTTAGTGGCGACCATGGGTAATATTCCACGCAGTCAGTTTATTGATATTATCGCTCAAGGCGGCAATATGGGCATATTGGTTGGGGCATTGTCAGAAGTGATAGCCAGTCGCTGGCTTAACACCATGTTGTCGTTATTTGCCAACCTTGCCGTTGCTTCATCATTCCTCGGTGTCACCTTAGGCTTATTTGATTATCTTGCGGATCTGTTTGGTTTTGATGAATCTCGTCAAGGCCGCTTAAAGACCGCCGCAGTAACATTTATACCGCCAACTATTTTGGGCTTGCTATTTCCCAACGGGTTCTTAATTGCTATTGGTTTTGCAGCATTAGCGGCAACTATTTGGGCAGCGATAGTCCCTGCTATGATGGCCTATAAATCACGACAAATATTTGCAGACAGTGACAGTTTTAAAGTGCCGGGTGGCACGCCTTTGATCGTCGTCATCATCATTTTTGGTTTGGTCACTGGCGCATGCCACTTACTGGCCATGGCTGGTATATTGCCCGTTTACGGTTAATCAGCATCATTCATCTGTATGATTAAAAAGCCTCTTTTATAGAGGCTTTTTGTTTTGTCGGTTTATCTTGCTCATATATTGCGTCGGGGTTTGCTTTCTAAAGCGAGCAAAGGAGCGACTGAAACTATGAGCATTTGCATAGCCTAAGCGTTGTGCTATCTCGGCTAAATCTTTTCCTTCCAACATGTATTTGATTGCTTGATTACACAATATATAACCCGATATGTGGGTGAAGCTAAAGCCTATTTTTAGCAAACGCCGTTGCAGTTGCTGCCCTGAGATCCCAAAGAGTTCTGCGACAGAAACCACCGTGGGTAGATCATAATAGCGAGCATAGTTGATCATTTCGTAGAGCACTTTGGGTAGGTCAGAGGGCTGTGGCATGTTCAAATAACTTTCAAGCTGAGCGAGTGACACTGAAGTGGTTAACGTCTCGGTGGGAAAATAATCCATCGGTGATGAACTGAATAAGTCGTCGATACTTATCCATAACTCAGTTTGTGCGGCATTCCAAGATACAGGGCAACCAAATATCGCTTCAGTCTCTTTTTGCTTAATCGGCGGGCCGCTGAGCTTGAGCTTTTTTAAAGTGTAATGATTGCCGGTAAAGTGTTTGATGGCATTAAACAAAGTGATCGCCACCCGCAGTGAATCATGTGAACGAGCCCTTTCTTTGGCATAAGGGTTGTTGTAGCACCATTTCAATATGTTACCTGATTGCAGCGCATAATAGCTTGCCCCAGAATGAAAGCTACAAATCCCATGGTTAATCCGCCGAAAACACAGGGCTAAATCAGGCGCCGACAAGAACCAGTTTCCCGGTATCTCTAGTGCGGAAATATCCAGGTAATGCTGAATTTTCACCATATAGTCGGTATCACCCGTTAGCATCTCTAGTTGTATAAACCATTTAGATACTTCGGTAAACGGGATGAGTGCCATTCGCTCGTCAAACAGAGCAGCTGGGATCGACAGCTCGTTTAAACTAATTCCATAGTGAGCTTCAACACCCTTAAAAACCGGCGCGATATAGCTAGAGCGGATAAATGCCGTATCCATTGTGATAACCATCTATATTTCGAATGTGGATACCATATTGAATCATAGAATAGAGCTAAATGATATATAGAGGTATTCTGGCTTGTTCTAATTTATAGACAGGGCAAACTGCTTTTTCAATCAGTCGATTTTAAGGTCTAGTTCCCTATGAGTTTATTCAGTATGCCGTTCGTCGATACCGGTGTTGATGCCGCTTTACATGGCGTTGCAGGTGTCGTGATGGTGCTGACAATTGCCGCTGCCGCATTTGGCTTCTGGAAGATCCATGAAATGCCTATTAATAAGGCCCATAAAAAACAGCACCAACAGATAGGGCTCATTACCGCGCTCACCTGGATAGGCTTTGTCTGGCATTGGGTGTGGGTCATCGCGGTGATTGTTGCGTTCGTTGATAGCGAAAAAGCATTGCGCCGTGTGCGAGATATCTGGCGAGAAAACAGTAACGATGACACGAGTGATAACAATGCAGAAATAAAGCCACTTGAGATAAATGAGGAGCAAACCAATGCTTGAAGGTTTAGCGGTTTGGGCTCTATTGATCTACCTGCTGCGTTTAGTCGGCATGCCGTGGAACACTTATAGTAAAAGCTTCGCTTATTTAGGCGGAACGGGGTGGCTGATGTTTGTTTGGGTTGGCCTGCTCAACTACACCCCAATGGACATGTCGGGTGGCTCTTTGGTGCAATCGCCACGTATTCAGTTACGGCCTGCCAATACCCAAATAAAAGGTAAGGTAGATAATATCTATGTACAACCCAATCAAACGATTGAGGCTGGTCAGTTAATCTATGATCTGGATGATGAGCCGTTTCAGATTGAGCTCAATAAGACGTTGGTGGCTAAACAGAGCGCAACAGTGGCACTGTCGCTAGCCAGCGAAGATGTGAAACTAGCACTGAAGCAACATGATGTCGCCATTGCTGATGTGAGCATTAGTCGTAATGAGCTGCATGCTGCAACTAAAGATCTACATTGGAAACAGAAAACGCTCGCCCGCTATATTGAGCAGAATCGCGTAGTGCCTGACACAGTGACCAAGAGTTTACTGGATGAACAACAAACGGCGGTCGATCTTGCCATGGCACAAGTGAACACCTATGGTAGCCAAATCGAAAAGGCAGTTACGGCTGAGCAAACGGCGCTACTCAATATTGAGAAGTCTCACCTTAACGTGCAAGGCCGTGAGTCGGACCTTAATAGCGAGATAGAAAATGTAGCGCAAGCACAGTGGAAGCTAGACAACACCAAGGTATACGCACCTGCGGACGGTTATGTCACTAACTTCATTATGCGTGAAGGTCAGTATGTTGGCGTTGCCCCTAGAATGCAGATGTATACCAACGAAAAATATGTGTTAATGCGAGTCAATCATCAGGCTATCCGTAATGTTAAAGTTGGCCAGATGGCGGAATTTTCCTCGGCTGTTTACCCTGGAAAAGTGTTTAATGCAGAAGTTGAAGGGATAGTAGAAGCCACGGGCGAGTCGCAAGGATCGTTACTGGGTTTTGATGACAATGTGAGGCAAACTACGGGGCTAAATGCCAGTAATAAGCACCATTTTGTCAGGCTAAAGCTGACCGAAACCGGTGACTATGATATTCCCGTAGGCTCTGTGGGGTTAGCTTGGATTTCGGGAACCAAACCCATCGCATTCCTTAATTTCTTGGACATTATTCGCGGTATCGTGATCAGAATGAAATCACAAATCTACTATTTTTATTCTTTATAATAAACGTCGGCCATGTGGGCTTCGAACTGAGACCGTGCATGGCTTTTATACTCAACGCCTTAGAAGCCCTCCTTTAAGAGGCTAGGCTCTGGTTAACTAAGCAAACACTCGATCTCTGCCATTCTTTTTGGCGATATAGAGCGCTTTGTCTGCTCGTTTTAGCGTCTGCTCAAAAGTGGACTCACCGTGATGCTCAGAGACGCCAATAGAGATGGTAATGTTGGCTGATTTGGTTGGAATTTGCGCGCTCTCTTTCCGGTTTGATTTACTGGTTAACATTCGCGAATCATTTCGTATAGCGATCTTATAATCCCTCACTTTAATTCTAATCTCCTCTAAGTGAGGCATAATCTCCTCCACGTCCTTATTGGGGAATACTATGGCAAATTCCTCGCCGCCATAACGGTAGACTTTACCCCCACCTCTAATTTTATTCAGTTTACAGGCGACCAACCGTAAAACTTGGTCGCCAATGTCGTGACCAAAATTGTCATTAAACTTTTTGAAATGATCGATATCGACCATCGCTACGCTGTAGTGACTATTAAGTGACGGCGCCATGGTATTGAGTGCTCGACGAGAATAAAGCCCGGTGAGATCATCGCGGTAAGCCAACTGGTGAGACTCAAACAAGATGGCAAGCAGATAAACGAGAGCGAGCAAACAGAGTAGCAGTGCCAGTGGTAATTCAGCCGGTAAGTAAAATTGAAATAACCAAATAAACAAGGTGACAGTGATAGTCGAATCGATTCGGCTACCACGTGACACACAGCTAATGCAGGTGACCAGCGTTGCGATTCCTATTGGAACCTGCATCGGCGTTAGTAGCTCCAGTACAGTAGGGATCGTATTGGCAGGCGGTTGGTTAATAAAGGAAATCATCGCTATTGAGCCAAACGCGATGGCAAAACAAAGCGCGATACCGAGTATAATCTTGATTGAATACACTGAGAACAAGGCTCTATCGCGAGTTATCGCGAATAGCATAATGATTAATGTTCCGGCGAGAAAGATAGGTTCGCTTATTGGCTCAATAAGACTCGCGTCAACAATATCACCATACTCAAGCAGGTAATAGCTAAGCAGTAACAGTGCCAGGTAAGTGATGCGGCTAAAGTTAAATTGCAACGCCAACAACGCCGCCACTGGGAGCAGGTAGAGTGGCAGTTCACTTATTGTTGGCATCCACGCTTGCCAAATGTACTCATAATATTGCGCAGCGGCAATACCGCTGAACACAATAAAAATGGGCATAAAGAGGTAGCGGACGCTACGTAAAAATACCGACACTGAATATCCTTATAAATGGCCTCTTCAATATTATAGACGAGGCTCGCAGATATCAGTCATTAGTTGTCCTTTGAGATGTATATACCCGTTCTACTTTAAAGTGCATGTTTCAGAGCTGCTTGAGCGGGTTCAATTCAAGGCGCAGTGTTGTCATAATGGAAGAGAATGCAACACGGAAGTGGATCCGCTCAGGCGCTCCCGTTGGGTGGGTTTAAAAGTGATTTATACTGCGTCACAGACCTTGGCAATAGACCTGCTATTCCACAACAGTCTTGGCCTTGTCTAAATCACTTTTAATTCCCACTGAAAGCAAGCATCTTGAGGGAGAACGGGGATATATACCCATCTAAGCAATTGACAAGTCTCACTCAATATTTTAATCAGCCAACAATGCCTCATTAGTTGGACAGTCCGCACAAATCAGTCTTAACTTCAAAGAGGGTAAACTGAGTTTGTGATGGGAATTAAAATGAAAATCGATCAATATTTTCAAGGCCAACCTTGCTGGGTAGAGTTAGCATCGTTAGATATTGCGGTCAGCAAGCCTTTTTATCACGCATTGTTTGCTTGGGATATTGTTGACATGCCTATCCCACAGGGTACCTATAGTATGTTCAATCTAGAGGGGGACGATCTCGGGGCTATGTATCAATTGCCTGTTGAGATGATCAAAACGGGTGAATTAAGCCAATGGCTGATCTACTTTGCTGTAGAGGACCTCGATAATACGTTGGTGGATGTGGCAGGTGCAGGCGGCACCATAGTGCTTGGGCCTCATGATGTTGGTGAGGCAGGAAGAATGGCAGTGATTACTGATCCTGAAGGGGCAAAGTTTGCGCTATGGCAGGCCAACAATCATATGGGAGCTCAGCGCGCTGGTGAGAAAGGTACTTTATGCTGGGTGGAACTGGCTTGTCGTCAGCCTAAGATCGCAAAGCCTTTTTACTCTCATGTCTTTGGATGGGGCTCGCGAGTGACGGACATGGATGGTATGGAGTACACCGCGTGGCAGGTTGGAAGCCAAGAGGTTGGCGGTATGATGACAATGACTGACGAGTGGGGCGATATGCGAGCCCATTGGATGAGCTATTTTACCGTCGGCGATTGTGATGCAAAAGCACTGCAAGTGGTTGAACTTGGCGGCGCGATTTGCGTTCCTCCGACCGATATAGCCAATGTGGGTCGTTTTGCTGTGGTTAATGATCCTAATGGTGCCGTGTTCTCGATCATTGAACTGAAAATCGCGTAAACATCAGTTTTGTGTGAGTAATTGTAAATTAATGGTTTTTTATGTTGTTTAATCTTTATTGTTTGGTTAATTTGTTTGGCTCCGTAGGACGGAGCCTAATCAAAGATGGTTATTTGATTATTAATAAAATTAATTTAGGGAAGACTACAAATGGTAAAGAAATGGATTGGCTTGATGTTGCCTATTGTATTGGTTAGCGTGATGGGATGTGCGTCAACTAGCGACTCAGAGAGTGGAAATGAGACTGTTGAAAAATCAAAGAAAAGCTGTCAAAAAGTGAAAACAACTGGTTCACGGTTAAGTCGCTGTCACTAGCCTTTATGAGTAAAACATAAAAAAGCACTGCTCTAGGCAGTGCTTTTTTGTTTTAGGACTAAAGCAAAGCATTACCCATTATTAGTGGTGATGCCTTTATCTAGATTTCTGCCATAGATAAGCAGGTAAATAGCAGGAATAACAAATAGCGACAGTAATGGTGCGGTCACCATACCGCCGACCATAGGGGCTGCGATTTTCTGCATCACTTCATTACCTGTACCACTACCCCACATGATCGGTAGTAAACCGAAAAAGATCGTCGCTACGGTCATGGCCTTAGGGCGAATACGCATCACGGCTCCGTGGATCAGTGCTTCAGATAAATCGCTACGTTGATTGTATTGCCCTGCTGCTTTGCGATCTCTGATGCTGTTATTCAGGTATACCTGCATCACCACACCAAACTCTGCTGCCACACCTGCAAGTGCAATCATGCCCACCGATACTGCAACCGAGAAATTGAAGTCCAAAAAGTACAACAACCATGCGCTACCCACGAGTGAAAAGGGCAGGCTGAGCATGATCACTGACGCTTGGATGAACGAGCTGAACGTCATCATCAGTAGCATAAAAATCACGATCAGCATCAGTGGTACAACCAACTCCATTTTGGCTTCGACTCGCTGCATATACTCATACTGCCCGGCAAAGGTGTAGCTATAGCGTGATGGTAGCTGGATCTGCTCATCAAGTGCTGTTCTTGCTGCCTTAATGTATTCACCAATAGAGATATCTTTTAAGTCAACAAACACCCAACTGATTAAGCGACCATTTTCACTGGCTAGCATGGGGGCACCATCGCTTACAGTAATACTCGCTAAATTGCCTAAAGGTAAGTATTTACCGGTTTTAGTCATTACCGGTAAATCCTTGAGTTTCTCAAGACTATCGCGCAGTTCGCGCGGGTAACGAATATTGATGGGATAGCGCTCTTGGCCTTGAATCGATTGGCCAACTTGCATACCACCAATGGCCATTTGCACCACGTCTTGGATATCTCTAAGTGTCATCCCGTAGCGAGCCGCATTCTTAAGATCCGGTTCAATATCGATATAACGTCCACCACTGGTACGTTGGGCAAATGCCGATGCGGTGCCTGGCAGCTTGCTAACCACAGCCTCAATCTCGGTCCCAATCCGTTGTAGCTCATCGATATCGGCGCCTGATATTTTGATGCCGACAGGCGTTCTCACCCCTGTAGAAAGCATATCAATACGGGTTTTGATAGGCTGCACCCATGCGTTGGTCATGCCTGGTACTTTGACGGTTTTTTGCAATTCAGCAATAATCCCCTCAAGTGTCATCCCTTCTCGCCATGTCTCTGGCGGGTTAAGCATGATGGTGGTTTCTAACATAGTTAACGGCGCGGGATCGGTTGCCGTCATTGCGCGGCCGACCTTACCAAATACCCGTTTAACTTCAGGCACGGTTTTAATCAATCGGTCTGTTTGTTGTAAGATCTCGGCCGCTTTACCTGCACTGACACTGGGTAAGGTGGTCGGCATATAGAGTAAGTCACCCTCTTCAAGCTCTGGCATAAACTCGCTACCCATTTTCGTCATTGGGTATACAGCACTGCCAAGGGCCACAATAGCCAGCAAAATCGTGACTTTAGGAAAACGTAATACCAAGCGTAGCATTGGCTCGTATATCGCAATCAATACTCGGCTGATGGGGTTTCTGCGTTCGTCAGGAATTTTGCCGCGAACAAAGTAACCCATTAATACCGGGATCAAGGTGATCGCCAATATCGCACTGGCCGCCATGGCGAAGGTTTTAGTAAATGCCAGTGGATGGA
This sequence comes from Shewanella sp. Choline-02u-19, assembly GCF_002836205.1. Lineage (NCBI taxonomy): Bacteria > Pseudomonadati > Pseudomonadota > Gammaproteobacteria > Alteromonadales > Shewanellaceae > Shewanella > Shewanella sp. Choline-02u-19. Next base: position 254,799 of record NZ_PJBE01000012.1, read on the forward strand.
ATAAACGTCCCTCTTGCGCTTCAAGTGCAAATACAGGCACAAAGCTCAATGTGATGATCAGCAAACTGAAAAACAGCGCTGGCCCAACTTCAACTGAGGCTTGCCGGATGAGCTCCCAATGAGCATCGCCTGTTGGCGCTTCACCGTTATGTTTTTCACGATAGTGCTCTAGGTGCTTATGGGTGTTTTCGACCATCACAATGGCGGCGTCCACCACGGCACCAATGGCGATGGCAATCCCCCCTAGACTCATAATGTTGGCGTTAACACCAATAATATTCATCACGATAAAGCTGATTAATATCGAGATTGGCAGTGAAATAATCGCCACCAGTGTCGAGCGGGCATGCAGCAAGAAGACGAGACAAATAATGCCAACCACTAACATCTCTTCTAGCACTTTATGTGTCAGGTTCTCTACCGAATTGAGGATCAGTGTTGAGCGATCGTAAGTGATCACTAACTCAACCCCATCGGGTAAACCATTTTCAATCTCTTTTAGCTTATCTTTTACATTGTTGATGGTGGCTAGCGCGTTTTCGCCGTAGCGCATCACTACAATGCCGCCAACGACTTCGCCTTCACCATCCAACTCGGCGATGCCACGGCGAGCGGCTGGACCGGTACGCAGCTGCGCGACATCTTTCATCAAGATAGGGGTGCCAGATTCAGACACTATGCCGAGCGGGATCTCTTCAAAATCATCTAAGGTTTGGCGGTAGCCAGACGACGTGATCATGTACTCCGCTTCTGCCATCTCGATGACAGAACCGCCCGTTGAGCTGTTGGAGTTGTCTAAGGCATTTTTAACCGTCATCAAATCGATTTGATATAGGGCTAACTTATGCGGATCGACAATGATTTGATACGACTGCTCCATACCACCGATAGTGGCTATTTCTGATACGCCCTCAACGCTTTGTAACTCAAGCTTTAAGAACCAATCTTGCAAAGAGCGCAACTGAGCGAGGTCATGTTGACCCTTGCGATCGACCAAGGCATATTGAAATACCCAGCCTACTCCCGAGGCATCAGGCCCTAGGGTAGGTGTTACGCTGGCTGGCAGCTGTCCTTGGGTTTGCGACAAGTACTCCAATACTCGAGATCGTGCCCAATAGATATCGGTGCCGTCTTCAAAAATAATGTAGACGTAAGAGTCGCCAAACATTGAAAAGCCACGGACGGTCTTCGCACCAGGCACGGCCAACATGGCAGTTGATAATGGATAAGTGATCTGGTCTTCTACCAACTGTGGTGCTTGCCCTGGGTAAGAGGTTTTCACAATCACTTGCACATCTGATAGATCGGGTAATGCATCAAGGGGTGTCATGCGCATAGCTTGGTAGCCAATTAAGGCGATTATCGCAGTAAGCGCTAACACCATCACCCGCTGTTTAATCGCGGCGCTAATAATTTTCTCTAACATATCGTAGCCCTCCGATTAATGACTTGCGTGTGGATCGTCAGTAACATTGCTATTACTGCCACTTAAGCGCTGCAAACTGCCCTGAATACTGGCTTCTGAATCCAATAAGAATTGGCCAGACACTATCACTTTATCGCCAGCTTTTAGCCCTTCGATAATTTCAGCTTTTCCTTGGGAAATTATGCCCACTTTTACGCTGACAGAGGTAAATTTATTATCGTCTCGTTGCACCACGACTCGGTTCTCTCGGCCGGTAAGAATGAGCGCCTCGGTAGGAATGGACAGTACGTTTTTCTTTGGACCACCAAAGAGCGTGACATCAACTAAGGTGCCTGGCTTGAGTAGTTTTTCGGTATTTTCTAGCTTGATACGTACTCGCATTGCCCGCGAGACAGGATCCAGCTCTGGGTAGATGTAATCAATAGTCGATTCCAAATCAAACAAACCTTGAGAGGCGGAAGTCACCTCCACGGGGCGACCTTGTTCTAGCCAGCTTTGTTCGTTTTCAAACACGTCGGCAATTACCCACACACTGCTTAAATCAACAATTTCAAACAGCGTATTGCCAGGTTCAACATACATCCCATGGCGTACTGACAAGAGACTAACAAAACCATCTTGGTCGGCGTAATAAGGGACGCGATAAGTGGTTTCACCAGTTTGCTCTAAATGCTTGATGGTATTGGAGCTAACACCTAATAGTTCGAGACGTAAACGCGCTTTGCGCAGTAATCCTGCACCGCGATTCTTGTCTTGTTTGAGGTAATCGATAGCTTGCATGTAATCGTCTTGCGCATTAATGAGTTCTGGAGAGTACAATTCATAAAGAAGTTGCCCTTTCTTTACGCGTTGACCAACGGTATGCACCATTAAGGTTTCAATCCAGCCGCTAACGCGTGTATGCGCATGGCCAATAGCGTTTTCATTGTATTGCACGGTACCAATGGTCTTGACCTGCTTCCACAGAGTGCCCTCGGTGACTTGCTCGCTGCGCATGCCAAGAGCTTGCTGCATGCCGCCGGATACGCCGACAACGACCTCTTCAGTAACCCCACCTACAGTGACCTTTTCTAAGTTCATGCCGCATATAGGGCAAGTGCCTGGCACGTCAGAAACGACGTGAGGATGCATTGGGCAGACATATTTTATATTGCCATCCCCATTTGATTGAGCGGCAGGAATTAACGTCGGTTTTGGCTGACTTAGCAATTTCTCTGCTTTAGTTTGTGGCGCAACGGCTATTTTAGAGGCATCACTTTGATGACTGGCATGATCGTGGCCAGCATGTTCATTAGGGAGAGCTTCCTCCTCCTCTTCCTTGACTAAAAACATGTTACATTTTGGACATCGACCCGGTTCATGGCTCGTGACTTCGGGGTGCATGGGGCAGTAGTAATCTTTGTTCACTGCTGCGACAGTATCTGCTATTGATGTTCCACTCGATGATTCATCTTTGACGAGGAACATCTTACATATAGAACAACGGCCAGCTTCATGGCTGGTCTCTTCTGGATGCATTGGGCAGTAATATTCAGCGTTATGTTGCTGATTTTGTACTGTGGTTTCAGATTGCTCTTGTGATAGAGCTTGGCTGTAGCCAAGTATCGGGGTTGCAGCAACTAATAAGCTGCTTAGCGCACACACTGCGTTTTTACGAAACTGTTTTGATTTGAATAAACTCATAATGCCTTATCTCCACCCTAGCTTTTAGTGATGCATGTGACTTTTTTTATCGGCGTTTTCGCTATTTGCGATAGGCGTTAAGTCCATGCCACATTTAGGGCAGCTATCACCCGCTTTACCCGTAATTGCAGGGTTCATTGGACATGCGTGAGTGTCAGCAGTCATCTTATGATGAGCTGTCTTTCCCTTTTTTGGGCAAGAATCACAGTTATGTCCAGCGGCTTTTGTTGCTTTCAAGTCCATACCGCATTTAGGGCAAGAGTCGCCCTTAGCGCCGGTGACTTCAGGATGCATTGGGCAAGCGTAGCTTTGACTCTGCTCGGCGCCGTGATCATGTGCATGCGCTGATACAGCAGGTGCCCAGGTTAAAAACAAAAAGGTAGTTAATACCATGCTAATAAAGGTTTTCATAACTTAACTCCATCAAAGAGATGGCCGAATGCTGTAAGTGCTAATGCACAAAACAATTAACGGCTTAAATAATTGCTTAATAAGAATAAATAACGTTTTAAAAATGTAGAGACAGGGGGGCGTCTCGATTTACGCTATTGGAGGTCTTAAATCTTGTGGCAATGAGATAGAGTGGAAATGAGGCATTGGAGTGGCCATTGCAATATCGGAGGTGTTGTTGCCAGGCCATGACAACACATTAAACAGTGAACCTGTTACTGAAATTACCAAGCAATGGTTACAATCACTCTGGCATGATCCGTTGCCGTTGCAGCAATTCTTAGAGTTGCCGGGAAGCATTTGCGTATCCTCATCAGAATCACAGCAATGAGTGTTGCTATCTATTTGCTGTTGGTGGCATTCAGCCCCATCTTGCATGCTCATCATTGGCATATCATCAGCCATCGCATTCGGTACCATCAATGATCCATTAGATAGCATTAGCTGACTCAACAAAGCGAGTAGCGTAAAGGCTATTAATGTATGACGGCGAAGGATGCTAAACATGATGGTTCCAAGTAATGTGCTTTGATTAGTCTAACACAGCAAAAAAGTTACACATTGATAAAGTTCACAAATTCACTTTATCAATGTGTTAACAGCTGCGGGAGCTAGATTGCTATTTTTGCAGTAATATTTTAGCCATCAGTTGGCTATGAGTCATCAATGCGACCTGTTTCTCGCTACCGCTATCATCGGTTAACTTAATATAAGGCGAGTTGATAAACTGGTAAGCATCCTCTTCAGATAAAATACTCGGGGTGATCGCCTCATAGTTAGCGGCCGTTTCCAGATCGATATAGAGATATAGCGGTTCAGAGCGGACCCAATTAGAGTCATCGGCATTTGATTCAAAAAGATCGCGGTACTGTAGCTCAATTAAGTTTTGACCGTTCTCCAGTTGCAGGTATCGACTGTCAACATTATTTAACCCATTCACTCCGAGTACTTCAAGTGATTCAGGAAAAGAAACAGAGGCTGCCATACTGGTGAAACTGGCAAGAGAAAGTGCGATAACGCTGATAAATTTTTTCATAATAAACTCCAAACAAAACCGGTAACCATGGGCTGAATGCCTATGGATAAATTACATAGATGTAAATTGCGCTGAGCGCTTGTGATTTAAGGTTAAGCTTGCAGTGAGATCGGTGGTGGGTTAATTGATGCTTGTTCCGCAGTTTGAGGAGACCAAAATATGGTTTGTAGGCTCTGTCCCGCTTGTTGAGAGCCGAGGTTGAGCTGAGCTTGTGCAATAATAGCGGGGATAGAAACACAGTGTGATACACAATCACCCATGCCTAACACCTCACACAATGCGTCACAATCAACCATGCTCGTGTTAATGCTTAGCATGGCGCTACCACAGCTGGGTGTATCTTGATGGGGAACGGCTATTGAGCTTATCAACACTGGGTTTATCGGTAGCTGAGTTAGTTCGATTTGCTGAACATGTTGGGAAGCGTGCGAGCTGGCATGCAAAAATTTAGGCATAGCCATCGCTGGTGAAAGCAAAAATTGCCCGACCAGTGAGATGAGTAATGCTAAATATGCGATGCGTTTGCACATGTTCAACTTTTCCAAATAATGATGATGTAACTAGATAGACCTTGCTACTAGGTAATTAGTTTCAGGCTACACATATATTTTTTATATTTGTTTGAACTCTGACTCATTTTCACATCTTGAAAAACTCAATTAAATGCGTTAAATACCGCATTATCAAGCCGATAAGACATAATCCTTGCGATAAACAAGGCTTTAGGCTAACTTTAGTGAAAGCGCATATATAGTGAGCAATTTTTGATTCAGTTGAGAGAGTTAGAGCCATGTCTCATTTTGCACTTTTAGTCCCAGATTAATCAGTAGGATATGGTTTATACTAGACCGCATAAATAGAGATGAAGTAAAACTTACATCGATATAAAAATTAAATATTTGGAGATGAGTGATGAACTGGCGAGCACTATTTAAACCTAGCGCAAAATTTTCGATTCTAGCATTGTTGGTCGTTGGTATCGTAGTTGGTGTTGTAGGTTATTTTGCGACACAACAAACTTTGCATGCAACAAGTTCAGATCAGTTCTGTATGAGCTGCCATAGCAATCATTCATTGAAAGATGAAGTGATGGCTTCTGCTCACGGCGGAGGACGCGCAGGTGTTACTGTGCAGTGTCAAGACTGTCACTTACCGCACAATCCAGTTAAGTACCTAGTTAAGAAAATTATTGTGTCTAAAGACCTATATGGTTTCATGACTATCGATGGTTTCAATACTCAAGCATGGTTGGATGAAAATCGTAAAGAGCAAGCCGATCACGCACTTAAGTACTTTAAAGGCAATGACTCAGCTAACTGTCAGCACTGTCATACTCGTATTTACGAAAACCAACCTGAAGCAATGAAGAAGATGGCGAAGAGAATGCACGCTAACAACTTCAAGAAAGCTGATGATAAGCGTAAGACTTGTGTTGATTGCCACAAAGGCGTTGCTCACGTTTACGTTAAATAAGACTCAGTAAACAACAAGCACTATGAATGCAAGTTAGATGAGCTAGCATTCACAGCTTAAAGCCCCATGATAGAAATATCACGGGGCTTTTTTGTGGCTGTTATTTGGGAATCGATAGGGCAGAGACGGTAAGTCGGATGGAACCGAGATGGTGAAGCCGGATAGGGCTGAGATGGTAAAGCCGGATGGAACTGAGGTGGTGAAGCCGGATAGAGCTGAGATGGTGAAGCTGGATGGAACTGAGACGGTAAAGCCGGATGGAACTGAGGTGGTGAAGCCGGATGGAACTGAGGTGGTGAAGCCGGATAGAGCTGAGACGGTGAAGCCGGATAGGGCTGAGACGGTAAAGCCGGGTGGAACTGAGATGGTGAAGCCGGATAGGGCTGAAATGGTAAAGGCGGTGGGGCTGAGATGGTAAGTCGATAGGGCTGAGACGGTAAAGCGGATAGAGCTGAGATGGTGAAGCTGGATGGAACTGAGATGGTGAAGCCGGATAGGGTTGAGGCATAGGCTAGGAATAACCGAAATAGCAAAGAATATGCAGCTTGCTGAGTATCCTTTGCTTTGCCGTCAGCGAAGCGCCCGTCTAAGCACTTGTCGACTTCGTATATTTCGGCTGTTAACCGTTCTAGCTTTTTTGTTGAGCCAAAACCTGTTGGCGATATTGCAGTAAGCTAAAGACGCCGAAAATAAACACTTGTAGATAATCGCTCTTTTTTAACGCTATTAGGCTTTTAAAAATAGTGTGAAAGATCATCGTTTGGAAGCTGTGCATAAGCACTGTCACGGCCAGAAGAATATTCAAAATAACGGCAATGTTTCCGTCAAATGGCACCGCTAGATTATAAAACATCATTAACCATGCCAAGGCGGTGGCTAGCTTTCCTAACAGCAAAACCAGTTTCATTTAAACACTCTCCTCAACACCTTGTGTATCGTCAGTTTCCTGCTGCGGACTGTATTGATATAAACGATAGATCACTTGTCCTGCTTTTTTCTCTTTAAGTTGTGTCCAACTCGCGGGCACATCAAGCTGTGCTAATTCAGACTCAGTTTCAACATAGATAAGTGCGTCAGCGAGTAACCATTGTTGCTGATCTAGCAATTGGATACTTTTCTCTGTCAGTGACTTTCTGAAAGGCGGGTCGATAAATACAATATCAAAGCCTTTATCAGGCGTTGTCGCTAATAGCTTTAAGCTATCGCCCTTAATCACATCGGCGTCGTCACACTTTAACGTCGTTAAGTTTGCAACGAGTTGCTTTGCCGCCTGCGGTTGTAGCTCAAATACTCGGGCATAGGCAGCGTATCGTGACAAAGACTCTAAACTCAGCGCACCACTACCACCAAAACAGTCCAGCACTCTGGCGCCACGTACATCGTTTGCTATCCAATTAAACAAGGTTTCACGCACTCGGTCAGTCGTGGGGCGCAATCCTTCTAGATCATGAATAGGCAGTTTGCGTGATCGCCACTGGCCAGAAATAATCCTTACTTGGCCACTTGAGAGTATTTTTTTGACCATGGTGTCCTCGTGATTTTGCCTTATGGCAGAAAGTGGTAGACTATAGCGTCTGATTTAAGGTCGTTATTTTATATCAAAGCATCACTAAAAGGTAAAAAGCCGTCGTGTACATACGATTCGGTTATATTTTTGCTGCTTTAAGCAGCGTAATTTTGCCATGCTTTTGATATAACGTCCTCCTCCTAACGCATTTATGTACAGCTATTTGAGCATCGGTAAAACACATGGCAAAGAAAGGTTTTTTTTCCTGGTTCCGCAAGGATAAATCTACAGAACAACCACAGGAAGCTGAAGCAGAGTTAAACGTATCAGCTTCGGCTGAAACTGAGCAAGCTGACGCTAAACAAATTGAAGCTGATAACGTTGCTGCAGAGCTCGTTGAATCAGAAAGAGTCGCTGCAGAGCAAGCCGCAGAAACGGAAGCTGCACGTATTGCCGCTGAGCAGGCAGAGGCTGAAACAGTCGCTGCCGAGCAAGCCGCAGAAACGGAAGCTGCACGTATTGCCGCTGAGCAGGCAGAGGCTGAAACAGTTGCTGCCGAGCAAGCCGCAGAAGCTGAAGCTGCGCGTATTGCCGCTGAGCAGGCAGAAGTTGAAAGAGTTGCTGCCGAGCAAGCCGCAGAAGCGGAAGCTGCGCGTATTGCCGCTGAGCAGGCAGAGGCTGAAACAGTTGCTGCCGAGCAAGCCGCAGAAGCGGAAGCTGCGCGTATTGCCGCTGAGCAGGCAGAAGTTGAAAGAGTTGCTGCCGAGCAAGCCGCAGAAGCGGAAGCTGCGCGTATTGCCGCTGAGCAGGCAGAAGTTGAAATAGTTGCTGCCGAGCAAGCCGCAGAAGCTGCACGTATTGCCGCCGAGCAGGCAGAAGTTGAAACAGTTGCTGCTGAGCAAGCTGCACAAGCTGACAATATAGCAACAGAGCAACAACCAGAGCCGCAAGCTAAGCCGGTAAAAGAGGGATTATTTGCCCGACTTAAACGTGGTTTAAAGCGTACGAGTGCAAGTATTGGTAGTGGCTTTGTTGGTTTATTTAGCGGCAAAAAGATTGATGACGATCTTTTTGAAGAGTTAGAAGAGCAGCTACTGATCGCTGATGTCGGTGTTGAAACCACCACCCGCTTGATTAAAAATTTAACCGAGCAGGCCAGTCGCAAACAGCTCAAAGATGGTGAAGCGCTGTATGAGCTGATGCGTGATGAGATGCAAAAAATATTAGATCCGGTATCAATTCCACTAATTCCAGAAAATGCAGATGGTCCGTTTGTTATTTTAATGGTCGGTGTCAACGGTGTGGGTAAAACCACGACTATCGGCAAGCTGGCTAAGCAATATCAAGCTGAAGGTAAAACAGTCATGCTAGCGGCGGGTGATACTTTCCGCGCAGCAGCCGTTGAACAGCTGCAAGTGTGGGGACAGCGTAATGATATTCCGGTAATAGCACAGCATACGGGTGCCGATAGTGCATCAGTGTTGTTTGATGCTCTGCAAGCCGCAAAGGCACGTAAGGTTGATGTGCTGATTGCCGATACCGCAGGTCGCTTACAAAACAAAGCACACTTGATGGACGAATTAAAGAAAGTCGTGCGTGTGATGAAAAAGCAGAACCCAGCAGCCCCGCATGAAGTGATGCTCACCCTAGATGCAAGCACAGGCCAGAATGCGATTAACCAAGCAAAAATTTTCCAAGAGGCTGTGGGAGTCACAGGGATCACTATTAGTAAGCTAGATGGCACCGCAAAAGGCGGGGTGATTTTTGCAATTGCTGACAAATTTGGTATTCCTATTCGTCATATTGGTGTTGGTGAGCAGATTGACGATCTTCGTACTTTTGATGCAAAAGACTTTATTGAAGCACTGTTTAGTCAATCAAAAGACGACATAGACACAAAATAGCGTTAGTTTATAAACCTTAATAGCGATATCGACGACGAAGAAATCTAATTAATGATTCGATTTGAGCAAGTAAGTAAAGTTTATACCGGCGGGCAAAAAGCGCTATCGGATGTGAGCTTTCATTTAAAGCGTGGCGAAATGGCGTTTCTTACTGGTCACTCTGGTGCGGGTAAGAGTACCTTGCTTAAGTTGATCACGGTAATTGAACGCGCTAATGGCGGCAAGGTGTCAATTAACGGTCATGACATTGCTAAGCTCCGCCGTGCTCAAGTGCCTTATTTACGTCGGGATATCGGGATGATTTTTCAAAATCATCACCTATTAATGGAAAAGAGTGTATTTGATAATGTCGCACTACCGTTAATTATTGAAGGTTTTTCCCATGGAGAGATCCGTAAGCGAGTGGCTGGTGCACTTGATATGGTTGGCCTCTATGGTAAAGAACGACATCATCCCATCATGCTTTCAGGCGGTGAACAGCAACGTGTCGGTATTGCCCGAGCGATTGTGAATAAGCCGCCGCTATTACTTGCCGATGAACCCACGGGTAACTTAGATCCTAAATTATCGATGGACATACTGCGCCTGTTTGAAACTTTTAATGATTCAGGTACCACGGTATTGATCGCAACGCATGACTTAGGTCTTATCGCACGCATGAAATACCGCACACTCACGCTTAAGCAAGGTCGTGTGCTTGGCGCTCAAGAATTAGATCAATCTGACAATTTAGGTGCCTACTGAGGATTATGATGAATAAGCAACCTCAGTTAACTCGCAGCAAACTACCCATATCTGGTCAAATAGTGATGTTTTTTATTCGCCATATCCAACACGCTATGGCGAGTTTAGGTGAGTTATGGCGCAATCCCATTTCATCATTAATGACGATGGCGGTACTTGGAGTCAGTCTCAGTTTGCCAGCTGCGTTGCAAGTGCTGGTTAAAAATGCCGAAACTATCACTCAATCATGGAACAGTGCTGCCGAAATATCGTTATTTGTCGATGAAGGGCGCAGTGAAAAAAGTATTCAAAGTTTGATCGCTCGGCTCAAAGTTTACCCCGAAGTGGCAGAGGTTAATTATATTAATCGTGATCAAGCTCTAGAAGAGTTTCAACGGCTTTCAGGCTTTGGTGAAGCATTATCCTATTTAGATGTTAACCCACTTCCAGCTGTCGTGATGGTGACGCCCAGTCTTAAATATTCAAGTGCTACGGGCGCGCGCGAGTTGCTGAGAAAGCTGGAGCAAGAAGCTGAAGTGAGTTTTGGTCGACTTGATATTGAATGGTTAGAACGATTACAAGCCGTAGTGCGTTTACTTGAACGCACGGTATTGGCGATTGCAGCGCTACTGGTGTTAGCGGTTGTGCTTGTTATAGGTAACACTATTCGCCTCGCTATTATGAACCGCCGTACCGAAATCGAGGTGATGAAGCTTGTTGGTGCCACGGAAGCCTTTATACGAAGGCCATTCCTTTATACCGGTATTTGGTTTGGTATCATTGGTGGCATATTAGCCTGGGTGATTATTAATTTACTGGTATGGTATTTAGACTCCGCACTGGCTGAGTTACTTGGTTTGTATGGCAGCCAGCTGCATATGGAATCACTGACATTAACAGAGCTTGGGCAACTGGTTCTATTAGCTTCATTTTTAGGTTGGCTTGGCTCATACCTCTCCGTACGCCAACATTTGCGGGCTATTGAACCTTCATAGTTATATATTAGGTATAGATGAGGCGCAAAGGCAAAGATGAACTATCCTTCATTTGCGTTGTCTCTATGTAGGTGTGAAAATTCAACCGTATTAGATAACGCCGATGGTTGACATATTTTGTCAATTAGTCGATAGTTCACGGTCCATCTCAATAGAGGTGTGATTTTCAGGTTTAGTTAGACCGTAGTATTAGTAATAAGTAGCAGGAGCGTGAATGACAGATCAAACGCAAACAATGGCACTAATGGTTCCTCAAAGTAGTGGAAGCCTCGAGTCTTATATTCACTCTGCGCATAGAATTTCTATGTTGGATGCAGAGACAGAACATGAGCTGGCGAAGCGTCTGCAGGAAACCGGTGACCTACAAGCTGCGAAACAACTGATTATGTCGCACTTGCGCTTCGTGGTACATGTTGCAAAAGGCTATTCTGGATACGGTTTACCGCAAGCCGATTTAATTCAAGAAGGCAATATTGGCCTGATGAAAGCCGTTAAGCGTTTTGACCCAGATGTGGGTGTTCGCTTGGTGTCATTTGCTGTTCATTGGATCAAAGCAGAAATTCACGAATATGTGCTTAAAAACTGGCGCATAGTTAAGGTCGCAACCACAAAAGCACAGCGTAAGTTGTTCTTTAACCTTCGTAAAACTAAAAAGCGTCTTGGCTGGTTTACGGATAATGAAGTAGGCATGGTTGCAGAAAGCCTAGGTGTTGCAAAATCTGACGTGACCGAAATGGAATCACGCATGGCAGCCCAAGATCCCGCTTTTGATTTGGCCAGCGATAACGATGATGAGAAAGACTATGCACCTATGCATTATCTTGAAGATCATTCATCTGATTTGGCTAACCAAGTTGAAAATGATAACTGGGAAAAAAATAATCAAACGCGCCTGCTTTCAGCTATCAAAACACTTGATGAGCGTAGTCAGCACATTCTTCAGGCTCGTTGGTTAAATGAAGATAAAACAACGCTACAAGAGTTAGCGACCACTTATCAAGTATCGGCAGAGCGAATCCGACAACTTGAAAAGAATGCCATGAACAAACTAAAAGGGCGAATGGAGGCTTAAGGCTTTTTATTTGCACTGACTGAAACCTGCTACGGCAGGTTTTTTTATGTCTGAAATGTATTCCAGACGTCAGGGGGAATCAAGCTTTGCTTGACCAAAGTCGTGGGATTCCATCCCACACCGGGGCAAGGAGGACTGCTCGTCCTTATCCTCCTTGCATCCACCATGACGCCCCGACGAAGTTACATGCATTAAGTACAGGCCTCATACTCCTACAAAAATCGCCTAACGGCTCAGATGGGACATCCATGTCCCCCCGAGCCTGAACCATCATCCATGATGGTTCTACGACATTTTTATCTACGTACTTCGGCAACTTCGATGGGGAATGGTGTTTTCTGTTGGATTGGTGTGCATATTAAGTTTTGGGTTCTTATTTCTAATACAAATGCTGAGATCCATGCTTTTCTAACCTAGTGTAGATACGACTTAGGCCTTTGATGGCATGGATGCCATCGTAGAGCTTACAGGGACGTACTTGCAGCGTGCCTAAGAAGTGTCTGCACATACGCATGCTGCAAGCAATTGGAACCACTTTAGGCTGAAGCTGAGTCATTACCGCTCCAAAATGTACTTTTTATGCACAGGTAATTCTATAATGTTTGAGAAAATCCCCATATATCAATCTATTGCAAAATAGTAAAAATTGATACATAGACCCCGTAAAGAAACAGACTCTCTTTCTCCGGCCTGAATACACTCTATTCTTGGTGATTATTGTATAAATAAGCTATTTACAACAATAGTTTAGCAGTGCTACCGTTGAACGGAATAATCGTGCAGCCAAGAACGTTATCGAGCTGCTATTGAATATGCGTTAGGCTACTAAGGAGAGTTCCGTTGGATCCTACATTATATGCATCATTATTAGGTGCGGGCGGCTCAATAGTTGGTGCTCTGGCGGGTACCGCTTTAGGTTATAGATTAAGTAACAGCAAAGCCGAAATTGATATTTACATTGATAACAAAGTTTGGGCTTATTACATGCCTTCAAACTTTGCAATGTATGTTCCAATTACAGTTATAAATGAAGGTTCTAATTCAGGAACAATCACTGATTTTAAAATTCTTTTAACATCGCCAACAAAACAACAATGGGAGCTGTTTTGGCAAGACTTCGCCGAAGATAATTCTCATAAAGGTGAAGCTTGGGGAGCAGGCAGGACAGCAAGTCCAATTTTAGTTCATGGAAAATCAGGAACACAGCACTATTTAAGATTTGCTAGTTTGGGAACTACATCCGAAGGTATTTCCGATGTTGCCTTACAAACAGGTGAATACAAGCTAGAAATACAGGCCTTTGATCGTAATCTCAAAAGTTTCGTTAGTAAGTCATATTTATTTAATGTTGAAACTGAAGCTCAGGAAACTCTTGTGCTAAGTCGTTCAGACAAAGAAAACTTAAAAACGTGGTGGTTCCCGATTCGAAATGATTTGTAATTTGTAGTCTAGCAAGGCGTTTAAACTTACTTAAAAAAGTTGGTTATGATTTTATTTACAACGCTACACATTATAGCTAACAGTTTTGGCGCCGCTTAGGTGACGCTAGCCTTTAACCGCTTCTATAATCTGTTTACGCACCACTTTAATCCCTACTGTAGCGACATCTGGCCACGGGTAATAATATCTTGGCCGCTTGAAGCGGGCAATTTTGTCGGCGAGAAACTCTGTTAACTCTGCTTCTGACGGCTGACTTGCTAAATCATTAGCAAGTTTGATAATTGCTACAGGTAAGTGACCAAACTTGTCATCAGCTTTAGCGAAGACGATGGCATCAGCAATCAAAGGGTGCTGCTTTAACACGGCTTCAATCTCTTCAGGTTGCAGGTTTTCACCACCGCAAACAAACATGTTGTCTAAACGGCCGTCAATGCACAGATTGCCGTTTTTATCCCAATGTCCTAAGTCTGTACTGCGAAACCAACCTTGTATCTCTAATGAAGTGTCCTGTGGCTTATTAAGGCCATCGACACCAAGGTAGCCAAGAAACAAACAGTCGCCTTTTAGCCATATCTCACCGTCGACTATTTTTAACTCTCGTTGAGGTAAAAGTTGGCCGCTTGAGCTATCAGCACGGGCGATGCCAGTGGTGATCTGTGAGCCCATCTCGGTCATGCCGTAACTGGTAAAGGCGTTAATATTGAGCACTGCAAGTTGGTTGAGTAGATCGGCTGAAATCGCGCCACCACCTAACAGCATCGCTTTGACGTGATGGAAGCAGTGAGTGTCAGCGCTCAGTAACTGCTGCAGTTGCGCGCTGACCAATGACAAATGGCTGACTTGGTCTCTGGTTAACTGCTCGGCGAGGGTGATTGATTTATCTTCAAATACCACACAGGCACCCACGAGTGCACAACGATTGAGAATAGCCAGCCCACCGATATGAAACAGCGGCAGCGAGAGTAACCAGCTATCTGTCTCCATAATATCGATCAGCGTTTTAGCGCCTTTGGCACTGGCGATATGGTTCTGCAGGCTATGCACCGCGGCTTTGGGTAAGCCAGTACTACCTGAGGTGAGAATGGCATCTACTGCTTGCGCAGGATCGATCTTGAGCGACTGCTGAGGACTTGTTTTGCCAAACTCAAATTCTAGCAAGCGAGTGTTATCTTGGCCCAGTGTTAGCAGTTTAGCTTTTAGATCTGGTAATAGGGCTTGGGTGTTATTGGATAGCCAACAATAGCGATATTGATGAGTTTGGATTAATTCGATTAGCTGCTTTTGTGCAAAACGTGGTGAGACTGGGCAAAACAGTAGACCGTGGTCGACACATGCCCAGTAAAGCTTGAGTAGCTCGGGGCTATTATTGGCAATACAAGCGACTCTATTCCCTTGCTGCAGCCCTGCTTGCTTAAGCTGCTCACCAATAGCGACGACGTACTGGCTTAGCTGCTGATAACTGACGGCGTGGCCGCTAATCTTATAGGCGATTGAATCAGGTCGTTGCGTAGCAATCTGATGAATAGGTGACAGGATAAGGGCGTTAGCAGGACGGTTCGGCATAAGGGTCTAGTCCAACGCTAGTAGTAGTTGCAGATCGCTTAGCTGCAGGCATTTTGCTTTACCTGTACTTTGTACTAGGTCCTGGCTAAATGCGCTTAATGTGTCGATCCCTGGGACCTCATCTGGAGTCATAATGCTGGCCAAACGGCTGAGGGCTGCAATACCTAAACTGGCTTCCAAACTTGAGCTTAATATTGAGCGAACCCCGTGTTCAGTGGCCAAATGCTGCAAAGACTGCAACTTCTGTAAGCTACCCAGTAGCATAGGTTTGATGATAATAGCGCTGAGCCCAGCTTGCATCTCAAACTGGTAGTGTGGGTCATTGAGTGACTCATCGAGTGCCCAAGGTGCTCCAATCGCGTTATAAAATATTGGGTTATCGGCAGGCTGCTTGCAAGGCTCTTCAATGTACTCAATCGCATGAATAGGGATACAGGCGATAAACTCGATGGCTTGTTGCAACTCAAAACCACGGTTTGCGTCGAGCCGTAGTTTTAAATCGGGACGTATGGCTAAGATCTGATGGATCAGCTGGATCTCATCTTCAAGGGACGTTTGTGCGACTTTGACTTTAACGGCGTGAATGTTGTTAGCCAGCGCGGTTACGCGCTCGGCAACTGCAGTTAACGGCTCATCCTGGTTTCGGTAAATTAACGGAATGGTGCGAACTTCAAGACTGTGTCCATCGAGTGAGCCCATCAGTTTGGCGTGCAGTAAACTTAAACCATAGGCTATGGCGTTTTGTTCGCTTGTATCGGCAAAATCAAGCAACTTATCGGCAGGCTGTTGATGCAGCGCTGCTAGGTACTCACTGAGTTGTGCACTCGTTTGCAAAAGAGAGTGCTGACTAAAACCGGTGAGCTGATGTCCATCGACATCAATACCAGAAAGCGGTGCAATCTCCACCTGCTCAGTGCGCTCATCGGTACCGGAATTTATAGTCGCACAGAGCACCAAACCATGGCGCTCATCGATGCGTTGCTTACCCACGGGCAATAATCTATCGAGATCAATAGTGTATTGATGAAGGCTAAGTTTAGTGAGGATCATTAAGTGGGCCTATTGGATGATGGATTAAATGACGATGGCTTAAGCAGCTGTAATACTTGTTTGCTAAACGCAATGGGTGCAGCGCTATGGATATTGTGGCCACTAGCCGCAACAGCATACATAGCGATGGGATATTGTTGCTGCCAACGAGTCGCGAGTGAGAGAAATTTTTGGTCGTCAGAACCGGCAATAAAATAGCATGGTGCAGATATTATCGCTGGAGTGTCCCAAAGGTCAGCTTGCTCAGCAAGTGACGTGGCTTGATAACAATTGCCTAGGGCTAAGGCTTGGTTACCACGGCGCTGCTGGATCATTGCTTGACGTTTGCTGGCACTAAGGTCGGCAAATACGGCTTGTTGATACCAAAGCGCTAAGAAATTCTCGATAGTCAGGCTATTTAATTTAGTTGCCCACAGTGCATCACTGGTTTTTCTTGCGGCTCTGTCATCTGCAGATTTAAGGCCTGGATGGCACGACTCGAGTATTAGGCTCAAAATATTCTCGGGGGCTTGCCGCGCAAGGTGCAGCGCAATACGGCCACCGAGCGAATAACCAACCAAGTGATACTGCTGAACCTTAAGCTGTAACAGTGTTTGCTGGATAAGTGCGGTGCAGGCATCAAACCCTGGTGTTGGCAATGTATGGTTAAGGCTCTGGCCGTGGCCAGGTAGATCGATGCTAATGCAATAATATTGCTCCGCGAGCACCTCTATCACCGCGGACCAATCGGCTTTACTGCCTAAAAAACCATGCAGCAGCACCATTGCTGGCATGCTGGGGTTACCTTGGCATTGATATGCCAACATCAGCTTTGTTTCACCCAAGTCGCGATATGCGCTATCTGATCAGTGGCTTGGTTTTGCGAAACGCTCACCTCGATGACTGACGGCCCTGCGTAGGTCATGGCATATTCGTAAGACTCGATAAAGTCATCGAGATCTTCAACTTGGTTGTAGGCTAAACCAAACATTGCCGCACCAAAACCAAACTCAAGCCCATGGGACAAACGATAGTAATCGGTTCGTAGCTGCTCGTTTGGCACTGGCAGCAGATTGAAAATGTTACCGCCATCATTATTGAGGATCACAATGATTAACGGACTGGTGACGCTGCGCGCAATCGCCAGAGAGTTGAGATCGTGTAGTTGTGAAATATCGCCAATAATCAGTGTGGTTGGCTTTTTTTCCGCAATGGCAACGCCGCATGCGGTGGCGAGTAAGCCATCTATCCCTGAAGCACCACGATTGGTGAAGACCGTGGCGTGTTCTGCGCTAATAGGGGCAAACATATCAAATAGTCTGACAGGCAAACTGTTGCCAATAAATAGCTGGTGCTGGCTCGTTTGGCGTTTAGCAATTGCTCGTATGGCTTGCGCCTCACCGAATTGAGCATGATCAATTTGCTGCTGGTATAAGGTTTCTAGCGCTTCATTCTGCTGCACTAATGCTAAGGCCCATTGAGCCTGAGATGAGCGTGGCCAAGGTAGCGCGCTAAAGGTGTTAGCGTGCGCAATCCATACCTGTTTAGCTTTATGGTTAGGATCGAGTCTTTGTTGCTGCGGCAATACTTGCCAGTAGTCTTTCCAGTTATGCTCGCTCAAATAACTGCTCAAGCGTTTTGACAAGATACGCCCGCCAAACACAATCACTTTTTCGGCCTGTGCTAGCAGAGCTTGCGACTTAGGTTGCAGTAATAATTGGTCGATATTACCAATGGCGGCACTGCTTTGTCGCAGTTGCGATTGTGCATCGGTCACTATGGGCCAGCCGAGCTTTATCGACAATGCGATCAGTTGCTCGGGGTGATGCTCTGGAGCCAGTGTCGCCGCGACAATAATGCCTTTACCATGGACAAACCTTGCTAGCGCATCGTGGGTTGGCAATTGTGAAGCAGTTTGGGCTGCGTACTGAATATAAGGTGCTTTAGTTTGCTGCCATTGGGCTATCGGCTTTAAGTAATGACTAAAGTCTGCTTGAGGCGCTGCTGGATAGAGTGGCTCGCGGTACATACAGTTTATATGCACGGGTTGTGTTTGGTTACTGACGGCATCATCGATTGAGCTCAGTAATGCCGCTGGGCTAATGCTCTTGTCTGGCGTGGGCAAGTTTAGTGACTTGGCATATTGAGCGAAAATAGCGGGCTGAGTCATCGCTTGGTTAGCGCCACAGTCGATAAGCTCTGGTGGACGATCGCCTGAAAGCACAATCAGTGGCACTTGGGTTAGCCAAGCTTCAATAATAGCGGGGTAAAGGTTAGCCACTGCGGTGCCAGAGGTGGTAATAATAGCCACTGGCGCGCCACTGGCCTTGGCAATGCCCAGCGCCATAAAGCCTAAGCCTCTTTCGTCAAAATGCAGATGTTGGCATAGCTTGTCCTGCTTAGCCGCAGCAAGGGTTAACGGGGTTGAGCGCGACCCCGGCGCCATACAGACATGTTTGACCCCTAGACGAGCAAGCTCCTCTAAGATTAATGTTCCCCAAAGCAGGTTTAATTCAGCTGTATGTTTAGTTTGCATAGTTAATTACCATCCCAATGATAATGTTAGTTTAACTTGCTTTAGTGCAAAGGAATATGATCGTCCTTGGTTTTCTTAAATCTAAGGGTTTTCACTGGCAGGGAATAAATCAATAGTCGGTTTTCGACAGTTAAGCACCTAGTAATAGGTGTCACCGTGATTAACATATCGGAGTGTTGAATTTATCGCAGGGCTTATGAATGTACTCACTATAAGTGGAGCTTTTAAATTTATATCCTTTGGCGAAAGCCATCATTTCTGTCTACGACCAAATGCCATTGTTAACCCGCTGTGAGGTCAACACAAAATGTTATTGTCGACTTTGCCACTACTCTAGGTTCTCGTACTTCAATTATTGCTTTAACATGCCGTACAAAGTAATACCAATTGTATTAAATACCTGTTCATTCAGTGCTTTGAAAGCCACCCTACGGGAAGCGCTAAATACTTAATAGAATGACTATAGCGGCGGTTATTTACGCAAGCTATCAAGATGATTTTCCAAGGCATAAATATCATATACGCCATTTGGACGATGCTGTAAAATAGCGGAGTGACAATAATATAAGTTCAAACGTTCTATTTACATCGAGAAGAAGATTGGAGTTAAAAAAACATTGAAAAGTAAGGGCTTTACACTCATCGAGCTGGTGGTTGTTATCATTATATTGGGGATCCTTGCGGTCGCCGCAGCTCCAAAATTTTTAAACATAAGTAGCGATGCACGTATAGCATCCCTAGATGGGTTTGTAGGCGCTGTTAAATCAGCGAATTCAATTGTAATGAGTAAGGCTGTTCTCGCGGGAGTTGCATCGGCTAAAGTTGAAACAAACATCCCGAATACTGATTTATATGTGCTTGACGGTTCTATGAGTATTAAACCTGAACACATAAAGGCTGCAATGAATGTTGATGGGTTTATGATTACTGATTATCCAAACAATTCGACTATGCTAAGTACTTACGTATATTTGGGGGATAAAATATTAGAATCGCAAGAACTTAGAGCCCTGAATTGTTTTGTTCAACTTTCACGATCAGTCGGCGTTGGTAATATTGTTAATAGTGAATTGAAGGTGAACAAATTTTACGATGGCTGTTAAATTGAATTAGACATATGTGGGCCAGAGTACAATTTAGTGCCAAGCGTTCGGCTTTGGATTTGGCCTTTAATCGAAAGTTGGCAGTTACTCCTTAAGACTCTCTTGTCAAAAATAGTGTTAGCAATGACTGATACACTCCTATCGAAGATAGTCATAACCGCGTAAACGCGGGAGTGGTTAGCATAACGCTGACTGCTAACCAGCAGACAGATTGCGACTGATAACCACTTAGAGAGTGTTGGCCAGCTTAGGGCCATTGCTTGATCAAGCATCAAGGCCTGCGCCAAAACTGAGTGCGGAGGGTATTGCCATAACATGCCAGTGGCAATGACCAGCGCCATGGCAAGTCGATTATCGCTTTCCTTCTTACGTCATTTTCAGTTTTATATGGTTAACCTTGATTGTCTATCCACTCACTCATCACCACATGGGTTTTAATTTTGGTGATATCGTCTTGAGCATCAATAAACTCACGGATCTCGTGTAGACGTTTCATTGATGCCGCAGTGGCATAGATCAGTAGATCCATATCGCCAGTGATGCCTTTACAAGTAATAATTTCTGGGATGGTATGGAAAATTTTGACGATATCGGCGCAGTTGGGGCATTTGTGTTGGATTTCAAAGTAGGCTGAGACCCCATCAGTTTGGGATGCACTTAATATCACTTGATAACCACGAATAGTACCCGATGATTCCATCTTCTTTATTCGCTCAGTGACCGCAGAGCGTGATAGATTCACTGCCGCCGCAATGTCTGAGATGCTGCGGCGTGCATCTGATCTTAAGGCACTTAAAATGGCATTATCAAACTTGTCCATGATCAATTCCAACATAATGACGGCATTAAAGTAAAATACCGACAAAATGACGGTAGATTTGGTGAAGGTGACGGCGATTAAACGCAGAAAGCTAGTCAGTCTAGAATTATAATGGTGCCATTGTAAACCAGAGCATATAAGACATGAATCAAATACAAGGAACCATAGGCCGTTGGCAAGGTGCCGGGCTTATGGCCACCACTTTGTTGGGTACTGGCGTGTTTATCCTGCCACAAATGACAATCGTGACCGCAGGGCAAGGCGCATTAATCGCCTGGCTAGTATTAACGCTAGCGATTATTCCGGTGACGCTGGTGTTTGGACGTTTAGCCAGTGTGCTACCCCATGCCGCAGGGCCGGCCTATTTTGTAGAGCAAGCGTTTGGTCGTACTGCTGGACGAACGATTGGCTTGATGTTTTTACTGGTGGTGCCCATCGGTGCACCGGCCGCTATTCTAATGACCTTTCAATTCGTTAATGCGCTAGTGCCGATAAATGGTTGGGCGCAAGTTGGCACCGAGTTGTTATTGCTAGGAGTGCTACTGTTACTTAATTTACGCGGCATTCAAGTTTCTGCAAAACTGCAGTTCGGGTTAACTTTAGCAATTGTCTCGGTCGTGGCAGCGCTATTTGGCGGTGTTGGCTTGAGTTTATCGGAGCTTGAATCTTTTACCCATCAAGATGCACCGAATGCGAGCCTGATCATGGCCGCGGTCGGTATTGCATTCTGGAGTTTTTTGGGTATCGAAGCGATGACACATCTTGCCAATGACTTTCGTCAGCCGAAGCAAGATATGATCCCTGCAATGCTCATCGGCACCGTGCTGGTTGGCGTGGTTTATTTAGCCTGTACCTTATTACTATTGGTCGTGCCAAGCGATACACCAGTGGCGATGGTCGGCGTGTTCGACAGTTTACTGGGCGGCTATGGGGCACAGGTGATTGGCATATTGGGGATCGTGAGTGGTTTGGCTACCGTCAATGTTTATACCGCGAGTGTCTCTAGATTAATCTGGAGCTTTAGCCGAGATGGCGTATTGCCAAAATACTTTAGCCAATTGAATCAGCATCATTCACCTGCTCGCGCTGCAATAGCGGTGCTGATTGCGATGGCATTAGTCATTATAGTGACCTACGCAACAGGTCAGCAATTAGAAGATCTTATTGCGTGGAGCAATGGGGTGTTTGTGATTATCTATTTGGCCACTATGTTTGCTGCGGCTAAATTACTGAGCAAGCGTTACTTGCCATTGGTGATACTGAGCTGTGCATTATGCGCTGTTATTGGTTTTGCTTTAGGTTGGAATATGACCTACGCGATAGTATTAATGCTGGTTCTGTTTCCCATGTTGTGGGCGCAGAAAACCCACCTTAATCGAAAGCAATTCGCGTTGTAGCAGCGGCAATAGCCGCTTACTCAAGGTTTTTGTTGTGTTTCAATCGCGATATTGCGCATCTGAATGAGTTCGCTATGCCTAAGGTGTAGCAATTCAGAGGTGCGGCGGATCATCTGGTCTTCATATTGACACAGGTGCCCGTCAACATAGGCTAAACGCCACATTGCGAGGATCAAATGCTGTTTTTGCTCTATATCGAAGTTGTCATTAATCGCTTGAGTAAACTCATAAAGTGAGGTGGAATTCTGTTGTGACACGGTCGCGTTGGCGATTAATGCACTGACATCTTCTATTGATAAGCCCAAAGTGGTGGTGAGAAGCTCAGGTAATATCTTGGCTTCTTCATCTGACATGTTCTCATCGGCCATGACGACTTCTAATAGCAAGCTGGCAGCGGCAAGGTTAAGGTGCTGCGCCTGCTCTTCAGCAGAAAGCGTGTGGTGTTGAGCTTCAAAAAACTGTTTTAGCTTGGCAAGCATGCAAGAGCCTCAAAGGTGATTATAAAAATTAGAGCATTAAATCGCATGAGAGTTCCATCTTGACTTAGCTGAATGCTTCAACAATAGCCAAGATGGATAAATCCTTGGTTTACAATATAGCGCCAAGTCCTTTCATTAATAGGTCAGAGGTGCCAGAGGTGCCATTCGTGTCGAGGTAACCCTTTACGATATCAATCATAGGTGCGGCTAAGTCTTTAGAAATGCCTAGCTTTTCAAAAGCGTCGTATACCATAGCACCGCCCTGCAGTGAATCACCTAATCCACCCGCTTTAGATAATAAGCCTGACATACCTGAATCGTTGTCGAGCTCAGGCACTGCACCTAGCAAACCATCAATACCGGGGATAGAGTCCGAAATTGAGCTGAAATCACTACTGCCCAGTGAAGACTGTGCGAGTGATAACAAACTGCCTAAACCGCCCTCAGCTTGACCTTGGCTTAAGCCTAATTGCGACATAACATTACCGACTAAATCATCAGACTGCGAAGGGGTTGAAATCGCTTTGGTTGCTTCTGCTAATGGGTCGAATCCGTGGGCGTTAATCTGAGTTGAGAATATGCTGAGAAGCGTCAGAATACTTGCAGTCAATAATTTCATAAGGGCCATCCTTTTAAGGTAATTCTGTTGTGTTATTTAACGAGTTTAACGGTTTTAACAAACAGTTTGCAGTTTTTTTACTTTTAACAAATAGCTAATACGTGATTTCAACTGTGCATTAATTACCAAACTTGGGTATCCTTAGCCCTAATTCGTGTTACTCGATTTCATTTTTTGGAAAACTCTATGTCATTATCAGCAATCTTGACTCAAGCATTTAACTTTTTTCGTAATAATATTAGCCAATTAGCGGCTTTGACTGTTCCTGTGTTGTTTATCCAAGTGGGTATTCAACTGTGGTTGAGTTTAGAGATAAACGCTGCTGATCTTGAAAAACCTCAGTTTGGCACCAGTCATATGGTCGCTATGATGGTGTTGTTGCTGGTATTTTCATTTTTAATTGCAGCATTAACGCTGTTTTTAGAGATCCGTTCACAGGGACACAGTCCTAGTAACGGCATGATATTAAAAACCAGTTTGAACTTTGTTCCTGCGCTATTGTTGGCTGGCGTCTTTTCGGGTCTAGCGGTACTGGCGCCTTTCTTCGTGCTACTCGCGATCAACCCTATGCTGGGAATCATTGGTTTGGTGATTAGTGTTTATCTTTTTGCTCGGCTGGCCTTTGTTAACTTCATGGTGGTCGTTGAGCGATTGACACCCATGGAAGCTATTAAGCGTAGCTTTGCATTTAGTGGACCGATAACACTGAAAACAATAACGGTATTATTACTGTATATTCCGGTCTCGTTGGTGGGCAGTGTGCTGGCTATGGCGACACAACTTGGCGGTCTACCGTTACAGTTAGTGGGTGAAGTTATTGTGGCATTTTTTGGCTTATTCGTTAACGTGGTTCTATTTCGTTTATATATGGTGTCACGTGAACAGCCAGATACAGCCGGTAATCTAGAGCCATAACCCTCAGTATTGAACATAGGCAATGATGGCGAGTGTTTTAGATGACATGCGCCATTGTTCTAGCTAATTCAACGTAACGCATGTGGTAAACGGCGTGGGAGCATATCTTGTTAAACGATATTGAATTCGTTAATCAGTTTTCAGTCGAGCTGGGACAGGATTATCGCAAGGCTAAAAGCTTTGTAACTGATGTGCCAACGCAAGCTTTGCTTCATGTAAGAAGCTTTAGCCATAAGCTAACCAGCTTACTGGCTGAAGAGTATGCTATCGATTTCGATAGCCCCAACCTTTACGATCGCATTGAGCTGCTAAACCAACGCAGACTTATCGATGTTAAAACCACCCGAGCTCTGCATAAACTGCGTGCCGATGGTAATCGTGGTGCCCATCCTGAAAAGTATCACCTTACTCCTGAGCAATTGCAGGAGTTAAGTCAGCGCGCAATAAAAAATCTACTCTTGCTGGTGGATTCACTGTTCAGTCAGGTGACGAATACGAGCAAGCCAGAATATTACTTTGAAGAGTTTGATGCCTTAGCGGGTAGAGACTTGTGCTATCGCGCGGTGATGGAGCGAGACGCGGAATCGCAATATCTAGTCGGTATGTCGCTTAAGACGCGAGCGTTAATGCAAAGAGAGCAGGAATTAGCATTACAAGAAAGCCGTGATGACAAGGTTGAAGATCGCTCTACTGCATCGTTTAAGCAAGCCAGCTATTGGTTTGCGCAGGCCGCCAATGATGATGTGAATGCCTTATATGAACATGGCGTATCATTAGTCCATGGTTACAGCGGTGAATTTGATGTTGTAGGGGGTGAGCAGGCCATTGCTTCAGCGGCAGCTGGAGGCGTCGCTAATGCCATGGCGTTGTTAGGTTACTTCTATTTAGTCGGTAGTCAGCATTTTGAAGCCGATGTGCAGCTTGCTGAGCGTTACTTGAGTCAAGCGGCAAAGCTCGAGCAATCAGAAGCAATGGCAAATCTGGGTGTACTTTATTATCAGCAATCTGATCTGAAAACGGCTTATAAATATATCAGTCGCGCGGCAAAAGTAGGTTTCCCGCATGCACAATACCATCTGGCGCTGATGTTAGCCCGCGGTGAAGGCTGTGATGCTGATGCGGTACAAAGCGAACATTGGTTGGCTGAAGCTGCTGAGCAAGGCCAAGTCGATGCTATGTTCTCTAGAGCACAGTCGATGCTGCATGATGACACTGGATTAGGGGATGATTACTCGCAGGCAGAAAGCTATTTACGTGAAGTGATTAAATACGGTCATAGTGTGCCAGCAATGATAGAGCTGAGTATTGCGCTTGCCGATGGTATGTTAGGGCGTATCGATGTTGTGTCTTCAGCCTCTTTATTAAAACTGGCTCGAGAGCACGCTAATGATGATGAACTGGCGGTGATCGAACCTCTATGGGCTTCACTTGAGCAGCAAGTACTCTCTGTGATGGAAATGACCAACTCACCTCAAGAAAAAGAAGCGTTAGCAAAAGCGGCTGAATTACTTAGCTAAAATGCTCAATACAGATACTCTTTTGCTTCAGTCTTAAAATGCAACTAGTGTGATTTCTATTCCCTTTCCTTCAATAAGCAGTGCGGGCTGCATTTATTGTACAGCTCTAGATTGATATCTATACACACGCCGCGTAGTAGATTTTTCTGTCCTAAATTCTTTCCTAAGTAGAAAACAGGGTAAATGATTCCATACTCATATAATTAACATATTCTCAAATTCCAGTTGTATACATTATTCTATATGTGTACATTGACGACAATCAAAATGCTGGAGCGCCCTATGCCTTATTCTGCTGACAATGAAGCTAAATCAATTCTTATCTCTCCCGCTTATTCAAAAGCGAAAAACCAAGAACTGAATAAGTTTGCAGAGCGCTATACTCGATTTGCACTTGCAATCGGACAGCACGACGAACTCTACGTTGATGCGTATTTTGGCCCTAGAGCATGGCAAGAAGACGCTTTTTGGCAGCCATTAACGGAGCTTAGGTTGCAATACGAAGAGGGTTGCCAGGTGCTTGCGGCTGTTGGTGAAAATCATCTTGATATAGAGTTGAGTGGCCGCTATTGCTTCCTCGAAAAGCAATGGCTATCGATTGGCGCGTATTTAGATCTATTGGAGGGGAAGTCCCTTAGCTTTGAGGAAGAAGCTCGTCGGTTGTACGATTCAGCGGTCGTTGAATACTCATTAGCAGAACTTAACAGCATCCATATAGAACTCAATAACTTATTGCCCGGCGAAGGGACATTCGCAAGCCGTTTGGCCGAATTTAAGTTGTCTTATATTGTACCGAAAAATAAAGCCGCTGCAGTATTTAACGCGGCGATTGATAAGGCGCGTGAATTGACTAAAAAGCAGTTCACATTACCTGCGTATGAGCATTGTGAAATTGAGTATGTTAATGACAAAGTGTGGACCGCATATAACTGGTACAAAGGTGATTACCATAGCCTAATTCAACTCAATCAAGATCAACCGTTAACGATTGACCGATATTTGGAGTTAGCGACTCACGAAGGCTATCCTGGTCACCACGTCTTTAATGCCCTGCAAGAGCAGTTGTTGGTAAAAGAAAAAGGCTGGTTGGAATATTCAATCTATCCCTTGTTCAGTCCGATATCTTACCTTGCTGAAGGCAGCGCTAATTATGCTTTGCGTCTATTGATGAGCCAAGATGAGATTGTGTTGTTTGAGCGTGATGTATTAATGCCGTTGGCTGGCCTCGAGGCGGACCTTACTCTGTTTCACAAGGTGTTTGCTTGTATTAAGCGGCTTGGATACTTTGAAAACCATGTCAGTAAATTATTAACGGATAAAAAGATTAATTATAAAGAGGCGACTCGTCTGCTGGTTGATGATGCATTTTATACCCACTCAAGAGCGGAACAACGCACTCGTTTCTTTGACCAAAATCGTTCGTACATTATTAACTATAGTGTTGGGGAAGATGCTGTTGCTGAGTGGGTGGAGAGTGGAACTGCTGATAAAGCGATACACTGGCAGCGATTTGAGGCCTTATTATCAAGACCTCGTAGCGCATCTGCAATGAAAGTTATTCGTTAGGATTATGCTCAAAGATACGGCCTGCTGCCGTTGATTGAGAAGTATTTTCTCGGGAAACGTTTTCTTGAAAAGCATCGTCTTTCTGAAATTTCTGTCCGGCTTGCTGCTTATTAAAACGCGCGAGTTGACGCTTTAGGTAAACGCGACCAAACAAGCTTAATGCCATAAATGTGATTGCGCCGAAAAGCAGTAAAAAAGGCAGCGCGACGAGCGCTAGAGTCATAAAGGCCAAACCGATAATGAATGCTAACCAGCCGCGAGAGCCAGAAAATCGATTTTGCATTGGGTTGCTTTGAAACGAGTTGTAAATCATATTTTCTCCAAAATGTCTTAGTTGTTAGCTTACACTAAAAAGATGAATAACAACTGAATGGGCAAGTTAACGGATTTAATATTGCCGATTATCTAAGCAGAGATCACGTTAATAAAGGTTAATCTTGTTCTGTTTTCAAAAAGTGTTTTAAGTCTGGTGAATCGAAAGCGGTTGCAACACTTTGACAAATAACATTTTTTACCCACTGATGCCCTGGGTCATCATCGTTTCTTTGGTGCCAAAGCAATACATAGGCTAGTGGCATGAATTCGAAAGGCAGTGGGAGTTCCGCTAGCGGGTACAATTTCTTTGCATGTTGGGCAAAACTCGCGGGAAGGGTAAATATCAAATCACTATGGGCGCAGATACTCGCAGCGCCATAAAAGTCAGGCACAGTGGTACTGATCCGGCGATGGTGCCCTAGATCTGCCAGATGATAATCTAATGCCCACCAATCATTGCCTTCACAGCGCACCTGTACATGAGACATCTCTAAATAGATATTTAGATCCCAGAGGCCGGTTGCTATCGTAGCCAGCAAGGGGTGATCTTGCCTCACTAAGCAAACTTGCTTATCGGTAAATAGGGTCTGGTGTGCAATGCCATCGGGCAGGCGATCAATTTTAAAAGCGGACTGTGGGTGAAGATCACGCCCTGAAATACCGAAATCTATCTGACCTTGCTGAATCGCTAGGGTCGAGTTTTCCGTCCAAACATAGCTGTCTAATTTAAGATTGGGTGCCTTGGTCAGCAAAGGGCCGATAAAGTAGGGGATCAGTGTTTCATATGCACTCTCCACCATAGAAAATGAAAACTGCCGAGTACTGCTACCGGGCTCAAAACTGGGGGGTAAAGTCAGTTGATATAAGCTCTGTAAGCTTTGAGGCAGCAATTTTCCAAGTTGTACAGCATGGGCGGTAGGCCTTAAGCCATGTGCCGTGCGTAAAAAAAGTGGATCGCCTAAGGTATCTCTCAAACGATTAAGGCTCTTACTCAATGCTGACTGACTTAGATGTAAGCGATTTGCAGCTCGGGTAACACTTTGCTCCTCCAATAGTATTTGTAGAATGACGAGTAGGTTTAAGTCGATACGTGCCAAATTCTCTAATTTCACAAGATATTCCTCAATGGAAATTCATTATGGAAATAATATCATTTCTGTTCATACCATAGTTTGATTAATATAGTCGTGTTTACAATATTTGAGAAAGATAATGCGCCGTAATTTACTCCCTATTTTAATGTCGATGGTTGTACTCAGTCCATTGGCTATCGATATTTACCTTCCTTCTATGCCTGCTATGGCGACTGAATTTGCTGTTTCGGCGAGTCAAATACAGTCGACTTTAGTGTTGTTCCTTTTTGCTATGGGAACGGGACAATTATTAATTGGACCGTTAGCCGATAGATATGGCAGACGACCTGTCGCATTGGGCGGTATTATTCTTTACATCGCCAGCAGTATCCTTGCCGCCGTTTCCGTTGAATTTCACTGGTTGCAGTTTGCGCGTGTATTGCAGGGCTTAGCGGCTTGTTCGACCTCTATTGTGGTCTTTAGTGCGGTACGTGATTGCTTCACTCCAAAAGAGAGCGCGCGTTATTATAGCTATCTTAACGGCATGATTTGCGTTATCCCTGCATTGGCACCAACCTTGGGTGGTTTACTGGCGCTGCAATTTGGTTGGCGCTCGACCTTCGTGTTTATGACGCTCTACGCGATATTAATCCTGATCTTTGTGGGTTATCGCTTACCGGAAACACGCCCTAAAAGTACCGATAGTTCAGGGCCATTATACCGTTGGGCTCGCTATAAACCCGTAGTGATAGAGACACACTTTTTGTTCTATGCATTTGCCTGCATGGCGGGAATGGCCGCGATCTTAAGCTATGTTTCATATGCGCCGGTGTGGTTGATTGACCGATTAGGGGTATCAGAGTTGATGTTTAGTGGATTGTTCGGTTTAAATGCTGTCGTCAACATCGTCGCTTGTTTTGCTGCACCTTTAGTCATCAAAAAATTAGGTAACCGTCCCACTGTAATTGTCGCACTTTGGTTTATGTTAGCGTCTGCAGCCACTCAAGTATTGGTGCAGGTGGTTGGCCCACAAACTGGCTTAGCGGCAGCGATTAGCTTTATGTTGCCAATGATGTTGCTCTGTATTGGCTTTGCTTTATTGCTTGGCCCTGCAACCAGTATGGCGTTATCTGCATTTGGTGAGAGAGCAGGCACTGCGACGGCAATGCTCGGTTTTATTCAGATGAGCGGCGCGTCACTGCTGACTGCGATAGTGCAACAAACGAGTTTGCCTGCACCTTATGCTGTTGCCATTATTATGGGCGGATTGGCGATTATCTTGTTGGTCATGATGGCGATGTCTCGCTTTGATCATTGGCACCAAGAGCAGTATGCTCACTAACAAATTAAGGATTAACCGTTAGCGTACAGCGACGATTAACCGTAAAACACCCTTTGACCTGTATGAATTAACCATTCATGCAGGTTTTTTTTATCCATAAATTGGCTTGGAATTGGTATAAACTAAGCACTATCGAGTTTGTCCCATTATTAGGTTTACACTTTTGTCTCGTCCTAACTGCCCTTCGTGCCACTATCCACTAAAAGCCTGTTTGTGCGCCAGCATAAAAAAAATGCAGGTTAAAACTGAGCTGATCATTTTGCAAGATCCTACTGAAGTGGGTCACGCTAAAAATAGTGTGCGGCTGTTGGAGTTAGTTATTCCTCAGACGCAAGTTGTGGTCGGTGAAACCGCAGAGGACTTTGCTCTGCTACGTGAGCAATTGGCTTTGGCCAATAAACCGATATATTTGGTGTACCCATCAACGGCAAGTCAGTCAGTGGCTGATATCGTCATTGATACGGATGTGATTCTAATCTTGCTCGATGGTACCTGGCGCAAGGCATATAAATTATTGCAATTGAATCCATGGTTACAGGCTTTTCCGGCTTTGCATCTTGATTTAGATTGCGCTTCTAACTACACGATTCGTAAAGCCAGCCGCAGTGATAGCGTGTCAACATTGGAAGCGAGTGCGATGATGCTAAAGGTGATAGAGCCTCAACAAGATGTGACACCACTAACCGATGCGTTAGCGGCTTTAGTCGAACAGAGGTTAGCGTCAATGCCGGCTGATGTGCGCGCACGATACCAAGAAAATAAATAGAGGTAGGATTTGTGAATGGCATCGTCTCTTACTTAATAAAACCCTATTCAAGTCACGCTAATTCATTAAGAGATAGGGTTTAATAGAGATGTCAGCTAGATTAGTTGAATATAAGAGGCTGCCTCATTCACCGCTTTTGCAGGGAGCGACACTGAATTTATTCAGGTGATTGATGCAGCCATCTTTTAGTCAAATCGTACTTATTTTAAGCTTTTTTGAGCAAGCTTAATGACTCAGATGCAAAAACCTCGGCCGTTGCTGGCCAGCCAAAGTAATAACCTTGGCCATATCCTTTGCCCATCATCAGTAATAGATCTTTTTGAGCTTCGGTTTCGACCCCTTCAGCGATATAGCAAAGATTCAATGTATGAGCCAGTTGCACCATGGCTTTGCATAACTCTTTGCCTTGAGGTTCATGCAGTCGCTGTGCGAAACTGGAATCGATTTTTAAACAATCAATTGGCAAGCTGCCTAATCGACTTAGCGAGAATAGACCGGCGCCAAAATCGTCGATGGCTATGCTGATATTAAGTTGTTTGAGCTCGTTTAATACTGCTGACATCATTGTGGGTTTGCGGATCAAAGCTGACTCTTCAATTTCAATCACCAACTTGTTGGAAGGTAATTGAGTTTGCTGCAGAACCTTGGTTAACATCGACACAAAGTCTGGGTGTTCTAGTTGTGAAGTGGATATATTGACCGTGATTTTCAACTGGTCATTGTACTGCGCATGCCACTTGCTCATTTGTTCGCAAGCTTGCTCTAGAGCCCATAGCCCTACGCTCACCATTGAGTTGGTTTCTTCTAGTAATGGGATAAATTCACGGGCTTCTAATATTTCGCCGTTACTGCGCTTCCATCTTAATAGTGCTTCGACAGCAATCAAATTATTGTTTTCGAGGTCAATAATCTGTTGGTAAACCAAACTGAATTGACCCAGGCTTTGCGCATGCCTTAAATCATTGAGTATAAGCAGTTTCTTCTCTGCTGCTTCTCTGATCGCCGCATTATAGAATCGAATATGATTTGGGCTTTTCTTAGCGGAATACATGGCTGTATCAGCCATGCTGAGTAATTGATTTGCCTCGTCGCTTTGCTGTGGAAATAACGATATGCCGATACTGGTGCTTAAATAAAACTTTTGACCATCGATCTCAAAGGGGACATCAAACAAGGACAGTACCAGATCTGAAAAAGCTTCTATCTCTTGTTTGTTTTTGCACTTTGGCAGCACTAAGGTAAATTCATCGCCCCCTAAGCGGGCTATCTCTGCATCGTCTAGACAACAGGTTTCTAATCTTGCGGCCACAAGTTGTAAGACTTTATCACCCGTGGCATGACCAAAACTGTCATTAATATTCTTAAAACCATTGAGATCCAAAAACATCAAGGCACCAATCATTGTGCTGTGTTGCTTGATATTATTAATGGCTTTATTCAAGATTTTAATAAGGTGGAATCGATTAGGCAGGCCAGTCAGTTTGTCGTACATTGCTTGCTGAGTGAGCTTGGCTTCCAGTCGCTTCTTTTCACTGATATCGCTGAATAAGTTAACAAAATAGACGGTATTGCTAGCATAAATGCGCCTGCAACTTTGCCAGGCAGGAAATTTTGAGCCGTCGGAACGATATTTCCACACCTCTCCTTGCCAGCTACCTTTGCTTTTTAATGGATTTGGAGCAATGCCATCATTAATCATCGCCTCAAGGTTAAGCTCACTGGGTGTTTTACCCAACATGTGCTCAGCGCTATAGCCGCAAATGCGGCACATCGCCTTATTTACCGCAAAAATGTGACTGTCTTCGTCAGTAATATAAACAGCTTCAGCACTGTCTTCTAAGGTGATCGACATTAACTCTTTGGGTAGATTTTCAAAGCCATTACTTGAGTGTGAACGTCGTTTCCCACGTCTATCCATAGGCGTAAATTGGATTAATACCACATTATTATCATCAAGACTAAACGGATAAAGCGTGACTTTTGTTGGGAGTTCAGTGCCTTGCTGACTTAAGTATAACCAGTTAAAGGAAACGATCTTTCCTTTGGCTGCTTCACGCAGCTGTTGTTGGCCATATTCGACACTATTTCTTCCAGAAGATTGGATCCTCGGGGAAAAATCATAGGGTGTGGAATGGATGAAGTTTTGCTCAATGCTTTCGAAATAGCTTAGGGCGACTGGGTTGGCACCAATAAAGCGGTGGTCTTGTACAATCGCCAGAGCAGGTAAAACATCAGCAATTTCAAATTGAATAAGCTGATCGGAAAGAGAAGGGGTGGCAGATTTCAGACGAGAGTATAACTCTGACCACTTTTGCATACTCATTTTTCCCGTTCCTTCATTACATTATTCAAATAGCAGACACTGGCTAAAAGTGAATAAATCTAGCGTTTAGCAACTGCTTTCCATAAGCGTCAAAAATACCTTTATTTGACGCTTTGTACAAACTTGTTGTAACAAAAATTTTATATTTTGTGAGTTTATGGGGCATGAATCTTATTTGTTAAGGAGCTTCTAGCTAAGAACTAACGTTCACACAAAAGCATAGCATTGTTTGAACGTTAGTTACTTGATGCCATCGTCACTATGTCTTTGTCGGTTTTAGGTTTAATTGGCATGTCCATGAACTTGTGGAGCTTAGACATACGGCACAAATAAAAAGCGATAAATGAGCCAGGCTGTTGTTAGAATGTGAATTATTGACTGACACTGATCAAAGGACTTGTTCGATGATGGTACTTAAACGACCTTATACAGCATGGTTATACTCAATTGTCTTGTGCTGCCTCAGTAGTAATATCATGGCAGCTGATAAGCCTTCACTCGCAGAAAAAGGAGAGTTAGCTAAAGAGCGCTCTTTGACAATAGAACAAGAACAGTTGAAAAAAGCACGCGAAGCGTCCAGTTTACATGCTGAACAAGAGGAAAAACTGTTGTCGAAGGCTGAGCCAAGCGATTGGGAAAGTGAGCAGTATGAAAAAGCACAGCAGCACTTTGAAGGGCGTGAATCTAGAGAAGAGAAGTACTTACGTGAGGCAAAGGAAGCGGCGAGTAAAGAGCATAAAATGGCTAAACCTATTAAGGACTAACTCATTATGTTGAGGTTAGTATTTTTGTGGCTGTTGCTTATCAGTAGCAATAAATAAGCGCGGTATGAGTGCAAATATGCGATGAAAGTTAAACTGCCCCTTGGTACTTATCATCAAAATAATAGCTAAGACTAACCTGAGTAGTGAGACGTCATTTGAGTTTATGTCCTTTATGCCAACAACCAAGTTTGAGCGCATTTCATCAGGATAACGTTCGGGCGTATCAACGCTGTGACAACTGCTATTTAGTCTCGGTGGCGGCTGCGTTTAGATTGAGTGTGATAGACGAAAGAGCGATTTACGATCAACATCAGAATGATCCTGATGATCAACGCTATCGACAATTTCTTGCTCGAGCCATTAATCCGCTATTTGAGCGAGTAGAGCCTGATGCAGAAGGGTTAGATTTTGGCTGTGGTCCGGGGCCGACCATTAGTGTGATGGCTGCGGAGTTAGGGCTCCAAACTCACAATTATGACCTGTACTACTTTAACGATCTTGAGTTGCTTAGTCGCCAGTATGACTTTGTCACTATGACTGAAGTGATTGAGCATGTGGCAGATGCACTGCCATTGTTGCAAACGTTAGACTCATTGCTTAAGCCTGGCGCCATTTTAGTGGTGATGACTAAGCGTGTTATTAGTGAAGCCGCATTTTCAACATGGCACTATAAGCAAGATTTAACTCACATCAACTTTTACTCAATCGAAACATTTGAGTGGATCGCGGCCAAGTTTAATTGGACGCTTGAAGTGATAGGTGCCGATGTGGTGTTTTTGACAAAAGCCGCTAATAGCTGAGGTTAATCGTTATACTTAACGGCTGAGTGTTTCCCCTTTTTATCCATCATGATTTTAACGGAATAATAAATATGATAAATCGAATGTCACGTGTTATTGGTTACGCAGTATTGGTCTCTGGGCTGCTATTAAGTGGCATTGTGCAGGCAAAGGCGCCTTATTCAATTGCATTTCTCAATAAAACTGAAGCTGCACTGGTGCTGACCCAAAATGATGATTTCATTCAGCGTGTGAGTCAGTTTGATATCGACGCCAGAATGAAGCAGCCCAATGCGCAGTCAAAAAGTGATTACCTTGCTTTTGTCGCGCAGCAGACAATGGATTGGAATGAGCAAGAGCAGTCAGTGCTCACTAAGGCATTTGACAGTATTAGCGCTAAGCTAGTGGATTTAAATATTCATTTACCTGAACCGATTCAGTTTATTAAGACCACAGGATTAGAGGAGGGCGGTGCCGCTTACACTCGTGGGCAAGCGATAATTTTACAGGCTCGCCAAGTGGCTAATGAAGAAGAGCTTCCACGGTTATTAGCGCATGAACTGTTGCATGTTTATTCTCGATTTAACCCCAAAGTTAAACAGCAATTGTATCGCGCGATTGGTTACCACTATATTGGTGATATTGATTTTCCGAGCAAGCTTGCACAGCAAAAAATCACTAA
The DNA here is from genome assembly GCF_002836205.1 of Shewanella sp. Choline-02u-19. Classification (NCBI taxonomy): domain Bacteria; kingdom Pseudomonadati; phylum Pseudomonadota; class Gammaproteobacteria; order Alteromonadales; family Shewanellaceae; genus Shewanella; species Shewanella sp. Choline-02u-19. Next base: position 290,096 of record NZ_PJBE01000012.1, read on the forward strand.
CCCCGACGCACCGGTCAATGACTTTGCAATACGAGTTAACTATAAAGAGCAGCCAGTGTGGGTTGTTCCCATTTTATTTGCTGACGTTGCGCAATATGATCTTGAAAGGGGCGGTGAGTTCTTTGATTATCTAACCTTTGAATTTGTCATTGTTGGCCGGGATACTGAAGCTAGCAAAAGCACTTATGATGCCGCTGCAGTTGAAATAGTTGCAGTGCCTGAGCTAAAGGGCTTCTTTAGCCAAGTGGGTCGTAATACCAATTATATTATTCACCCCGAAGAGATTATTGCCGACAATTTTGCTTTATTGGTTATTGAAGAAACCGAATTGAAATCACCAAAAATCTTGTTCGAAATTGAACAGGTCTTTAAGCAAAACTAATCGGCAGTCATCACAGACTTCAGATTTTTAGGGTTCTGTAAATAAGTGGTGCAAGATAACCTTTTGCACCATTTTTTCTGTTTCATCGTGTTCAGTTTCTAAAATTAGCCCATATTGGATCTGTCCTGTTTTACCCTCAAGGTCGACTGGCAACAGATATTGACGACCAAGTTCGAAGCCTTCTATCTCGTCACCCACAAAAGTGCCCCCTAGTGTAAAAACTTCATTTTAGCGGAGCTGATTATTACCTTTTATTAACCAATGTTACGATTGATTTACCGAGCGTTACAAATAATAAGCTGGCTTAATTTGATTTTCTCGACGATTTGCTTTGTTATGTCAGCTGAATAATACCAATCAGATTAAGTAAGTGGTCTATTTATTAATGTTAATCAATGGGTTTATACCAGACGTGAATGGCGATAACGAGTGCCTTAATTATAGCGTTCACCACAGGGTATAAGTGCATTCTAGCCATTAACAGTGACCAGATAATAAATGCGATTGATATCAGTCAATATCGGTAATTAAAACTGATATTTATAGTCATTTAGTTGCTTGCGACGATGACGTAAGTGCTTAAACAAGGAGCGAATAATGAAGCGCTATACAAAGGCATTGTTAGTGTCTGTGGGTATGCTATTGACAGCACCTGCAGCTCAGGCAACAGAAGCCAAAGATATTCAAAGTTTCACGCTGGATAACGGCATGAAAATAATGGTGTTGGAAGACAGTTCAATCCCTAACGCCAACATGTACCTTTTTTGGAAGGTCGGATCTCGAAACGAGGTACCGGGCATTACCGGTATATCGCATTTCTTTGAGCATATGATGTTCAATGGCGCGAAAAAGTACGGCCCGAAAATGTTTGACCGCACCATGGAGGCGGCAGGTGGAGCAAACAATGCTTATACCACCGAGAATCTAACGGTGTATACCGATTGGTTCCCCGCCACTGCGATTGAAACCATTTTTGAGTTGGAAGCAGATCGTATCGAGAACCTCGATATTAGTGCCGACATGGTTGAAAGCGAGCGAGGCGTTGTTGCCTCAGAGCGATTAACCGGGCTCGAAAACTCTAATTGGCGTAACTTGCAAGAGGAGCTTAAAGGCGCTGCCTTTAGAGCGCATCCATATAGTTGGTCGGTGATTGGTCATGAGTCCGATATTGCCGCTTGGACTTTAGATGATTTAGTTCAATACCATAAAACATACTATGCACCGAATAACGCAGTCGTGGTTATTGCGGGTGATGTGAAATTGGCTGACGTTAAACGTCTTGCGGATCAATACTTAGCGCCTATTCCTGCACAAGCCCCGCCAAGAGAAGTTAAAACGGTGGAACCGCTGCAAAAGGGTGAACGTCGCGTCTATGTTCAAAAAGCTTCGGTGAGTACACCCAATGTGATGTTGGGCTATCACGTGCCTTCGACTTCAAATGCTGATTATTACGCACTGGATCTGTTGTCTTCTATTTTAACGACCGGTAATAGCTCACGCATGTATCAAGGCTTGGTCGATAAGCAAGTCGCGATTGAAGTTGAAACCTACATGCCAATGTCTTTCGATGCCAACCTATTTTATGTGATGGGCGTCGCCAATCCTGGCGTGACAGCAACTGAACTTGAAAAAGGCATGATTGCTGAGATCAATCGCGTTGCGCGTGAAGGTGTGACTGAAAATGAGCTTGAGAAGGTTAAAAACATTAAGTTAATGGGCTTTTATCAAGCGATGGAAACCATCAATGGTAAGGCTAATACAATAGGGACGTATGAACTGTTTTTTGGTAGCTACGATAAGCTGTTCAATGCACCGCAAGCCTATAACAAGGTAACGCCTGCTGATATTCAACGTGTGGCGCAAACTTACCTTAAACGTTCGAATAGAACCGTTGCTGTGCTGGCTGCTATTGAGGAGACTGACGAATGAAAACACTAACGACAGCACGAGCACGTACTTTGGTATGGTTGCCCAATGTGGCGAAAACAAAACAAGTTGTGAGTGCAATGACCATTGCAAGTGTTATGGCACTTACAGGTTGCGCAGCAACAGACATGAAAGCCACCACTGTAGATACTGGCAGTTTTAGTATGCCTGCCTATCAGCAAATGACGCTTGATAATGGTCTGACTATCTATCTTATGCCGCAAACTGAAGTGCCGTTAATCACTGTGAATGCGACTATCCGTGCTGGTGCGGTGAACGACACTACATCGGGCGTCGCGCAGGTTACAGCAGCGAGTTTGATGTTGGGCGCTGCTGGTAAAACGAAGCTGGAAATAGAACAAGAGATCGACTTCTTAGGCGCTAGCCTTTCAAGTGGTGCGGGTAAAGAGGGCAGCTATCTCAGTGCTGACTTTATGGCAAAAGATGCTGATATCATGCTGCCTTTGATCCAAAGTATCCTGTTATCACCAGATTTTGACGCGACAGAGTTTGATAAGCTGCGTCAAAGAGATATCGCCGGATTAGGGCAATCTAAAGAGAGTCCTCGCGCTGTAATCAGCCGTTATTACGACAAATTAATTTTTGCTGACCACCCTTATGGTAATGCCACGTCAGGTAACAGTCGTTCGCTAGCAGAGCTTAATGTGTCACAGTTGCGTGCTTTTCATAAGAGTTACTACCAGCCATCAAATACCGCCATTAGCGTCGTGGGGGATTTTGATGCAACGGCAATGAAAGCTAAATTGCAGCAGTTATTCGCTAAGTGGCAGGATACTGAGACAGTCACTCGTTTAAACCTAAAGCAGGGCTTACCGCAGCTTGATTCAAGCAATGTGTTGTTAGTCGATAAAGGCGATGCTGTTGAAACGACTTTCTTGGTGGGCGGTATGGGCATCAGTCGTGATAATCCTGATTTTGTTGGTTTAACCGTAGTCAATACCATATTAGGTGGCCGTTTTACTTCATGGCTAAATGATGAATTAAGGGTCAATGCAGGGTTAACCTATGGTGCTCGTTCAGGCTTTAGCGCTTATTCTGCGGCGGGGACCTTTAGAATTAGTACCTTCACTAAGACGGCGACGACTAAAGAAACCATCGATTTGGCTTTGAAAACCTATAACCGCTTATGGGAGCAAGGGCTAGATCAAGCCACGTTAGATTCGGCTAAGGCTTACGTTAAAGGGCAATTTCCGCCTAAGTATGAGACCAGTGGCCAGTTAGCTGGGCTAATGTCGGATATGTATCTTTATGGTTTCGATGATACGTTTATCAATGAATTTCAGGCAAAGGTCGATGGCTTAACGTTGCAAGAGTCAAAACGTTTAATCGATACTTACTTCCCTAAAGATAACTTACAGTTTGTTATTATTGGCAATGCCGCCAAGATAGCGCCTATTGCTAAGCAATATGGCACGGTAAAGCAGGTTGATATTAAAGATGTTGGTTTTGGTGGTTAACCGATAATCAGACACTCATTATTTCGAGTTTAGATTAGGTTACCAATAAGAAAAGCCGCGATGAATGTCGCGGCTTTTTTACGCTTAATTTTTGATTAAAACATAATTAGTCTGTCGCTAAGATCTTATCGACAATCGCTTTATTGGCTGCGGGGAACTCAAACGAGGCTAAATCTTTCTTAGCGACCCATTGCACCTCTTGGCCTTCTACGCCATTGGCAATCCCAGAAAAATCGGTCACCCAATGAATATCAAGCATGACTTTTTTATCACCGTAATCATGATGGATCTCCATCATAGGCGTGGTGCTTGATACACTGAGGTCGACCTCCTCTTTAAGCTCTCTTATGAGCGCTTGAGAAGTGGTTTCACCAGACTCTACCTTACCGCCTGGAAACTCCCATTTTCCGCCTTGATGTAGGTGTGCGTGACGTTTAGCCAACAAAATTTGCTTGGCGTTGTTTTCAATCACCCCTACCGCGACGTGAATTTGTTTACTCATTGCTTATTGTCATCGTCGTTGAGAAAGAAGTCCGCATCATCGTAGCCGAGCTGATCGAGCATCTCGGGATCAAATTCAGGCTTAACAGGGATCGCGTGCTTCTCTGACGCCCAATCTCCGAGATCAATCAGCTTGCAGCGGTCACTGCAGAAAGGCTTAAATTTAGCATTGTTGTCCCAAGTGACTTCTGCTTGGCAGGTCGGGCATTTTACAGTAAGAGGCATAATTTAATTAGCTAGTGCTTCAAAAATGAGGGTGCCACGATTTTATCGCTTTTAAGGACAGGTTGCCATCTGAAACTGAAAGGATTGATCTGAGTGCTTTTGTTTATCAAACTGCACAAAATGGATTGCATAACGGTTTTTATGACCGCTAATCGTAGGGTAGCAGCCTTGTTCGGCAGCGAGCTTAACTCTGATCAGCGATAACGCCTGGTCGCTGTTGCCTTGATAAAACCCAGCCACCGCTTGATGCTCAGTATACTCGGTTGATTGTCGTGTTAAGTCGAGTAGCAACTTAATCGGTGATAGAAGGCAAGCAAACTGGCTCATCCATTCTTGATACTCAGCCTGACGAGTTTCCCAAGGTTTAGCCAGCCAAAAATGCAGTTGCGGCAGGTCAAAGTTACAGCTTGCACCAGGCATGTTAAAGCGTTGTCTAAGTGCTGAAAGAAAGCGATCCTGCTTTAACTGCATACCGGTGCGCTGCGAAACTTGTAAAATCTCTCGCGCTACACTGAGTTTGTCGATATACGTTTCGACCTCTGCGTTATCAATAGTGGGTAGAGATTGCCATTTAGACAACGCAAAAAGCTGCCTGTCTAAGTCTTTAAGCACTTCACCACGATAATCGCAGCGCTCGGTGAGTTCACATAGTGAGAATAGAGGATAGAAGCAGCGGTGCTGGTGGTCATGATCTAAGTTGGCCTGCAATTGTTCAGCCAAATACTCTAACCGTAAATAGCGGCGTATTTTTTCGTTGAGCGGTTGTTCATAGATCAAATCAGTCATGGCGTTATTTAAGCACTACTTGATAATTTTAAATAAAGTGTGTTTAGTGCATTTACCTTGCACTTTAACGCTGATACCTCTCCATGATTGTCTATGACATCATCAGCTTGTGACAGTTTCTCGGCTCTAGTGGCCTGACTGCCTATTATATTTTTTACTTGTTTAGCAGACACCGCATCTCGCGCAATGGTTCTCTGCTGTTGTAGCTCCGGTGAAATATCCACCAAAAGTGTACGATGCACTAACCTATCTAACCCGTTCTCAAATAGCAAGGGAACAACCATAATTACATAATTTGATTGTGCTTCTTTACATTTTTCCAGCATGGTTTTTCGGATCAACGGGTGCAATAAGCCATTCAACCATAAGCGCTCATCATCGTGATTAAAGATACGCTCTCTTAGCTTGGAGCGGTCTAAATTACCATCGCTGAGCAAGATACTGTCGCCAAAATGGCTCACAATTGCATTGAGTCCTTCAGAGCCGATACTGACCACTTCTCGCGCTACAATATCGGCATCCACTAAGGTGACACCAAGGTCCGCAAACAGGTTCGCCACCGTGGTTTTACCGCTGCCGATCCCTCCCGTTAGCCCTACGATATAATCAGCCATTTTAGCTATCTCACTATTGGATTTTGTAGGTTGATAAGGTCCTAGGTACTAGGACGTTCGCCAGCTCACTGCTAGGACGGACTACGTCCTGCTAGGAAATCAACAGAAAACACCCTTTGGTTTTTGATGTTGATTTTATGCCGTCGCTTTTCTCTTTTCTAGTTTTCGCCGTAAGCGAAGTGTTCCATAGTGACGAAGTCACGTGCCATAGGTCGTTGGCCTAAGACTTTACCGTCTTATCTGAAAGCAGAGAAGGTCCTAGGTACTAGGACGTTCGCCTGCTCACTGCTAGGACGGACTACGTCCTGCTAGGAAATCAACAGAAAACACCCTTTGGTTTTTGATGTTGATTTTATGCCGTCGCTTTTCTCTTTTCTAGTTTTCACCGTAAGCGAAGCGTTCCGTAGTGACGAAGTCACGTGCCCTAGGCCGTTCGCCTAAGATTTTACCGTCTTTGCTAGAACCTAGAAGCCTTATAACGTCGATATGTACCATTGGGTAATTGACTCTCCCCATATCATTGCAATCCAGCCCGCGACAGCAATGTAAGGCCCGAAGGGGATTGGGGTGCCTTGGTTAAGCTTTTTAAACGCAATCATGGTAATGCCAACAATGGCGCCGACTAATGACGAAAGCAATATCACCAATGGTAATACTTGCCATCCAAACCATGCGCCAAACACGGCTAACAGTTTAAAGTCGCCGTAACCCATACCATCCTTACCAGTGAGCAACTTAAAGCCCCAGAACACACTCCAGAGGCTCAAATACCCTGCGGCGGCACCAATAATGGCATCTGACATTGGCACAAACGTTCCGCTCAAGTTTAAGATCAGGCCTAGCCATAATAGTGGCAGCGTGATTTGATCTGGCAGCAGCATTTCATCAAGGTCGATACCGGTGAGAACCACAAGCGCAAAAGTCAGTATGCTGGTAAATACAAATTCAGGTGTTGGGCCGAAATGCCAAGCAAGAAAGGCGACTAAACCGCCAGTGAGCAGTTCAACAATCGGGTAGCGCGCCGATATGGGATTACTGCAAGCCGCACATTTGCCTCTTAATGACAGCCAGCCGAGTATGGGCAGGTTATGCACTGGCTTAATATTGGTTTTACACTTTGGGCAAGCAGAGCCCGGCACCACCAAGTTGTACTTCTCAGGAAAAGCATCAATAGGCGCGTTGAGGGCTTTTTCGTTCTGTTCAAATACTGACTTCTTATATTCGGCTAGGTAATGATTACACTCCTGTTGCCAATCTCGTTTCATCATCACCGGCAAACGATGAATCACCACATTCAAAAAACTGCCGATGACGGCGGCGAATACAAAGCTAAGTGCAACAAATAACCAAGGGTGCTGGTTAAAAACAGTTATTAATTCAGTCATTATTTTTCTTTATATTGTTATGTGTATAAGCTTTATATAGTTTACTTACAGTTAGAACTGCTAGATACCACTAACCACTAACCACATCACCTAGCTGGAAGATAGGTAAATACATGGCAACAATCAGTCCACCAACCACGGTACCAATCACTACCATCATAATCGGTTCTATCAAGCTTGATAAGCCATCAACGGCATCATCGACCTGCATCTCATATATATTGGCGACTTTATTGAGCATATTATCTAAGGAACCAGATTCTTCACCAATCATCACCATCTGGATCATCATGTCCGGAAATAGCCCTGTAGTGCGCATCGCCACGTTCATCTGCATCCCCGACATCACTTCGGTGCGAATATTGAGTACCGCTTTTTTATACACTGCGTTACCAGAAGCGCCTGCAGCGGACTCTAAACCCTCGATTAACGGCACACCAGCGGCAAACGTTGTCGCTAAAGTACGAGCAAATTTCGCCATGGCACCTTTATGTAATATCTCACCGACGATGGGGATTTTTAAAACGAACGCGTCGATTTTATCACGAAACAGTTGTGAGTTTCGATGAGCTCGCCTAAAACTCCATAAAGCAGCCACAATAGCAATCACAAACAGATACCAAGAAGCTTGCAGTCCGCGTGACAGGTTGACAACAATTTGAGTAAATGCGGGTAGCTCCGCGCCAAAACCCAGAAATATCGATTCAAACTGTGGTACCACAAATAACAATAAGAGAGCCGTTACCAGTATGGCAACAGTAACCACAGCAGCAGGGTAAAACATGGCCTTTTTAATTTTTGACTTTAGTGCTTCAGACTTTTCACGATAAGTGGCGATGCGATCAAATACGGCATCGAGCGCACCGGAATGCTCACCCGCGGCGACTAAATCGACATACAAATCATCAAAATAAAGTCTGTGCGGTCGCAATGAATCTGACAGCGGAATACCCGATTGTACATCATTGATGATGGTAGTCAGCAATTCACGCATTTTGGGCTTTTCATGACCTTTGCCGAGCAGTTCCAAGGTGGTTACAATCGGCACACCAGCTGCCAGCATGGTGGCTATTTGGCGAGTCACCATGGCAATATCCATGGGCTTGATTTTTTTTTCTGATGTAAACAATGGCGCCGATTTTTTACGTACGGCTTTGGGGATAACGCCTTGAGCTTTTAGTTGGGCGCGAATCTCTGCGCTAGAAACGCCGCGAAGCTCACCACTGGTGCGGCGGCCATCGCGGCTGACACCAGCCCACGTGTAGGTGACTACCTTGGGTTGACTCTTTTGCTTTTTCTTTCTATCTCTAATTTGCTTAGATTGTTTGCTTGCAATAGCCATTGGTGCCCTTGGTGCTCTTTAGTTAGTGTTATTATTGGCTTTGGTCAACTTATATTAAATCTCAAAACATAAAGCTTAGAAGCTGGTGACGCGGTTGATCTCGGCAATACTGGTTACGCCTTGAATCACCTTTAACAGCCCTGAATCGCGCAAATCGCGCATCCCTTGTGATTTAGCTTGTTTTAAAATTTGCAGTGAATTACCCCCTTCCATGATGGTGCGGGCAATTTCATCGGACATCTTCATCACTTCATAAATACCGACGCGGCCCTTATAGCCGCCAGAGCAGTGCTCGCAGCCGACAGGTTTGTGCGGGGTAATACCCTCAGCTAGCTGTTGCTGGCTAAAGCCAAGCTTAAGCAGCTCATCCTCAGGGATTATCTCCGGTGCTTTACAGGCTGGGCATAAGCGTCTAGACAGACGCTGGGCAATAATTAAATTAACCGAGCTGGCAATGTTATAACCTGCCACACCCATATTGATTAGACGGGTGAGGGTCTCTGCCGCGGAATTTGTGTGCAAGGTCGATAATACCAGGTGACCGGTTTGTGCCGCTTTAATCGCTATTTCGGCAGTTTCTAGATCGCGAATTTCTCCGACCATTACCACATCGGGATCTTGACGCAAAAATGAGCGCAGCGCTGAGGCAAAAGTGAGCCCCGCCTTTAAATTAATATGAACTTGGTTAACGCCTTCAAGGTTTATCTCTACTGGATCTTCGACGGTAGAAATATTACGCTCTTCGGTGTTAAGAATATTGAGCCCAGTATACAGGGAGACGGTTTTACCCGAACCCGTCGGGCCGGTGACCAGTATCATCCCTTGCGGCTTTGATAGCATCTGTTCGTACATCAGTCTTTGATCATCTTCGTAACCGAGTTTTTCAATGCCCAGTTGCGCCGAAGATGAGTCCAAGATGCGCATTACGATCTTTTCGCCCCAAATAGTGGGCAAGGTGCTGACACGAAAATCGATAGACTTAGTGCGCGACATCTTCATTTTGATGCGGCCATCTTGCGGCACTCTTCTCTCGGCAATATCAAGCTTTGACATCACCTTTAAGCGCGCAGATATACGGCCGGACAGGTTGACGGGCGGCTCAGAGACCTCTTTCAAAATGCCATCAATACGAAATCGGATACGGTAACGCTTCTCGTACGGCTCAAAATGCAAGTCCGAGGCACCTTTACGAATCGCATCAGTGAGAATTTTATTGATATAGATAACAATTGGTGCATCATCTTTACCGTTCCCCGCCTGCTCTTCATCGCGCTTATCTGTGTCGGTAACTTCGATGCCAGCAAGCGCTTCCTCATCAATAGCACTTAAATCTAGCGCAGTGATATCTTCTTCGAGCAGCTTTTCAAGCGCCTTCATCAGCTTGTCATCTTCAACTAAAATCGCTTCGGCGTGCAGACCTGCACTGAACTGAAAATCTTCAAGAGCGGCAATGTTGGTTGGATCTGAGGTAGCAATATAGAGACGGTTACCGCGTTTAAACAGTGGCAGGCACTTATGCTTCTCTATCAGCTTTTTATTAAGAAATTCATCGGGGATGGCGGCAATGTCGAATTCGTCTAAATCCAGTAGCGGAGTGCCATACTCTTCGTAGCAAAGCTCGGCGATGGTTTTCGCTGATACTAGTTTTTGTTTGATGATGGTACTAACAAGAGAGACATTATTTTTTCGTGAAATAGTAATTGCTGTTGCAATTTGTTCTTCGCTAAGTAACTGCTTGCGAATGAAAAGAGTTGATAAACCTAGATGAAGACCCGTAGTTGGCATAGTAACCTTGAACAATTGCTTCTATATTTTAAATCAAAATAGTAGCTTTACAATATCAGAGCAGAAGCCTATTTAACTAGTATTCTGCTCTGACTATTAGCGGTTTGATCTAGATTGTACAGTTCTTAATTGCTACAGCGCCAGTTCCTGTCAATGTACATGCCCAAGTCATTTCACCAATCGCTCCAGCTGTTGCTACAGTAGGTGTTAGAGTCGCAGTAATTCCACTAACAGTATGTGTAAGCGCACCTGCTGTACCCGTACAATACGGGATAGCAACTAAAGCTGATACACCAGTGGCTGGAACAGCCGCTCTTACACTGCAATCAAGTACTCTCTCAACGGACCATCTTTCCGCTACTTTAACTTTTGAACCGCTCAGTGAGGCAACTGCATTAGTAGCGTTCGCTTTTGCTATATAATCTTGATACGCAGGCAAAGCAATCGCTGCCAAAATACCGATAATCGCCACAACGATCATCAATTCAATTAGGGTAAAACCTTTAGCGTTGGTCATTTGTGATTTGTTCATGTCTATCTCCATTAGAAAGCTTTAAGTCAGCGCGGTTTATTGCAGCTGCTTAGTTTAATAGCGCTTCAACCTTGCTTGATGCTCCTGCGCTAGCGTGTCGCAATATCCAAAGCTATGAGCCAGTGGTAGAGGTTTTAAAAAAAGACCTATCTACCGATGTTGGCTAATAGCGCGACCTAAGGTGTCAGTGTCTATCTTGTTATTAATTCTTATTACTCTTCATTTCGAACTTTTACTTGCTGACTTTCTTTTAGCTACTACATGAATAAAGCCGCTTTTGGTGACTTCATTTATGTAAGTTTTTCAAGTTGTCCGAAAAGTTAGTCCCAACGTATCTGCGCGATATTTTGGGGCTCTCTTTTATTGAACGTAAAGCACTAACTCAATCTACTCTGCTGAAGCAATATGCTACTTACTTGATGGTGCATTGAGTATTCTCATTTGTTGATATCGCCAAGAATAACTTCAGCGCTATATAGCCACTTGAGATAAAAGCACATTTTACCGTACTCGATAGCAGTCAATAGCAAACAAATAACAAGCTGGTGTAGCTGCTAGCTTGTCTATAGGCAAAGTTAGTACAAAGTTAATGTAATTGGAATAGGTAATGACGACAAAGTTGCAATATAACGGATAATTAATCTATAAGTTGCGTTTTTGCTACTGAAAAGTGATAACAGTATATTGGCAGTCGTAGGGTTATTGACGAATTATGACAAAACGTCATTTTTACGACGCATGGAATAGGCTGAGGTAATTTAGAGCGCGCTGAAGCTATGCGGGCTATTTGTGGTTTTAATACTGCAATAGATGTCTTATTTTCGACATCTGACGTTAACCCATCAAGTGAATATTCTCAGGCTGTTTTTATATAAAATCGCGATCTTTTAATTTACTTTTTCGCAACATAAATAGCCATCAAAGTACATTGCATTAGCCAGTATAAATTGAGCTGCGGGTTATTCAGCCGTAAATAACTGCAGCAATTTATGCTCCCAATACTCCTTGTACCCTCAGTACAATATCCTCTATATGCGGTTATATGCTGTGACTAGTGAGCCTAGGTACCACTCGGCCGAATTTGATATTGGGCCGCTGACGCTATTAGATGCTAATGCTATTAAAACTGGATCTATATTTTATCACTTAGCTGAAGTCGGCATGAAAGCACAAATAACAAACAATAAGGTGCTTGTTATTTCAGCGATATTAATATTTACCTAAATGATAGTCACTTTACATTAGCAACCGATTTAGATCGGTTAATAATGGCGCTAAATGGGTCGTTGTTATCCCAAGGTTAGTTTGGTTTTGTTTAATTATTCATCAGATAACTAGTGATTCGGAGAGTAGTCATTAAAAAATGGTCATTAGAACATTAGTAATCAAAAAATCAGTTCAATACTGTTCTGCTTTGGTCTATTGATTTGTGCTTTTGATTAGGTTGTTTATTGAGCTGTTTAATTGAAAAATGAAATACTGCTTTAACTCAGCTGTTACGCTTAACTGCTTGAGTCTTGCTTGAGTCTTGCTTGAGTCTTGCTTGAGTCTTGCTTGAGTCGAGTGAGGAGTGACATTGCACGTGACGAGATAGTGTTAAGAATAGCTGCTGAGATAAAAGTGAGGTTGGGGTAAAGCAAAAAAGGTCTCAGCGATGAGTCGCTAGGACCTTCTTTATATTGAGTGCTCAATAAATACTATATCAACACTATATCAATGCCATGTCGGCGCTATTTAAGTCTTAAAGATAGATCCAACGCGCGCACGTGTTTGGTGAGGGCCCCGACGGAAATATAGTCGACCCCGGTTTTGGCAAAGTCGCTAATGGTATTGAGTGTCACATCGCCAGAGACTTCAAGCTTTACGCCCATGCCTTTGGCTTTGTAATCATTGTTGAGCTCTACCGCTTCTAACATCATGGTGACATCAAAATTATCGAGCATGACGATATCTGACTCTGCGTCTAATGCTTGAGTTAGCTCATTGATACTCTCAACTTCCACTTCGACCGGCTTATTAGCATGTAACGCTCGAGCAGCAGCAATCGCTAAGGCAATACTGCCACAGGCCATGATGTGGTTTTCCTTAATTAAGAACGCATCAAATAGCCCAATACGATGGTTTTTACCGCCACCACAAGTAACTGCATATTTTTGCGCGGTTCTGAGCCCTGGAATCGTTTTGCGTGTATCTAACAGGTGCGTATGCGTCCCCGATAGACGATCGACATAATGCTTGGTTAATGTGGCAACACCAGAAAGCGTTTGAATAAAGTTCATCGCGGTGCGCTCACCGGTCAAAATAGCGCGTGCTGGCCCTTCTAGCTCACATAATAGTTGGTTTGGCACCACTAAATCGCCATCGTCCACATGCCAGTGCAGGGCGACATTACCACCGAGTTGATTAAATACTTGCTCGGCCCATGCTTTACCACAAAAAACACCCTCTTCACGCGTTATTAGCGTGGCTTGGGCTATTTTGTCTGCTGGGATGAGTTGCGCGGTAATATCGGCATCGAAACGTTGTGATAAAGATAGATTGGAGTGGTCATCTTGATGGCCTAAATCTTCGTCTAGTGCGGCTTTGACTGAGAGTCGGATGTCATTTTCAAGCATCTTAGGCTGTCCTTACTGACTAAATGTAGCAATGGAATAAGTGTATTTTATATCTGTAATCTTAACATAAAGCCTTGTGATATAGCCTAGCAATATTGTTTGAATGTTTTAGATGAATACATTTTTTATACTGCTTATAGGGCCGCTTTTTTCAGGGTGTTGTTTTCTGATGTTAGTTTCATCGCGGTGGTTTTAGCACCGTTTTATACGACCGTTTACCACTGTTTGGCTTGCCGTTTTAGTAAGGCTGAGTCGTTTAGCGGGTCTACAGTCATCAACTTTTACAGCGTGGAAAGGCTAACCTTGGGCTGATTAGAGTGGCTATTATTGATGCGGCTAAGCCTAGATGTATTACATTAAAGCTTTGCATTTTAACAACAGCTTAGCTCAAGTTATTAACTCAAAAAACAGCCCGAAAGATTGACCGCTACGATTAGGTTAGCTGCTATATTCATAGGGATAAACCTGATAAAGTGTGCATTATCTACGTCGGTTAATCGGGGTGTTTTTGCGTTATTCTCTTATTGATGGTTGGTTTACGCAGGCGCGCTTGTGTTTATCGCCACATTTTAACGCGCGGCCGCTAAATGAGGTCAGCTTATTAGTGGTGCATAATATAAGCTTACCAGCAGGTCATTTTGGTTTGCCTTATATCGACCAGCTTTTTCAAGGCTGTTTAGATGTGAGTGCACAGAGTGGTTTTAATGATTTGAACGGGCTACAAGTGTCGGCGCACTTTTTGATCCGGCGTGACGGCGAGCTAGTGCAATATGTGTCCTGTGATGACAGAGCTTGGCATGCTGGTGTGTCTCAATATGACGGGCGGACGGGCTGCAATGATTTTGCCATCGGCATTGAGCTTGAAGGCACAGACGATATCGATTATACCGATAAGCAATATGTGTGTTTGGCACAGCTAGCTCACAGCCTTATTGAGTATTATCCTAATTTAACGCCTGACAGCATTGTCGGGCATTGCGATATTGCCCCCGGGCGGAAAACAGACCCCGGTGACAGTTTTGATTGGCAGCGTTTTAAAGGGTTGCTTTAGCACTTTTTATAACTGTTTTAGCAGCGCTTCTAGCACTGCTTTGACGGTAAATGGTCACACTTTTTAGGTTAGGCAATCGAGGGTGGAAAATCTATGGCTTTATTTTCATTATTAATCGCAATTTTTGTTGAACGCATGCGCTTGTTACCAGACGCTTTGCAGTTTGATGTGATCTTGTCTAAATACCATCAAACCCTGTTTGGTGATAAACAAGTTCGCTCAACCTTTATGATGGCACTGGCGCTGCTGTTACCAGCTTTATCAATTAACATCATCTCTTGGTTTATATCCGGAATGTTCTGGGGCGCAATTAGCTTAGTGCTGTGGGTGGCAATTGCAGTGTTATGCTTTAGTCATAACCAGCAAAGACAAGCGTTTAAACGCTATATTCAAGCGGCTTGTCGTGGTGATTCGCAGGCCTGTTTTAACTATGCTGCAGAGCTGGATTCGAGTACGTGTCTCGAGTCCGTCAGTGAGCAAGATCTTGGTGAACGTGTCGGCCAGAGCGTGGCTTGGATAAACTACCGTTATTACGGTGCCATTGCTTTGTATCTTATTCTGCTCGGCCCGGTGGGTTCAGTACTGTATTGTACTGTGCGCTTTTACAGTGAAGAGAATCGTAATCGCGATCTTGAATTACCCTTGGTTGATACGCTGTTATTTATTCTAGATTGGCTTCCAAGTCGCATCTTTGCATTTGGTTATGTACTCAGTGGTCACTTTAGACTGGCTATTTCATCTTGGATTAGCCTGGCCTTTAACCCTAAAACGGCTGCCAGAGACATTATTACTAAAGTGGCTACCAAAGCGGAAACGCTGCCAGAATCCTCTTCTGCTCCCGTTTGCGTGCAATCGACCATTGCACTTTTACAGCTCAGTAAGCGTAATTTCATACTGCTTATTACCGTATTATCGCTGATGACTATTTTTGGTGTCGTGAGTTAAATACGATAGCAACTCGTAGCCTAAAATGTGCTGGATAAGAGGGCTTGCTATATAACGGTAGCCCTCTTTTTATTCGGGACCCTTATATCATTGCGGATGTTTCCGTGAGGCGTTAATGAACCACGGTTTGACGCGTTGCTCAACAACAATCAGCTAATTGGAACATTGGTCTGACCCCATCTTGAAAAAAATCAGCTATGCTCACACATCGCGCATGAATATGATGCAGATCACTAACTAGACATATAAAGTGTGATTTGATAAAGTGCGCTCAGTTAATGAAATTGGTAAGACCAATTTACAATAGGAGCTGAGGCCATATGGCTTATAGCAAAATAAACCAGCCAAAAATATCTGACGTCATCATGGGTCAGTTGGAACAGATGATCCTGGAAGGCAGTATTCAGCCAGGGCAGAAGCTTCCACCTGAACGTGAATTGGCGCTGCAGTTTGAGGTTTCACGCCCCTCTTTGCGTGAAGCGATTCAAAAGCTAGAAGCAAAAGGCTTGTTGATGCGTCGCCAAGGTGGCGGTACCTATGTAAAAGAACAGTTATGGCAAAGTCTTGCCGATCCCATCGTTGAGTTAATGCATTCTGATTCAGAAAGTCAGTACGACTTACTGGAGTTTCGTCATGCCACTGAAGGCATGATGGCTTATTTTGCTGCACTTCGTGGTAACGACGCTGATATGCAAAATATCCAGCGTTGCATATTAGAAGTGGAAACAGCAGAAGAGATAGAAGCGCAAGCCGATTCAATTGTACGTTTTTATCGTGCAGTCGCCGAAGCATCTCATAACGTGGCGATGCTACACCTTGTCTTAAGTTTATCTCCTGTGCTGCATAAAAACGTGGCACAGAACTTAGAGCTTTTAAGCCGACGCGAAGAAGCCTCTACTATGGCGAACGAGCACAGACGAGCTTTGCTCGCTGCTATCGTGCGTCGTGATCCTGAAGCAGCCCGAGAAGCTTCCAATGAACACTTAAGTTACATTGAAGAAGTGATGTTGTCTGTAAGAGAAGAAGATAGCCGGTTGCAGCGTAGTCTGCGCCGCTTAAAAAGTGGTGCTTAGGGACTAAGTCAAACACCACTTTATTCATATAATTCATTATTATTAATGTATATAGGGAAGGACAGCGTCATGTCTGAACATATGCTACACGATTTAGATCCACTAGAAACTCAAGAATGGGTAGATTCACTGCAAGCGGTATTAGAGCAAGAAGGCCCTGAACGTGCGCACTACTTATTAGAAAAGTTGATTGATAAAGCCCGTCGTAATGGTACTCATCTACCTTATAAAGCGACGACCGCTTACTTGAACACGATTCCTTCAGGCCAAGAGCCACATATGCCTGGCAACCAAGAGATGGAGCGCCGTATTCGCGCTATCGTCCGTTGGAATGCGTTGGCGATGGTGCTACGTGGTTCTAAGAAAGATCTGGAGCTGGGTGGTCACATCTCAAGCTTTGCCTCTAGTGCAACCATTTATGACGTTTGTTTTAACCACTTCTTCCGCGGTCCAAATGAAAAAGACGGCGGCGATTTGGTTTATTTCCAAGGCCATATTGCTCCTGGTATCTATTCACGTTCTTTTCTTGAAGGGCGTATCACTGAAGATCAGATGAATAACTTCCGTCAGGAAGTTGATGGTAAAGGTCTGCCTTCGTACCCACACCCTAAGTTAATGCCTGACTACTGGCAGTTCCCTACGGTATCTATGGGTTTAGGTCCTATCCAAGCTATCTATCAAGCACGTTTCCTGCAGTATCTGACTGACCGTGGTATTAAAGATTGCTCTGAGCAAACGGTATATTGCTTCTTAGGTGATGGTGAGTGTGATGAGCCTGAAACATTAGGTGCTATCGGTCTTGCAGCACGTGAAGAGCTCGATAACCTTTGCTTCATTGTTAACTGTAACTTACAGCGCCTTGATGGTCCTGTGCGTGGTAACGGTAAGATCATCCAAGAACTTGAAGGCGAATTCCGCGGCGCAGGCTGGGAAGCGGTTAAAGTGATTTGGGGTCGTTATTGGGATCCACTACTTGCCCGTGATACTAGCGGCAAGTTATTGCAGTTGATGGAAGAAACCGTTGATGGTGAATACCAGAACTGTAAAGCTAAAGGTGGCGCTTATACGCGTAAGCACTTCTTTGGTAAGTACCCAGAGACTGCTGAAATGGTGGCTAACATGTCAGATGATGACATTTGGCGTCTAAACCGTGGTGGCCATGATCCAGTGAAGATTTTTGCTGCGCTTCAGCACGCTAAAAATACTAAAGGCCGTCCAACCGTTATCCTTGCTAAAACCGTTAAAGGTTACGGTATGGGTGATGCTGGTGAAGGCAAAAACATCGCGCATAACGTGAAGAAAATGGGCCTTGATTCCCTTAAATACTTCCGCGATCGTTTCAATATCCCAATTAGTGATGATCAGTTAGAAGATATTCCTTTCTATCATCCCGGTGCCGATTCAGAAGAAGTTCAATATCTTCAAGCGCGCCGCGCAGAATTACATGGTGCTATCCCTTCACGTCGTCAGAAGTTCTCTGGTGAGATTGAAGTGCCATCATTGAAGATCTTTGATTCGGTACTTAAAGGCTCAAACGGCCGTGAAATTTCAAGCACAATGTCATTTGTGCGTATTCTTACTGCACTGCTTAAAGACAAGAAAATTGGTAAGCAAATCGTACCGATTATCCCTGATGAAGCACGTACCTTTGGTATGGAAGGTCTATTCCGCCAGGTAGGTATCTATGCTCACGAAGGGCAAAAGTACATCCCACAAGATTCAGATCAAGTGGCGTACTACCGTGAAGATAAAACCGGTCAAGTACTGCAAGAAGGGATTAACGAGCTAGGTGCTATGTCATCTTGGGTCGCTGCGGCAACGAGTTACTCTGTTAACGACACGCCAATGATCCCGTTCTATATCTACTACTCAATGTTTGGTTTCCAACGTATTGGCGACATGGCTTGGGCTGCAGGTGATATGCGTGCGCGTGGCTTTATGATTGGTGGTACATCGGGTCGTACAACGCTTAACGGCGAAGGTCTACAGCATCAAGATGGTCACAGCCATGTGTTGGCTAACACGATTCCAAGCTGTATCTCTTATGATCCAACCTACGGTTATGAAATTGCGGTTGTGGTTCAAGACGGTATTCGTCGTATGTATGGTGAGCAGCAGGAAGATGTTTTCTACTACTTAACTACAATGAACGAAAACTACGAGCAACCAGCAATGCCTGAAGGCAGCGAGGAAGGTATCGTTAAAGGTATCTACAAGCTAGAAACCCTTCAAGGTAGCGGTAAAGGCGCAGTCCAGTTAATGGGCAGTGGCACCATTCTAGAGCAAGTGCGTAAAGCGGCAATTGCACTGTCTAAAGACTTCGGTATCTCTACTGACGTATACAGTGTTACTAGCTTCAATGAGCTAACACGTGATGGCCAAGCGGCAGAGCGTTACAACATGCTGCATCCAACTGAAACACCAAAAGTGCCTTATATCACTGAAGTGTTATCTAGCGATGCGCCGGCGATTGTAGCCACAGATTACATGAAGATTTACGGTGAGCAGCTACGCGCTTATATCCCAACAGATTACAAAGTGCTGGGTACCGACGGTTTCGGCCGCAGTGACAGCCGCGAGAACCTACGTCATCATTTTGAAGTTGATGCTAAGTTTATCGTTATTGCTTCACTTAAAGCGCTTGTTGACCGTAACGAGCTACCTGTTGATGTGCTTACTAAAGCCATCAAAGAATATGGTATCGATGTTGACAAGATCAACCCACAGTACGCGTAAGAGGGAAACAAAATGGCTGAATTAAAAGAAGTTTTGGTTCCTGATATCGGTGGTGATGACGTTCAGATTATCGAAATCTGTGTTGCTGTAGGCGATACGCTCGCAGCAGAAGAATCAATTATCACGGTTGAAAGCGACAAAGCGACCATGGATATTCCTGCACCTTTTGCTGGCGTATTAAGCGAGCTTAAAGTGGCAGTAGGCGATACCGTATCAGAAGGTACTTTGATTGCGATGATGTCTACCGCAGCAAGTGCAGCACCGGCAGTTGAAGTATCGGCTCCAGCGCCAGTCGCTGCAGCAGTTGCGGCTCCGGCTCCAGTAGCTGCACCTGCTACTCCGGTTGCGGGTGGTACTAAAATTATTGACGTGATGGTTCCTGATATCGGTGATGCAAGCGATGTTGAGATTATCGAAGTCTTAGTGGCTGTTGGTGACAAGATTGATGTTGACACCGGCTTGATTACTTTAGAGACAGATAAAGCGACCATGGAGGTGCCTGCACCTTCAGCGGGTATCGTTAAAGCACTTAAAGTGACCTTGGGTGACAAGGTCTCGATGGGGTCTTTAGTACTGACACTAGAAGTTGGTGATGCCGCTCCGGCAGCATCAGCTCCAGCGGTTGAGGCTCCTGTAGCCACGACTGTTGCCGTTAGCTCTGTGCAAGAGATTGCAGTACCAGATATTGGTGATGCAGCAGATGTCGACGTGATTGAAGTTCTGGTTGCCATTGGCGATGAAGTGACGCTCGATCAAGGTCTAATCACGCTTGAGACAGACAAAGCGACCATGGAAGTGCCTGCACCTGTTGCCGGTAAACTGGTTGGCCTGACGGTTAAAATCGGTGACAAGGTATCTCAAGGTAGCGTGATTGCGACCATTGAAGCGGTTTCTACCGCGCCAGTTGCCGCTGCTCCTGCAGCAAGTGCTCCGGCTCCAGTGGCAGTCGCTCCTGCTCCTGCAGTAAGCAAGCCACCCGTTCCGCATCACCCAAGTGCAGGTAGTCAACCTAAAACAGGTGCTGTACATGCTTCACCTGCAGTGCGCCGTTTAGCACGTGAATTTGGTGCTGACTTAACTCAGGTGACAGGTTCGGGTCGTAAAGGTCGTATTCTGAAAGAAGACGTTCAAGCGTTCATCAAGTATGAGCTCAGTCGTCCTAAAGCATCGGCCGCTACTGCTGTAGCGGGTGGCGCTGGCGGATTAAACGTGATTGCTGCACCTAAAGTTGATTTCGCTAAGTTTGGCGAAGTTGAAGAAGTGCCGTTAAGTCGTATTCAGAAAATATCCGGTCCTAATTTGCATCGTAACTGGGTGACTATTCCCCATGTGACGCAGTTTGATGAAGCCGATATCACTGAAATGGAAGCATTCCGTAAAGATCAAAACGCGATTGCTGCGAAGAAGAAAGCGGATTATAAGATCACGCCTTTAGTCTTCATGATGAAAGCGGTTGCTAAAGCGCTAGCTGAGTTCCCAGTATTTAACTCAAGCCTAAGTGCTGATGGCGAGTCGTTGATCAAGAAGAAGTACTTCCATATTGGTGTTGCGGTTGATACGCCGAACGGTCTTATGGTGCCAGTGGTGCGTGATGTCGATAAGAAAGGCATTATTGAACTTTCACGTGAGCTGATGGACATCTCACTCCGTGCGCGTGACGGCAAGCTTAAGTCTGCTGATATGCAAGGTAGCTGTTTCACTATTTCAAGCCTTGGTGGCATTGGTGGTACGGCATTTACGCCTATCGTTAACTACCCTGACGTGGCCATTTTAGGTGTGTCTAAATCTGAAATAAAGCCGAAGTGGAACGGTAAAGACTTCGAACCTAAGTTAATGTTGCCGTTGTCATTATCTTACGATCACCGAGTTATTGATGGCGCGATGGCGGCACGATTCAGCGTCATGCTTTCAACCGTCCTCAGTGATATTCGCACGCTTATTTTGTAAAGTTGAAGGCTGCTCATGATGAGCAGCCTTTTTTCTATTACGACTAGGATTGTGATCAGTATCAAACAAAGGTTAAAATGCGGTCACCTACAAAGGGTCTGTTGATCTTTCATGGTTGTTTTTGCCACAGATTATTGGCTATTTTGGCAAGGCGAAGAGTATGCGGTTTAGTCATTCTCCACAAATTGGCTGTAACGCAGTAAAAATAGCCAAGAAGCGCGGCCCTTCGGGTTCGTTTCAATGCCTTTATTACAGCGTTGTAAGCTTTTCGCTTAGCGAGCTAAGCGTCATCGCTAAAGCCTTGTACTAAAAGCATTGAATTCGAACAAAAACTAAGCTCGAAAGGTAAACAGACCCTAATTTGGCCACACTTTATCGTTGAGACGGTGCTCCCGCCAACGACATAAAAAGAATAGAGGAAAACATGAGTAACGAAATCAAAACTCAGGTAGTTGTACTAGGCGCAGGCCCTGCGGGCTATTCATCGGCATTCCGTGCTGCGGATCTCGGCCTAGATACTGTCATCGTTGAACGCTTCAGCACATTGGGTGGCGTTTGTTTAAACGTTGGTTGTATCCCATCTAAAGCACTGCTTCATGTTTCTAAAGTGATTGAAGAAGCAAAAGCTGTTGCTGATCACGGTGTCGTTTTTGGTGAGCCAAAGATTGATCTTGATAAGCTTCGTGGCTTTAAAGATAAAGTTATTGGTCAGCTTACTGGCGGATTAGGCGGAATGTCTAAAATGCGTAAAGTTGATGTTGTTAATGGTCTAGGTAAGTTCACTGGCCCAAATACAATGGAAGTGACTGCGGAAGATGGCACGGTTACAGTGGTTAACTTTGACAATGCGATTATTGCAGCGGGTTCACGTCCGATCAAACTGCCTTTCATTCCCCATGAAGATCCACGGATCTGGGATTCAACTGACGCGCTTGAGCTTAAAGAAGTTCCTGCTAAGCTGCTAGTTATGGGCGGCGGTATCATCGGTCTAGAAATGGGGACCGTTTACTCATCTCTAGGAAGCGAAATCGACGTAGTTGAAATGTTCGATCAAGTTATTCCTGCTGCAGATAAAGACGTTGTACGCGTATTCACTAAGCAAATTAAGAAGAAGTTTAACTTAATCTTGCAAACTAAAGTGACTGCAGTTGAAGCAAAAGAAGACGGTATCTACGTTACAATGGAAGGTAAGAAAGCACCTAGCGAACCTGTTCGTTATGATGCAGTACTGGTTGCTATTGGCCGTTCTCCAAACGGTAAAGGGCTAGACGCAGAGAAAGCAGGCGTTAATGTTGATGAGCGTGGTTTCATTAACGTTGATAAGCAGATGCGTACTAACGTCCCTAACATCTTCGCTATTGGTGACATTGTTGGTCAACCAATGTTGGCACACAAAGGTGTGCATGAAGGGCATGTTGCTGCTGAAGTTATTTCAGGTCTTAAGCACTTCTTCGACCCTAAAGTTATCCCTTCTATTGCCTATACAGACCCAGAAGTTGCTTGGGTTGGTCTAACTGAGAAAGAAGCAAAAGAGCAAGGTGTTGCTTATGAAACTGCGACTTTCCCTTGGGCTGCAAGTGGGCGTGCAATCGCATCAGATGCAAGCGAAGGCATGACTAAGTTAATCTTCGACAAAGAGACTCATCGTGTTATCGGTGGTGCTATTGTGGGTGTTAATGGCGGCGAATTACTCGGTGAAATTGGCCTAGCAATTGAAATGGGTTGTGATGCTGAAGACTTAGCATTAACCATTCATGCTCATCCAACATTGCACGAATCTGTTGGTCTTGCTGCAGAAATGTATGAAGGTTCAATTACTGACTTGCCTAACCCTAAGGCAAAAAAGAAAAAGTAAGCTTTTTCTAATGAATAAAGCGCTCTTATGAGCGCTTTTTTAATGCCTGTAACCCAGTAAATTCGGAGTTTTTCCAATCAAAGCGTGATTCTGTGTTACCTAAATGATACATTCAAGTTAATCTAATAAAGCCTAATATCCAAGCCACTTCAAAATACCCGTTTTAAAGCTTCTGTAGGGCCGTTGAATATGGCTGTGATTGAGAGAATGGTTATTTCCTTTTTTGATATCACTAACGCAGTGCAGGAATTTCACGGGAACTCCAGAAGGGTAAGGCATGAAGTCACATTTATCTGCATTTTTGCTTATATAAGAATAAATATTGAACTCGAATAATGAGTATCAATTTCATGAAACCACCAAGGACGGTGGGAATGTCGTTTATGCAGGAGCAATTAACGACCTTTAACTCTGTCACTTCTCGACTTGCTGAATCCAGTATTTCGAGCTTGTATGGGGAAATACCTGTGAGAATAAGAATTATAAAAACATGGTTTAGCGTTGTCGTATTAGTGCTTATCTGTTCCGTACCGGCGTTCGCCAGTGGCGTTGTTCAGCGTATTTTTACCGCAAGTGATGGGTTGATTAACGGCACAGTATGGGATATTAGTTTTGATGCCCATGGTTTCACTTGGCTGGCGACAGAAGAGGGGCTTTACCGTGTTAGTAGCACCAAAATTAGAAGAATCGATCAGGTTGGTTTAGACTCAAAACTGAGTGATAACTTGATTCATTTAGTCTCTCCTTTAAGCAAACGTCATCTGCTGGTTAGTAGTTTCTACGAAATTTACCTTTACGATATTTACACCAATACTTTTACCGCTTTTGGTAGTAACACTCTTTTTCCTGAATTTGAAGGCTTGGGGATCATCTCTCAAGTTGAAGATGACTATGGCAACAGAATTCTGCTCACCAGAGAAGGCGAATTATTACGCTTTAACTACAGAAGAATGTCGTTAGAGCGGGTTAATTTTTTAAGCAGCAATCAGGATTACCCTTGGCGGGCAATATCAGCTATTTCAGACAATCGATTACTAGTGGCGACAGAAGGACGCATTGAGGTTAGAGATGAGGTTGGCGAACGGGTGGCAGTGTTGCCTTGGTCTGAAAGCGATGGTCGAATCGAGCAGATATTTAGAGATTCAAATAATCGAGTTTGGATCAGCTCCAGCAAGGGCTTTTTTGAGTTAATACAGCAGGATTTATCAATCCGTAAGGTTACGCAGCTACCTTATTATATTACCCATATAGCAGAGGACCAAAAAGGTTTTTTATGGTTGGCAACGCGATCAGGTTTATTAAAATGGTTGCCAGATGCACCGTCAGGCCAGCTTTATGGGAATGAGATAAAACAAAAGTCGAATATCGATTACATACACGATATTGCGGTTGATGATACTGGCCTTATTTGGATCGGTGGCTCAGGTGATGGGGTTGCTGTATTGGCGGATAACCCCGACTTTTTACTGGAGCAATTTAGTAAGGCTGCACCCTACCAACTGCCAGATGAAGTCATTTGGTCTATCTATGCAGATAAAGAGAACGTGTGGTTTGGCACTGATGCTGGATTATTCCTCATCGATAGGCAAACGAAGCATCCCTATGTTATAACGCCGAAGAATATTGATCTAAACGACAGCATCTATCACATTGAGCCACTGGATGAACAAAACATTCTGTTATCCAGCACCAACGGACTCTCTATCGTCAATAAAACAACTTTTCATACGCAGACGTTTGGCGATTGGATGGGAGGTTCGGGCACCTTAGAGAGTAAAACTGTTTACAGCACCTATTTTGATACACTCATTCAAGGTCGGATTTGGTTCGCTACCAATAGGGGACTATTTTTTTGGGATCCTGGCTTGGCAGAGCCGCAGTATGTCAGCTTGAGTACTGATAGGAGCATCGTTCAACTACAGATAATTAAGCATGTAAACCGAGATAGTGCACAGAGGTTGTGGCTCGGGGGCGATCGGCTACTTGGGTATCTAGATAAACAAAACAATTTTCATGCCGTTACTATACCGCAGGCACTAGGATTGGACACTATTTCGGTTAAGACGATGAAAGAAGTCGAACCGGGTCTTTTTTGGATTGGGTTCAAAGATCGTGGCGTTGTTGAATACAACTCGCAAACGGGTGATGCTCGGTCTTTGACTGAAGAGTGGAAGGTAAGCTGTGATAGTGTGTATTTTATTGAAGACGTTGAACAATATCGCATTATAGGTTGCCCACGTTCGATTATCCGATTCGATACTATGACGGATGAGATAATCGTTGTTGCCGCTGAAGATGGGTTCATTAGTGATGAGCTAAACGAAGGGGCGGTGTTTGTCTCTCCCGAAGGGCTATATGTAGGTACGCCAGATGGGGCGATGCTACTCGATGTAACCAAATTTAAGAACCGCATAGTAAAAGATACTATCTTGCTTGAGTCGATGGAAGTCTATTTCGAAGATCGCACCGAGGTTAACTTATTACCGCAAGAGGGTCATCGCATTTTACCTGGTGCACAATTGGTGAGCTTTCAACTGGCGAGAAACAATTACCTCAATGAGAAGCCGTTGCAGCTACAGTACCGCTTACGCCGCGCTGAGGATAAAACAGGCGGTAGTTATATCTATCTCGACGGTCAATCGCAGTTAAATATTTCTGGCTTAGATGCGGGTACGCATGTGCTTGAAATTATTAGTGTGCAGAACGAAGTATGGTCAGCCGCTCCATTTTCTTTCTCTTTTGAAGTGGAAATGTATTGGTGGCAAACCCGCTGGTTTAAAGGTTTATTGCTGGTTGTCGTCTTATTGCTCGGGCTAGGCATTATCTTTGTTCGGCAGCGGCAGGTAATGACATTTAGAGGGATGAACTCCGCGCTTACAGAGAGTGAAAATAGATTAAAACAAGCATTAAGAGGCAGCAACTCTGAGTTATGGGAATGGCATCTAGAGACTGATATTTTTAGACTTGAAAATGTGGGCGGTTTATTGAGTAAGCAAGAAACTCAGGTTCATCTTAAGCTTGGCGAATTTCCTATTCATAACGAAGATAAGAGTAATGTGCTTACCGCTTGGAAAGATATGCTCGATGAGCGTACCGATCGCTTCGAAGTCGAGTACCGCTACTTGCGAAGTGATAAGCTTTGGGGTTGGGTGCGAGTATTAGGTAGACCTGTTGAACGTAATGAGTTTAATGGTAAAATTGAGCGTGTTGCAGGTATTTATACCGATATTTCTGAACAGCGCCAGCTAAAGGATGATGTCTATCTGTTGGCTCAAGCATTTGAAAATACATCTGAAGCGGTGCTTATCTACGACAGAGATGAATTAATCCAAGTCACCAATAAAGCAGCGCAAGATATATTAGGTTTCAATGCTAATACGCTCATTGGCCGATCATTTGCTGAGGTACTAAGGGGCAAAGAGTCGGGTACTCATATTGCTGATTTACTGCAACATGGCTTGAGCTGGACGGGGGAATGCACCGTGGCGTGCGCCAATGATCAGCAGTGCGTTGTTTGGCTTAATGTATCGTCTATTTTAAATGCCACTGGGGAAGCGACGCATTATGTTGTGGTGTTCTCTGATATTACTGATCGTAAGCGCACTGAAGCTGATCTTCGTCGTCTGGCTAATTATGATGTACTCACAGGTTTGCCAAATCGTTCTTTGTTTTCGAGCAAATTATCTCATTCTATTTATCAGGCTGAAAAAGAGGGCGGTAAGCTCGCCTTGCTGTTTTTAGATTTAGATCGCTTTAAGCACGTTAACGATTCTTATGGTCATAGTATGGGCGATGCTTTGCTTGTTGAAGCCTCAAACCGCTTACAAGCGTTTATCACTAATGACAATGTTTTATGTCGTTTTGGCGGTGATGAGTTTGTTATTTTACTGCGTAGCGATACGGAGCTCGATAGCATTAATCTACTCTGTGAACAGTTATTGGCGAGTATTCAAAAACCGTTTGATCTTTATGGGCGTGAGTTTTATATCTCAACCAGTATTGGTGTCAGCCTGTGGCCAGAAGATGCTAAACAGCCAGAAACACTGATCAAAAATGCCGATTTGGCGATGTATCATGCTAAAGATGAAGGCAAAGGAAACTTTAAATATTATTCCCAAGAGCGTAATGCCGAGGCGCTTTATCATTTAAGGTTGGAGACAGATCTACGTAAAGCCATTGAAAGAGATGAGTTTGAGCTTCACTTCCAACCACAGATAGATATTTTACAAAATGATAAGCTTGTCGGAGTGGAAGCCTTATTGCGGTGGAATCACCCTCAAGATGGCTATGTACGTACCGACATTTTTATCAAAGTCGCCGAAGCATGTGGGCTTATTGTTGATATTGATCGTTGGGTTATGCGTGAGGCTTGTCGCCATGGTGCCCGTTGGGCACAAATTTTAGATGAACCGCTTAAAGTCTCAGTTAATATCTCAGCATTGCATTTTCGCCAGCCCGATTTTATTAATGGTGTCGAGAAGAGCTTGGCAGAAACCGGAATGCCGAATCGTTCACTATCGCTTGAGATCACTGAAGGCGTATTGATGAAAGAGCTTGAAGTTGCTAAACAACACCTAAAAGAGCTTAAGAGTTTAGGGATCGATGTCGCGATCGATGATTTTGGGACCGGTTATTCCTCCTTGGCTTACTTACGTCATTTTGAAGTGAATACCTTGAAAATTGATCGCTCTTTCCTTATTGATATTGCGACTAATAAAGCCGATCAGGCCATTGCTAGCAGTATTATTGAGCTCGCAAGAAACTTAAAATTAGATGTAGTGGCTGAAGGTGTCGAAACTCATGAGCAGTTAGAGCAGGTCTTTAGTCGAGGTTGCTATGTCATACAGGGTTACTACTTTGCCAAACCGATGTCATGTACTGATTTAGATACTTACATGGCGATACGGCCAGAAGTTAATTTGCAGTCTAAGGCGGACCAACTTATGGCTCCTAGTGCCTAAGCCTTGCACAAGTTAATTAAATACCCTACGTTAAAACATCATTAGAAGAGTTGAATAAGTCATTATGAACCATAGAATTTTTATTCTTTGTTTGCTGGTATTTTGTCAGTCATATGCTAGCGCTACAGAACGGCCAAAAATTGGTTTAGTACTCAGTGGTGGCGGTGCAAAAGGTGCCGCGCATATTGGGGTGCTTAAAGTTCTGGAAGAGAACAATATTCCGATTGATTACATCACTGGTACCAGTATCGGTTCCTATGTTGGTGGCATGTATGCATTGGGTTATAGTGCTGCCGAAATAGAAGCTATCATGATGAAGACTGACTGGAATAAGGGCTATTCAGATACCATCCCGCGTGAAGAGCTGAGCTATAAAGATAAAGAGATCCGCGACAAATATAATATTCCGGTCAATGTCGGTTATAGCGATGAACAAGTCAAAATGCCTGCGGGTTTACTGCGCGGTCAGTCGATGTCGCAATTGCTGCGAAGCTCTACCAATTTGGTACATCAGTTTGGTCATTTCGATGATCTTTCAATCCCCTTTAGAGCGGTGGCTACCAACTTAGCGACCAGCCAAGCAGTGGTGTTAAGTGAAGGTAGCCTTGTGGCTGCAATGCAAGCCTCTTCATCGGTTCCGGGTGCACTACAACCTGCGGTTATCAACGGTATGTTATTGGTCGATGGTGGCATCGCCAATAATATGCCAATAGATGTGGTTAAAGCGATGGGCGCAGATATTGTTATTGCGGTCGATATTGGCTCGCCACTTGTCGGTAAAGAAGAGCTAGACAGTGCCATTGCAGTGCTCAATCAGTTATCGACTATGCTCACCAATGCCAGTTCTGAGAGACAAAAAGCGTTATTGTCGGATAAAGATATTCTTATTAGACCTAATATTGGTGAGTTAAGTACCACCGATTTTAGCATCATGCCCATCGCTCTCCCTTTAGGAGAGATAGCGGCAAGAGACCAATTAGATAAGCTAGGCAAATACAGTGTCTCTAAGCAGGAGTTTAGCGAGTATCTTGCTGCAAAGCGCAGCAAGAGCAAGGTATGGCTCGATGAGTTGAACCGGCCACTCATTAAGGTTATCTACGACAACGACTCTAAAGTGAGCGAAAAGTTACTTGCCGATAGCCTCAATTTGGATGTGGGTGATCATGTCACCGTCCAAACGCTTGAGGCGGGCATCGCCCGGATCTATTCGTTGGACAAATTTGAGCGAGTTGATGCCGAGTTTGAAGATACGCCTGATGGAAGAGTGCTAACCGTTTCAACTAAAGCAAAGTCTTGGGGACCGAATTATTTCCAATTAGGTTTTAGTTGGGAAGATGATTTTAGCCTCGATTCAGTCATTTCATTAGATGTGGCGTATACCATGACGGACTTGACTGAAAATGGCGGTGAATGGCGCAATGAGATCTCCTTAGGCTTCGATAAATTATTAGGTTCTGAGTTTTATCAACCTTTGTCTAAAGATCAAGATTATTTTAGTCGAGCACGAGTGGAGTACGAACTTAAAGATTGGGGCTTTTTTGAAGATAACAACCGTATTTTTGAACTGAAACAAACCGCTTACCGAGCTGAGGTAGGCATTGGTTGGAATTATACCCAAAACGGTAAATTAGAGGTTGGATTATTAGGTGAGGTCGGCAGTTTAGAGAACGAAATTTGGCAACTTGGTACGGTCGATTACGATGGTTATGGTGGCTATTTTAAGTTTGCCTACGACGATCTCAATAGTATTAACTTCCCGACATCGGGTAATCGCTTTACGCTAAATATGTATCTTAGAAAAGAGGGTTACGAGCAAGATATTAGCTCGAACACCTCTGATACTTCATTGCAAATTGAAGCCGATTGGCGTGGTGCCGTGGGTGTTGGTAACCATGCCTTTGTCGGTATAGCTTCTTTTGCAACCGTTGATATAGATGGTGCTTTCACGGTCAATGTTTCTGAGTTAGGTGGGTTTTTAAATCTTTCTGGTTACCATAAAAATGCCCTATATGGCTCACATAAAGTGTTTGGGGCTTTTGTGTATCAATATGATTTAGGGCGAGATGTATTAGGCATGACAGAGTATCCACTCTATCTAGGAACCAGTATCGAAGCGGGTAACGTCTGGAATCAAAAAGATAATGTGTCATTAGATGATCTTATTTATGCAGGTAGTATTTTCCTTGGTATAGACACTAGCGTTGGGCCTGCAGCACTTGGCTTTGGTGCTTCAGATGACGGTGAGAAAACGATATTCCTGTTTATTGGTAAGAACTGGTAATCAAGAAGTGAGCGGCTTCAGACCGCTTGAAATAACATTAATATAATGTGACAAGAATGGGCTTAATAGTCTAAAACATAGAGAGAAATATGAATTAGACGATTGTTTTTACGAAAAGTAGAAGCAATTTATTAAAGGACTAAATCGGGGATAAATATGAATAAGGTAAGTCAATTAGCATTGTGCGTAGCATTAACGTTAGGTGTTGCAGGATGTGGCAGTAGCGATAAAGACAGTATTACAGAAAGTGCCACTTCCATGGTGGTTTCTGGAGTTGAAAAAGCCAATTTTGACCCAGCTGTGCGTCATCAAGATGATTTCTACTACAGCGTGAATGGCACTTGGTTAGCGAACACACCTATCCCTGCTGATAAATCTAATTACGGTTCATTTTCCGTTCTTTATGAACAAAGCCAAGAAGCACTTAAAAAAATTATTGATGCCGCAGCTGCTAAGCCAAACAAGGCAAAAGGTAGCAGTGAGCAAAAAGTGGGTGATTTTTATGCGAGCTTCATGGATACCGACGCCATTGAGGGGTTAGGGATCTCACCGCTAAAAGATCAGCTGTCAGATATTGCCTTTGCATCAACTCACAACGATATAGCGACTTTAATGGGCAGTTTATTGGTACATGGTTCAACGGTGCCATTCGGTTTTTACGTCAATAACGATGCTAAAAACTCGAGTCAATATGGGGTCTATCTGTATCAATCAGGTCTCACATTGCCAGATAGAGATTACTACCTAAAAGATGATGAGAAATTTACTGCAAATCGTGCAGCATTAATTCAATATGTCGATGACCTGATGGCCAAAGCGGGCTATAGCGATCCAAAGCGCGCGAGCGAAAGTGTGGCTAAGATTGAAAAGTTTATCGCCGCAAGTCAATGGAGCCGTGTTGAGTCGCGTGATGCCAATAAAAGTTATAACAAGATGGACCGTCAACAGCTGCAAGATTTAGTTGAAGGTTTTGACTTTGTGCAGTTCTCAGCGGGAGCAGACATCGACAAAGTGACGGACGTGATTGTGCGTCAGCCATCTTACTTTGAAAAGTTTGGCAAAGAGTTTAGTCAATTTAGCGTGTCCGAGTGGCAAGACTATTTAGCTTTTCATCTGGTGGATGATTACGCAGAACTATTGAGTAAAGATTTCGTTGATCTCCATTTTGCTTTCCATGGTAATACCTTAATGGGTATCGAAGAGCAGAAGCCACGCTGGAAGAAGGGTGTTGATGCCGCTGACCAAGTGATTGGTGAGCTGGTGGGCGAAGAGTATGTTAAGCAAAACTTTAAGCCCGAAGCTAAAGCCAAAATGGAAGAGATGATCCAAAACCTGATCAAAGGATTTGAGGTCAGCATCAATGAACTGGAGTGGATGACGCCTGAAACTAAGCTCGCCGCTCAAGAAAAACTGGCGAAGTTTACCTATAAGATCGGCTACCCTGATAAGTGGAAAGATTATACGGCACTCGACATTGAAGCTAACGACTTAGTCGGCAACTATCAACGCTATGCTCAATTTGAGTACAAAGCGATGTTAGCTAAATTGGGTCAACCGATTGATCGTACTGAGTGGCACATGACGCCACAAACGGTGAACGCTTACTATAGTCCTGTGATGAATGAAATAGTGTTCCCTGCCGCAATCCTGCAACCACCATTCTTTAATATGGATGCTGATGATGCGATTAACTATGGTGGCATCGGTGCTGTTATCGGTCATGAGATCAGCCATGGTTTTGATGATCAAGGCGCTAAATATGATGGTGACGGTAACCTTCGCGATTGGTGGTCAGATAAAGACCGTGAAGAGTTCCAAAAGCGTGCCGCGCAGTTGTCAAAGCAGTACGCAGGTTATGAAGCCATGCCGGGTAAGTTCGTTAATGGTGA
Source organism: Shewanella sp. Choline-02u-19 (assembly GCF_002836205.1). Classification (NCBI taxonomy): domain Bacteria; kingdom Pseudomonadati; phylum Pseudomonadota; class Gammaproteobacteria; order Alteromonadales; family Shewanellaceae; genus Shewanella; species Shewanella sp. Choline-02u-19. The sequence goes on from NZ_PJBE01000012.1 coordinate 322,405, forward strand.
TTTAACCTTAGGCGAAAACATTGGCGACTTAGGCGGTTTAACCGTGGCAGCTCGCTCTTATGCGATGAGTCTTAATGGTAAACCATCGCCGGTAATAGAAGGCTTAACGGGTGAACAACGCTTGTTCATTGGTTGGTCTCAAGTCTGGCGTCGTAACTACCGAGATGAAGAGCTTGGCCGCCGTTTAATGACCGATTCACATTCACCGAGCCATTTCCGCGCGATGGGCACACCACGTAATATCCCCGCTTTCTATGAAGCATTTGATTTGAAAGAGGGCGATAAAATGTTCTTAAGCGAAAGCGATCGCGTTAAGATTTGGTAAGCTAACATTAGATACCGATCTAAATAAGTAAAAAAGCCCATCTTTCGATGGGCTTTTTAATTCTCGCTGAATTCGCAACTATTTAATGGAATTGGTATTTCGAGCGAGGAACTCTGGTAGTTGCTCTAGACTCGCTAACTGATGATGAGCGATGACCCACTTGGTTAAATCCGCCAATTTGGGCTCAGGGATGGCAATTGTTTGCATATTGGCTGCGCGGGCAGCGACCAGTCCATTAAATGAATCCTCAATCGCTAAGCAATGGATAGGATCAATATTGAGCGTAGCAGCGCAATTTAAATAGACCTCAGGATGCGGCTTACCATAAGTTAAATATTCAGCAGACTTAATGGCTTGAAAGTATGAACTTATTGATAGTTTGTTTAAAACAGCATTAATAATATCGCTAGAAGAGGAGGTCGCCAAGCCGATTTTAAGGCCGTGTTCTTGGCAAGTATCAAGCGCGGCGATGACGCCTCGCATAGGTGTACCTTCGACTAAAATATGCATGATAACTTGCTCTACAATGGCTTGGGCTGTTTGTTCGTTGTCATAGTTAGGCCAAGGAAAGCGGGCATACCAAAATGCGACGACGTGATCGATTCTTAGTCCGGTCGTTTCGACAGTATCTTCAATTGAGATGTTTAAACCGAGTTCCGACATCACCTTATGTTCGGCAATTTGCCATACAGGTTCAGAGTCAATTAGCACTCCATCCATGTCGAAAATAACGGCTTTTAACTCAGGTGTGGTCATAAGTCTCCAATTATGTTCATTATAACATTGGTGAATAGTAGTAGTTTATTCTAGTGAATATTCAAATAATACTAAGGTTAATGGCATATTTAACGACATCAATAGTGAGATATAACCAATAATAATGGCAGTTTATTAGTGCTTAACTCTTTGAATAAAATAACGAATAAATTCATTTAACACTATGGTCTAGTTTTCTTTTTGGGATGAACCGCTTAAAGTGTGACCATCTTGCCTCTTGAGCATGATTTATCACTTGTCCAAGTGTGATCTGATTCATACTTTTGCAAAGCTGTAGTATAATACGCCTCGAAATAAGGGTCGAGCCTGCCGAGTCGTCAGTTCCAATGTGAAGACGAGCAGTTTCGTTGTGAGAACGCCAAAAAAGAGGAATATTGCCATGCTAGAAGCATATCGTAAACACGTCGCAGAACGTGCTTCAGAGGGCGTAGTCCCTAAGCCATTAGATGCCCAACAAGTGGCACTACTAGTCGAATTGGTAAAGAATCCACCTGCAGGTGAAGAAGCGTTTCTTCTTGATCTGATTGAAAACCGTATCCCACCAGGTGTTGATGAAGCTGCATATGTAAAAGCAGGCTTTTTAGATGCTGTCGCCAAAGGCGAAGTCTCATCAAGCATTCTGTCATCTGCGCGAGCTGTTGAGCTGCTTGGTACTATGATGGGTGGTTATAACATTGAACCGCTTATTGCTCAGTTAGATAACGATGCGCAAGCACCGCTGGCTGTTAAAGCGTTGTCTCACACGTTATTGATGTTTGATTCTTTCCATGACGTAGTGGAAAAAATGCAGGCGGGTAACGACTACGCTAAACAAGTTGTTCACGCATGGGCTGACGCTAAATGGTTCCTATCGCGTCCTAAGCTTGCCGAAAAGATATCTCTGACCGTCTTTAAAGTGTCAGGCGAGACTAATACCGATGATTTGTCACCTGCACCAGATGCATGGTCACGTCCTGATATTCCTTTGCACGCATTAGCGATGCTAAAGAATGCTCGTGAGGGAATTGTTCCTGATACAGCTGGTACAGTTGGTCCAATTAAAGAGATTGCATCACTTAAAACCAAGGGTTTCCCATTGGTTTATGTCGGTGATGTTGTTGGTACGGGTTCTTCACGTAAATCAGCGACTAACTCAGTGCTTTGGTTCATGGGTGATGATATCCCTAATGTGCCTAACAAGCGCGCGGGTGGTTTCTGTTTAGGTGGCAAGATCGCACCAATCTTCTTCAATACCATGGAAGATGCTGGTGCGTTACCTATTGAGCTAGACGTAGACAAAATGAACATGGGTGATGTTATTGATATCTACCCATACCAAGGTGTAGTTAAGCGTCATGATAGCGATGAAGTTATTTCGGTATTTACACTTAAGACCGAAGTGTTGATGGATGAAGTTCGTGCTGGTGGCCGTATTCCATTGATCATTGGTCGTGGTTTGACTGATCGTGCTCGTGAAACACTGGGTGTTGAAGCTTCTACTGAATTTGTTCGTCCGCAAGATGTCGCTGACACAGGTAAGGGCTTTACCCTTGCACAGAAGATGGTCGGTAAAGCATGTGGCGTGACAGGTATTCGTCCAGGCCAATACTGTGAGCCTAAGATGACTTCTGTTGGTTCGCAAGATACAACGGGTCCTATGACGCGTGATGAACTTAAAGATCTTGCCTGTCTTGGTTTTAGTGCTGATTTGACGATGCAGTCTTTCTGCCACACAGCCGCTTATCCAAAGCCTATTGATGTGAACACACATCATACTCTGCCTGATTTCATTATGAATCGTGGCGGTGTTTCTCTGCGTCCTGGTGACGGGGTGATCCACTCATGGTTGAACCGTATGTTGTTGCCAGATACCGTAGGTACGGGTGGTGATTCACATACTCGTTTCCCAATTGGTATCTCATTCCCAGCCGGTTCAGGTCTGGTCGCATTTGCTGCGGCAACAGGTGTAATGCCACTGGATATGCCTGAGTCGATTTTGGTGCGCTTTAAAGGCGAAATGCAACCGGGTATGACGTTACGTGACTTGGTACATTCTATTCCGCTTAAAGCCATTGAGATGGGTCTGTTGACGGTAGAGAAGAAAGGTAAGGTCAACGCCTTCTCTGGTCGTGTATTAGAAATTGAAGGCCTTGAACAACTTAAAGTTGAGCAAGCGTTTGAGCTTTCTGATGCATCCGCTGAGCGTAGTGCTGCGGGTTGTACTATTAAGCTTGATAAAGAGCCAATCATCGAATATCTAAACTCTAACATCGTGATGTTGAAGTGGATGATTGCTGAAGGTTATGGCGATCGTCGTACTATTGAACGTCGTGTCATTGCGATGCAAGAGTGGTTAGCAAACCCTGAATTAATGGAAGCTGACAGCGATGCTGAATACGCAGAAATTATCGAAATTGATTTGAGCGAAATCAAAGAACCTATTCTTTGTGCGCCAAACGATCCAGATGATGCCGTGTTACTTTCATCAGTGGTTGATACTAAGATTGACGAAGTCTTCGTTGGTTCTTGTATGACTAACATCGGTCACTTCCGTGCAACGGGTAAGATGTTGGAGAAGTTTGCTACGACTCTGCCTACACGTTTGTGGATTGCGCCTCCAACTAAGATGGATCGTGATCAACTTACTGAAGAGGGCTATTATGCTATCTTCGGTCGTGTCGGTGCTCGTATTGAGATCCCTGGATGTTCGCTGTGTATGGGTAACCAAGCACGTGTTGCTGAAGGTGCAACGGTAGTTTCTACTTCTACCCGTAACTTCCCTAATCGTCTTGGTACGGGTGCCAATGTATATTTGGCGTCAGCTGAGCTTGCGGCTGTTGCAGCGTTACTCGGTCGTTTACCATCGCCTGATGAGTACCAGACATACGCTAAAGAGTTAGATGCAACTGCAGCTGACACTTACCGTTATCTGAACTTCGATCAAATTGCATCGTACACAGAAAAAGCGGGCGAAGTTATCTTCCAGTCTGCTGTTTAAGATGTAAGTTTGTGTCTAGTACGAAAAAGGCCAGCTAATTAGCTGGCCTTTTTTATGACTCGACATTTATAACTTATAGACAATAAGCACCTTAGGGATATAGGCAGATATTGCTCAGTACCGCAAATTTCAAATACTTAATGACTGGTTAAGTGTGCTTAGTGTGCAGCACTTCTAACAGCTTATCTTCAAGCGCAAAACGTGTTTCCATCGCATGCCCAAGTGATGACAAATCTTTATCTAGGTGAAACAGCACTTTTTCATCGTCGGCTTCGGTGTACTTGTCGTTGAAGTCGAGCGCAGTGTCAGTTGTTTCGCTAATCTGTGGAACCAATTGCTGCGCAATCTCTTGGCTTGAGCTGCCATTCTTCTCGCAAGCCGTGACGACTTGGTTATAAATTTCGAAATGGCCTTCAGAGACGTAGTCCATTAATTGATCGCAAAATGCTTTAACGGAATCAAATGCAGGTAAGGAATTCTCTGAAACTTCATATGGAGGAATACCAGCGATTTGGCAGTAGTTGATCAGTAGCTTACGACGATTGTTTAACCATTGATCTATAAGAGTATTTGAACCACCCCATTTTTGTTCGGCTTTCTCTAACTTTCTTAGCATGATCTTCCCCAGTAAGAATCTATCCCTAACATCTAATGTAGGGACAAGTACTGTGTTGATCAACTACTTTTCGACGATTTAGGCGGAATAACTGAATGGACATACCAGCTAGCAGGTAAGGCTGGGGCGCTAAAAAGAAAAAGCCCAGTGATAGAATTCTATAGCTGGGCGAGTATAGTTTTTGCAGGCTCGATGCGACGAGCTCTTGATTGTTCTTGCTAGCGCAGACTTTTTATACCAAAGCTAAGCACTGGGTGCAACTTTTTTCTGTCACATTGAGAGCTATACAGCGTGCGTTAAGCTCTATTGTGGGCCTATATCGCACTTTTACTTGATATGAGATCTCACATTAACGACTTACAAATAAGGTGGTTAGGCAGATAATAATGTTAACTTCGACCTCGCTGGGGCTATTTGTCGAGTTACGGGTCACATAATTTCACCGATAGAGGTTACTTTATTAACGTAAATGCTAAACTACTGTGCAAGTGGATATCAATATAAGTTTAGGAATCAAGCCAAATGGCAGAATTAAAGAATGATCGTTATTTACGTGCTTTATTAAAACAGCCTGTCGACAGAACACCTGTCTGGATGATGCGTCAAGCTGGTCGTTATCTTCCTGAGTACAAAGCAACCCGCGCTCAAGCTGGTGATTTCATGTCGCTTTGTAAAGACAAAGATTTGGCTTGTGAAGTGACCTTGCAACCACTACGTCGTTATGACCTAGATGCTGCGATTTTATTCTCTGATATTCTGACTATTCCTGATGCGATGGGACTTGGTCTGTATTTTGAAACTGGCGAAGGCCCACGCTTTCAACGTCCAACCGATACTATCGACTCAATCAAAAAGCTTTGCATCCCAGATCCAGAAGACGAGCTTGGTTATGTGATGCGTGCTGTCAGCACCATTCGTCGTGAGCTTAAAGGCGAAGTGCCTTTGATTGGTTTCTCTGGCTCTCCTTGGACACTAGCGACTTACATGGTTGAAGGCGGTTCAAGCAAGACTTTCGAAAAGATCAAGAAAATGGCTTATGAAGAGCCAAAAACATTGCACATGTTGCTTGATAAGCTAGCTGACTCAGTCATCTTGTACCTGAACGCTCAGGTTGCTAACGGTGCTCAGTCACTTATGATCTTTGATTCATGGGGCGGTGCACTTTCTCACCACGCTTACCGTGAATTCTCACTGCGTTATATGCAGAAAATCGTTGATGGCTTAACTCGCCATGCAGACGGTCGTCAAGTGCCAGTGACTCTGTTCACCAAAGGTGGCGGACTATGGCTTGAATCTATGGCTGAAACAGGTTGTGATGCCTTAGGTCTAGATTGGACTGTTGATATCGGTGATGCACGTCGTCGTGTTGGGCATAAAGTTGCTCTTCAAGGAAACATGGACCCATCTGTACTTTACGCCTCTCCTGAGCGTATTCGTCAAGAAGTAGAACAGATTCTATCTTCTTACGGTGAAGGTACTGGCCACGTATTTAACTTGGGCCATGGTATTCACCAACATGTTGATCCTGAGCATGCGGGCGCGTTCATCAACTCAGTTACTGAGTTGTCAGGTAAATACCACAAGTAAGCCACTACTTCAGTAGTTTGGTTTAAAAGGCTCAGTTTACTGGGCCTTTTTTGTGGACGCTATTTGATGATATCTAGAGTATTTTGTGCTTCGATAGGAGTCGGTTTAACACCTAATCGGTTGCTGTTCAATTCTAAAGTCACTGCCTTTTCTGGGCTGACTTTCGATTTCACCGTTTTAAAGCGATAACTGTTGCCTCACAATCGACAGTCGCACCCCAAGTTGTGGCAATGCCGTTTGAGTCGCTGCTGCTTTCCTGTAGTGGCAATAATAGCTAAGTGTCGATATAACCTTGCAGTGATGTGAGCGGGGTCTTTAAGCCGTGCGACAGGTGCAACATAAACTCATGCCGTTATTCTTTTTGTAGGTAAATAGCTTTAATAATTATTATTAAAAATCAATAATGGTCATTATATTTCTACTTGAGGACTCGTGCTTTATAAAATAAAACATGTGTTAATGAATAGTAATAATTAGGAATGAATATCATTTAAATTAATGTATTAAAATTGTAGCCGATGAAATGTTCTGAGCAAGGTTTAAAATGTAATTATTACTGCATCGTAATATACAATTTCTTTGTTTCATTAAGTTTATATACAATGAGTAAATTAGGACTAGTGATTTTTATTCTAAACGATTTCATACGAAAGTACGTAACATTGAGAATGCAGGCGCTTACTTTAATAGAACGCCACATCTAAATTGAACGTTTGTAAATGTAAGATCTCTAATTGTAAGTTATTGATATAGTTGATTTACATTTTTCACTTCTATATTCGTTGTTGATATTTTAAAGCCATTTTTTGTTTTATATGACGAGGAGTGTGACTGAATGTATCATTGCTATTGGAATCTATATAGCTTGGGTAATGATTTAATTACATTTTATTTTTTGTATTCATGTCTATATGTGATTACTATAGCTGCAAGTGCTATTGTTTAGTAATAATTTAAATATTAATATATATTCATGGATGTATTGTAATGCGAAAGGAACTCTCTAAATTAGATTATTTCACACTTAAAGTTCTCATAGGTTTATTTGAATTTAAGAACTGCAGTGTCGTAGCTGAGAAACTAAATACAACTCAGCCTAAAGTCAGCCGTGCCTTAAGCAGCCTCCGTGAAGTCATCCAGAATGAACTGTTTGTGCGTCAGCAGTATGGTTTACAACCCAATTCGATGGCCGAAAAAATCTATCCTTTGGCTAAATCGATAGTCGCTACACTGGAAGAAATAGATCAGGTGGCTATGAGTCAATCAGGTGTAAGACGTGTTGTTAATGTGGCGGTTCAGGAGCATATGTCTGCATTTTTTTTGGAGGCAATATCGGAAGTTTGTGTTCATTTGAAACAGGAAGTGAGCGTTAACATTCAGCCCTGGTGTGATAATGTTTCCCAACTGATTGCCCAAGGTAAGCTGGACTATGCAATCACTGCTAACTCGACTTATCACGAGATGATAGAAAACCTTGAACTGGGTGAGGTAAGTTATCGGTTCGTTGTCGCCAAGAAAGGTCATCCCATTTTTCGAAAGCCCCTGAGTTATTCATCGCTTATCGAAAATCGACTGGTTTTTATCAATTATTGCCAGGTGGGCTCAAAGCCTAACTGGTTCGAATCCATTGTGAAGCTACGAGGTGAGGAATTAAAGCTAATCTTAAAGACCTCTTGCCACAACATGGCGCTGGATCATATCGTTAAATCCGATGACGTGTGTTGTACCGCATCCATTTTTGCCTATCAATATTTTAAGAATCGTGATGATACTGACTTTATCGATGCGACAGACTTTTGTCATGTTGAGTTAGCTAAGGCTAAAAAAGAATTGGAGCCGGCAGAGCATCAAAAATATTATTATTACCTGCAATATCATCATTCTAATGAGAATGAATTTACACATCTTTTGTCGGAAATAATGAAGCGAAAAATTGACTTTATGCAAGACGAATATGAGCAGGCAAAATCACTCGTCACTATAGAATAGACCCCGCTAACATCAGGCTATCGATAGTTTAACGCTAATGGAATCTTTCTAGATGAAAGGTTTCATTAGGGGGTCTAACTTGCCGTTTAATCGCTAGGGGAAAATGGTATACCTGCGTTTAACCTGAATCCGTATGTTCTGTGTCGATATTTCCTCAAAAAATAGTGAGTACTTGTTCACTCACTATTGATGTCCAAGGACAGATGGCTAAGCCCATTATTAATAATGCCAAAGTCTCAGTGCAGTGCAGTGTTGACCAAACCTTGAATTTGAGTGGATAACCATTGCTGGTTAGGCTCTGCTTTGGCCTTATTGTAAACCAGATATAAAGTTGGCACCTTGATTTGCATATAGAGTCGCTCTGACTCGACATCTGAAATCCGACAAGCATGCAGGTTGTGGGTACTGTTTATCATGTTATATATGGAGCTGTAGGGGAGCAAGGCGACGGCTTGGGTTGATCTTAGGTATTCAAATAAGCCGGATAGACTGCTGAGATCCATCTCAGTGTTAAGTTGAATACCGTTTAAATGGCAATAGGCTTGAAATGGACTCATTTTTTGTTTAGTAACATCAACATTCACATTAACAAATGGATACTCAGCAATCGATTCTAAGGTGATCTCTTGTTTGAGTATTGGATGTTCATGGTGGCAGATGAGAAATAATTTATTCAGTTTTTTTAATGGAATGGCTTCGAGCTGCTCATCTATGTCCTTGATGTCCTCAATCATGTTGCAGCAGCACAGACCTATATTGACCTCACCGGTGACGATACTATCTATTGAATTTCTTGTGCAGGTTGAGATATTAAAGCTCATATCTTTTCCCGCGTTTCTAATCGAAGTTAATAGTACTTTTGGGAATGTGTAGGAGATCAGATCAGGTGAAGCTATTTCAAAGTGATGAGTCTGTTCGACACTATTTTCTCCGTGTAGCTTTTGCAGGTTTTTCGAACATTCTACAATCTCCTTCACAATAGGGTATATTTTCCCTGCGAATTCATTTGGTACTAGCCCATGTTTTTTTCTGATGAATAGCTCATTGCCAAAGATTTCCCTAGCATGCTTGAGGCATCGACTTATTTTCGGCGCGGGTATGTTTAACTGGTGAGATACTGACGTTGCCGATTTACTCTCATAGAGATGAACTAGTATATTTAAACTGAGTAAATCCAAGTCGCTAAAGCTTATATCCCTCATTTATAATGCCTCTTTAAAATAGTTTTTACTTATTTAATAATAATCTTTTTTCATTCTTTATGTTGTTTTATTTAAATTGATTTGTAAAATTGTCTATTAAGTCACTTATTTTGTTATTCACATTTTTGATAATAACTATCTCTATATTAAATATCTCAATGTTGATTTTCTGATAAGTAATTAAATTTGTAAATTAACCCGCGCCACTTCAGGCTATTGTTTTTGAAGGTAATTATTGGATGCCCTATCTGGTTTGTACTAATTTGTTGTTTATTTGTTTTGTAATTGGTTTTAGTTTGTGAGTATTTTTGTGTGGTTATATTTGAAATTTAAATTTTAAATATATGTAATTTCAATAATTAAAATTGTCTTTTGTTAATTTTAGTTTTTAGAAGTCATGTTTGATCTTGTTATTTAAATATAAAAATACCAGTTAATTTGATTGTTTGATTTGAATCAATGTTTTAAAGGTATGGAATGCGAATACTGATGACGTTTTAAAAGTTAAATATAATAATCAAACTGTAGTTTTGGAGGCTTTTATGAATGTATCAATTATTTTAAGTTATGCTTTTATGTACTTTGTTTTTTTCCTTGTGGTGCCATTTGTTTTAGTGATGTTTACGCTTACTTGTATAAAGTTTTTTAAACCAACCGATACGGAATCTATTTGGGAGGACATAAAATTTAGCCGTCACCCAATGGAACCTAAAGCGGCCTGCTTCATTAATAATTTAAATACCATAGTTAAAGACAAATACAATATTTTATATGGAACCTGTCTCGATAGCATTCTAGATATTGATAAAGCGGAAACGTCAACCGATGTCCATTCCTATCTAAGAGGATGTCATCTGGATTATGTGCTGGTCGATAGTCAATCCTCATCAGTAAAACTAGTGATCACCGATCCTGAGCATAACTCCCCCGAGCAATCTAAATTTATTGATAATTCATTAGCCGAAGTCGGGGTTAAAGTCATTCACCTGGCCAAGAATCAAAAGTGGGATGAAAGTCTTATCAGAAATGGCTTAGCCGCATAGTCGAACTGAGTGCCGTAGCATCGACTGCGGCATCACCTTTTCTATTTTATTATAAATCAGTATCACTCGTTATGTGAGGGCTCATTATGTCCAGAATTGATAGATTTTCCGTCCCATTACTGGTATCCGTGCTAGTGCTGGGATCCTACTCTGCTGCAGTGACTGCAGCGACAGCGGAGTTAAAAATAAACCAGAATAAACAATGCATCATGTGCCACAAGCGCAACGGGAAAATGTTTGGGCTTCATGCTAATGATGCATTGGATCTAACTTGCCAAAATTGCCACGGAGAAAAGACAGGCCATCCTAGAAAAGCATCCGAGCTTATTGGGTTTGGCACTAAATCTGTCGCCAAAAGTGCAGTTCAAACTGCGGTATGTCTTCAATGTCATGATGTAGAAACGCTGAGTCAGGCCGATTGGACCCACGATGTGCATTCCAACAAGGTTAATTGTGCCAGTTGCCATCAGCTACACCCTGAAGTCGACCCTATCATAGGCGTGACAGCGCCTGAACGTAGCGAAATGTGCAGCGGCTGCCATAGTGCCAAATAACCAGGAGGATACCCAATGAAAAACTCAAGAAGACTCTTCCTTAAGAGCGCGTGTGCTGTCGTCGTTGCCGCATCGGGTTATACGATTGCTAAGAGTTCCACTGAGTCTGTGGAAATGGACGGGAAAAAATATGCCTTGGTGCATGATGAAACGAAATGTATTGGTTGTGATGCCTGCTCCATTGCCTGCCGAGAGGTGAATCAGGTTCCCGAGGGGGTCAGTCGTTTGGAGATTGAGCGTGAAGGGCCCTATGGGGAATATCCAGAGCAATATTTTCGTTTTACGCGTAAATCTTGCCAGCAATGTGAAGATGCCCCATGTGTCAAAGTTTGCCCCACCGGGGCCGCTTATAAAGATCCTGAAACGGGCATAGTCAGTGTCAATTCCTGGAAGTGTGTTGGTTGCCAATATTGTATCGCCGCCTGTCCCTATCAGGTGCGCTTTATTAATCCTGTAACCCATGCCGCTGATAAATGTGATTTCTGCAAAGAGACGCGCTTAAAAGAGGGGAGACAGCCCGCATGCGTGTCAGCATGTCCGACCCAGGCACTAACCTTTGGGGATTTGAAAGATCCTGACTCAAATCTTGTCAAAGTACTTAAGACCGCTCCCAATTATCGCAGTAAGACTGAGCTTGGCACTCGGCCTAAAGTTTTCCGTATTGCATCACAAGAAGGGGATATAACGCTATGAGTCCATTCCATTTTGATGGCCTAGTCTGGCATTGGCCAATCGCCATTTATCTGTTTCTGGCTGGAGTATCCGCCGGAGCAATATCCTTTGCCATACTACTCAAACATTTTAAGTTGGGTAAAGACGCGTATAAATCCGGTTTCATTCAGGCCGCTTGTCTCATCGCTCCCCTAGCCGTCTTCGCAGGGCTTGGGATCTTGGTGCTGGATCTTACCAAGCCATTCGATTTTTGGAAGATCTTGGTTTTTTACAATAGTACTTCCGTGATGTCTGTTGGTGTTGCCGTACTTATGATCTATCAACTGATCCTCTTTGCCTGGTTAATCTGTGTATTTAAAGCGCCGGTACTGAATTGGTGTAATGGCCGTTGGCCTCTAGTGATCAGGTTACTGAATACTCTGGTTAAGCATGAGCCAAGCATTACGGGGTTTTTAGCCATATTCGCGATTTCTCTGGGGGCTTACACCGGCTTCCTGCTTTCTGCGCTGACCACTTATCCTATGTTGAATAATCCGGTATTGCCCTTGCTATTTTTGATCTCTGGCTTGTCTTCTGGTGCTGCTGGAACCTTGCTCGGTGGTGTGTTGCTTAAAGGAGATCCAGACGGCAAAGAAGTGCATTTCATACACAATATAGAGATCCCGATCATTTTGGTGGAGATGGTGCTGTTGTTTACCTTCTTCATCGGACTCATCCTCTCGGGGGGGCAGAGCAAAATCGCTGCCATGAGAGCCATCGGAGAAGGTTTTTGGGGCTGGGTATTCTGGGGGGGAATAGTCGTGTTGGGTCTAAGTTTACCACTGGCGTTTAATCTCTTCATGAAAGCGTCTTCGAAGCGAAAATTCTCCTATGTCGCTATCACCGCCAGTTGCAGCCTAATTGGAGTATTACTGCTGCGTAATTTTATTCTCTATACCGGACAAATGACTGTCGCTTAACTATCAAATTTGGAGTTCACCATGTTTAAAGCCTTAGTATTATCAATACTACTAAGTTTCTCTGGAGCAGTATTTGCGGGGGGAATTGCTGATTCCCATACCAAAATGTCAGGGTGTGAAGCCTGCCACGAAGATGGGGTCCCCTCGGACGATGGGGCCTTTGAAAATGAGGCTTGTGCCTCTTGCCACGGGCCCTTGAAGGAGTTGGACAGTGATGTTCATAAGAATCATGAAGGCGCCATGTTGTGTAATGACTGTCATCTGGTGCATGAGGAAGCATTGGCTAAGGACTCCTGCAGTCGTTGTCACTAATTCGATCGTGGACAAGTCTGATTAAGTTGAAGCCAGCCACCAATAAGAGCTGACTGACGAACACTGGTCCAAGCAGGCTTGCTTTAGCCATTTATTTTACCGTACGACAAGGATGTACTTGGGCAGGACGCCATTTTATTTGCCTCACTCTTAAACTTTAGAGTCGCACCCAACCTCCAAATGGGTTTGGCCACTCCCTCACGAGGGTGGTCTTTCTTTTTTAGACGTTGCTCTAACTGACCATAATGACCTTGGTCTGGCCTGATTGATCATTCACTAAAGCTCAGCGGCTGCAAGTGTCGATTCTGCACCTTTCCAAGATTTCTATCCTAAACACAGGGACATGCTCCCTATCACTTTTCGATAGCTTTGTTCTGTACTACGCTTTGCTTAGATTAACTCTGTCAGAGTGTCTAAACGCGTATCGTTCGAGATAAACTCTATGACTGCGAAACCACCTGTAGCTTGATATTAAACGTAGTGCCTTTTCCTGGCTGACTGCTAATTTCAATATCACACTGCAAGATCTCCAGTAACTGCCGCACGATGGCCAGTCCTACGCCTAATTGCGGTAATGCGGTTTGTTTTGCCATCATTGCGAGTGGTTTTTGCGTCATTCGCTTTAATGCTGTTAGCTCATGTTTATGCATACCTGAACCATTGTCGCTAACTTGTAGCCAAACTTTATTTGTGGCCAGATCCCGGATGGTTTGGATCTTAATCATTCCCTGTTCTGGGGTGTAGCGTATGGCGTTATCAATTAAGTTGTTGAGGATCCGCAACAATAGTTGTCGATCGGTGCGAACGGTTAAGTTGTGGCTGTCTACAAAGTTCAACATTACTTTTTTGCTGTTTGCTCTAGGCGCAAACGTTAACTGCAGCTCTTCCAGTAAATCGACCAGATGGAGCTCATTCCAATTTGGGGTTACTTGGCCATTTTCTAGCGCCTCTAACTCAAGCATTTGCCCTAAGAGTTGCTGCAGATGTTGGCTGGCATTGGCTGCCACTTCGATTAAGTCGCTGCTACGTTCATGTGGTGGTAATAATAGCCAAGTGTCGATATAACCTTGCAGTGATGTGAGCGGGGTCTTTAAGTCGTGCGACAGGTGCAACATAAACTCATGCCGTTCTTCTTGCTGGCGGTTAATCGCTTGATGTTGCTGACTCAATGCTTCAAGTAAGGTATTTATATGGCTGCTGAGTTTATTGATTTCACTGCTGCCGGTGTATTGCCTTGGTAATACAACGCCAGCGTTTAACTGCTGGCTAGCGACTAAACGCAAGTCGTTTTCTAGGCGGCTGAGTGGGGCGGTAAATAACTTGAGCAGCAACACGAACAGTACCAAAGCGAAACCTATGGCGATTAAAATCGCAGTGGTCCAAAACTGTGGTGCTTGGTGCTCGCTGACAATTGACTGCCAAGCATCAAAGTCTTCCCCACCAATAATGACATAGAGATAACCCGTCTGTTGTCCGTCTGGTGCGAGTAATCTTGCGGCGGAGAAAATCTTATCTTTACTGGAAGATCTAGGATCGGTGCCGAGTAACGGCAAGTTTGCTCCCTGAATAAAATCATCAATGATGTTGGTGTCAATTTGCGATTGCTTAATTTTTTCCTCTTTGGCGTCGTAGGCAATAACCTTGCCTTGGCGATCTAAGGTATAGATCTCAAAGCTCGGCCCCAATAACATAAAGTCGTGAAAGGCTTCTTTTAAGGCGGCATCAGAGGTGATCCCTTGCGAGAGGAGTGGATTGATATGCGCCATATGTTCAGCAAGATCTCGGTGTAATGATTGCTGAATTTGATTGCGGCTAAAGTCTTGGCTGAATTGTAACCACTGCCACAGTGCGATAAAGAGGATAAAAATAACTAAGGTGGCAGCCAATAATATGCGGCCAAATAAACTCTTCATTGGTTTTTCTCCGTCGCTAGCCGTGATGAACAGCGATTTCCATTTTGATGTTAGGTGATGCCGCGTGGATACTACTAGGCGTTATCATTTTCCGTTTAGGCTAGCCTTTACGATCATCTATGACGACTTTTCACCTCAAGCTAGGCAGTGGCTTGATTGGCTGGTGGGGTAAATTTATAGCCAACCCCCCAAACCGTTTTGACTAAATCGGCGGTGGATGAACTCTGCGCTAATTTGTTACGTAAGCGATTGATATGAGTATTAACGGTATGTTCATAGCCAGAGTAGGAATAACCCCAAACGGCATCTAAAAGCTGCATGCGACTGAAAACCTGCTTAGGGTGCTGAGCAAGATAAAGTAATAGGTCAAACTCTCGAGCTGTGAGTGCTAAGGTTTCATTAAAGGCGATAACTTCGCGGGTACTACAATTAATGGTGATGCCATTGAACTCTAATGAGTCATCTTGATGTTCAATCTGTTTACCTCGCCTCAGTAATGCTTTGACTCGAGCTCTGAGCTCTAACACGCTAAAAGGTTTTACAAGATAATCATCGGCACCGGACTCTAGACCCAATACCACATCAGCTTCTGAGTCTCTCGCTGTTAGTAACATACAGGGGATCTCATTACCGGCTTCACGGATCTGTTGGCAAAGGGTAATGCCATCGCCGTCTGGTAACATTCTGTCCATTAAAATCAGATCGATCTGCTTGGTCGCTATCACTTGGTTAGCTTGCTGCAGAGTGGTGCAATGGGTGACTGTATGATTCATGCTTTTAAGGTTCAGCATGACCAGTTTTGCTAAGTCTTGTTCATCTTCAATCAATAATATTTTCTTGCTTGAAACAGAGGTGAAAGTGGTATTCGATCTGTTCATGACGAGCTCCCAAAGGCGATCCCTTTTAACAAGACCTACCTTTAAGAACTTTTATTTCGATAATTTTTTAATCAATTAAGCATTGGCGACTATTTAGTGCGCGTGATCTTAATCATCATAACGGGATTGTCGAAGCGATGAGAAGCTGACAATACCGAATCAGTGAGTCCATCATCAGCACTTATTACACCGGGATGACCATGGACTTTGTCGTTATCATCGCGGGCTGCATTAAAGCCTTCACCGCCATCAGCAGGCCCAGGTATTGTCCCTTTTTCTTCAGAGTTAGCCTCAGTGCCAGCATCGTATGCAATGACTCGCAATGTGGTTGTGTCATCAACAGCCAATGTTGAAAGATTAAAACCTGTAGTGCCTGCGAAAGCATCATTAGTGTTAACGAGCATAGTGACGATAGACAGGTCTGCTACGCTTGATTGCTCTAGGCTCATTGTTATTGATTGAGTGGCGCCTGGCACTAAGACTCCGTCGCCGCTAAAGAGCTCATTGACACCCGTTTCGCCTGCGAGTTCACTACTATCACCCGATTCAGCTAGGGTCTCGAGTGCAACACTGGCTGCCATGCCAGTACTCCAAAGTCGACTACCGCTCTCTTGAGCCACGACAGCGACCGGAGACATTGGCTGGTTAGCCGTTAAGTTGGTTATCATCACACTGTAGTCTTGCATCACAGGTGCCACGACGGGCGGCTCGACGGGTGCAGATGAATCATTGTCGTTATCAGAGCAGCCCGCTAAGCTCATGGCTGCAACAGCGATGATTGCCGTGGCACTGTATTTAAAGTTCAGTTTAGGATAGTTCATAGTTTGATCTCCTATTTCACGACAACAGTCACTCGAGCTACAGGGTTTAACCAGCGATGAACACGGCTGTCTAAATCACTTGTGCCAGCATTTACGTCAGTATCACCTAACACACCAGGGTGAATATGCACTTTATCATTGCTACTGCTATCCATTACGCCAGTGGCGTTCATGCCGCCATCGCCACCAGGTGCTGCTGGGATCCCAGGCGTTCCTGCTGCTCCGCCACCATTAATGATCTCATCATTGGCTTCGGTACCAGCATCATAGGCATTAAGGGTAAAAGTATAAGTGCCAGCTTCCGTTGGGATCTTCCAAGCATCTAAGCCGACAAATGCATCGTTAGTCGGCAATACCATCGCGGTAATCGATAAGTGCGTCATTTCACCACTATCGAGCATAATGCTTGCAACTTTAGCACTCGGCGCCAGTAGTCCCATCGCAGGGTTGGCTATCGTCACACCGCCTGCACCTGTAACAGCAGCATCTAGATCGCCAATATCACCCCCTTCAGCCATTTTTTGTAGCGCAGGCGTTGCCATCTCACCGGCCTGAAATAGATGGCTATCCATATCATGTGCAGCAATGAGTAACGGGGTAAAATAGTTACCGTGGGTTAGATTTGTCACACTGATTTCAAGCTCTGCAGCGGTTGCAGGCAGGCTCATTAAACTTCCTAGTATGAGGGCTTTGGTTACGTGGTTAACATTCATGGTATATCTCCGTTGTCTGAATAGTTAAAGCATGACGACGGGATATCACCTGAGTATCTCCAAATAATCACAAAAGTATAACAATGGTAAGTGAGTCACTGCTTAATCATTTTTTCAGCGTTTTATTGTCATGGATAACGAGACCGTGGCGGAGTTTATTGAAACCCAAGAGATTATTGTTAAGCTCAAGCTAATTGGGGTCAACTACGCCAAGGGCTATGCTATCGGTCGGCCAAAGGCTCTAGATTCTTACCAGCCAATTAATGCGCTGCTGCAACGGTCGGCATAGCGATAGTTGCGGTTTAACGCTTTATATGTGAATTTGGGGTTATCGCGATAAATGTGGATTAAATATGAATAGCTTCAAAGACAAAGTCATTATTGTTACGGGGGCCTCAGAAGGTATTGGGCGTGCCTTAGCCATTGCACTTGCGCCCTTAGGTTGTCAGTTAGTGATTAGTGCTCGTAATCAACAGCGATTAGCGTCCTTAGCATCGGAGCTCACAATATTAGGATTGCCGCCTTTGGTGTGTGCAGCCGATTTAGCGCAACCGTCACAGTGCAAAAGTTTAATTGAAGCATGTATAGCGCGTTTTGGGCGTTTAGATATTCTAATCAATAATGCCGGCATGACAATGTGGTCACGCTTTGATGAACTGACAGACTTAAGCGTGTTATCTCAAATAATGCAGGTAAACTACTTGGCCCCAGCCTATCTTAGTCATGCCGCGATCCCCTATCTTAAACAGACTGAAGGTCAGATTGTTGCCGTGGCTTCGATTACTGGAATGACAGGAGTACCCGCTCGTAGCGGTTATGCCGCTTCTAAACATGCGGTGATTGGCTTCTTTGATTCGTTGAGAATTGAGTTAAGCGACGATAATGTTGCGGTGACAGTGATCTGCCCAGATTTTGTTGTGACTCAAACCCATAAAAGAGCCCTAGATGGTCAAGGAAACCCTTTGGGGACCACGCCAATGCAAGAGTCTAAAATCATGACGGCTGACCGATGTGCACAGCTAATGCTACCCGCAATAGCGCAGCGTAAACGATTGTTGATTACCTCATTTAGAGGTCGTATAGGACGATTTTTTAAAATAATCGCCCCCGGCCTGATCGACAAAATCACTCGTAATGCCATTGCATCAGGCCGTTAGCGAATCAATTAATCACGGTTACTTATTAAGATGCTTAACGATAGCGGCTGCCGCATCCTCTTTAGTCGTTGCACTTTTGGTTGGTTCAATGGTTATCGCTGGCGTATGGCCAGTCATATTTTCTGCAATATGTAACCAATCAGGATGCCAATAAAATGAGGTGCCCGCTAAGGTATCCCAATTATGGACGCCAGATGTTTCGCCTTGATAGACAAGATCGCCAAGTGAATATTTCATAATTATCCCTAGTTTTTAAGTTTAAGTAAAAAACTGTATTTTAATCATAATGATATCTATATTTCATTACCGCACTGATTAATACTTAGCCACAGAATGCGCTAACAAAGGCTGAATTTGTGCTGGCTAGATCACAAAAATTAAGATTAATTACTTGATGTTAGCTTGAATTTGTTGAGCATTCAAAGATGATAAGCCTTATGACCATTAAAGCGAGTTAATGTTTGAAAGAGATATTTCTATTAAATGATATGTATTTCGGTTAGAGGTTTATCAATAAAAAGCCCAGCGAATAGTTGGGCTTGGTCTTAGGGTTCGTTAGTTGTTGGTTATATCGAGGTTGATTAACCACCATGCTCTAGATTGAATATCGCCATACTCGATAACTCCACCAGGTCGATAAGGCTTAGCAAAGTGCACCAGTACAATGGGAGTTCTAGTTTGATATCTTCCAGGTTCAGTAAACCAAGCGTTAAATGGATCGCTCTTATTTAGGCTAACAGTGACCTCAGAGCTTACTGGTTGAGTCAGCCCTGGGCAGGTGTGAATGCTTTTAGAGGTAATAGGGAATCCAACTTGGCTACCGTCACTGCAATGACTGGTATTTTGCAGCCTTAATGTCACGAGGGTACAGCCTTTATAAGTGGCAGGGTCTTTACAAACTAGAACCGTCATCGTTGAATAGCCAGTGCTTTGCTCACCAGTATCATGGTTCTTAAGCTCTTTTCTACCACCAAAAGCGGAGAAATAAGAAACTTCATTAGCTGCAATAGAGATTGGCGATATAATCTGCTTATCAGCAGCATCAAAACTGATAGTCGCTTCTTCCCCTAAACCTGACTTTATTCCAGCTACGTGTAGCTTGTAAGTTATGGACGCTGGTTTATAGTTTTGCCCGCCGTCGTCATTAACTTCTATGGTTAGGTAGGCATTTTCTCCTGATTTAGCGTAGGTATGTAGTTTGATATCACCATTGCTGTGGAGTTCTGCAAACTCAGGAGAGACGGTTAAAGGAAAGCGGAACGTTAATTCACCGAATTGGTTATCCATCGTTGGCGCTTCGACATTTCGATCTGGATAGAAAATTACTTGTTGATTGATATTATCTATCTCAAGACCTGGGTGTTTGGCTTTCTCAATATTTACGCTAAACGAACGGATTGTGCGTTCAAAGTTTCGACTTTCTTCGATAACACTCACTTGCACAAGACCTGCGCCTTTTACAGATAATTCCCCCGTTTGAGTATTAGCGATAACCACGTTAGCGGCTTGGAGATCACCATAATAACTAATCTGGCTGTTAGGCCCTCGCCCAATAATCGTGGGAGCAGCAAGCTTGCCGTCAGGAGAATACTCACCTGTGATTAGTTTATTTGTGAGTGCGAGTTCAGAATTTTCGACAGCCTTATCGATAATAATATTAAACTCAGCTTTTTGTGGTAAATGACCTGCATCACCTGGATCAGTGACTATAAATGTAGCATTACCAGCATTATGTATAGTTAACGTACGAGCAGTTTCATTGATGGAAACAACGTCAGTCTGACCGTGTTTAAATTGCCATTGCAATTGACCAATACTACCCGATATTGGAATATCAAGCTCACGCTCTGAAGAGTAAGGGATACGTATTGAAGCAATAGACAAGCTACCACTTAATGGAGAAACATCGACAAAAAAGCGTTCCGTGACACTGTGATAATAATCGTCTCCAGCATCAACAGCAGTTATCCAGCCTCGTCCAGCGCCGACTAAAGTGATAATGCCAGTAGTAGAGTCCTGGTTGAAAACATGATCGCCGCTATTATCTATGGTGAAACTCATACTCCCTTTGTTGTTTAATACGGTGGGAGTAAAAGTAGCATTATGAGTGTAATCAATTCTAGTATTGGTAAGTAAAAGAGTCGTGTTGGTTTTCTTGTCGATTGAAACACTAAATGTTTTTTGTTGTTTTTCCCAGAAATCACCTCCATCATCCGTTACTAGCACCTCCACTTTACCAGGCTTTAATATCGTCATTTTTCCAGTATTCGGTTCAACCAGGACAACATCAGTTGCACTATTATCAGTAAGGTTGAAATGCAGTTGGCCATGGACACCAATTACTTGAGGTAGAAGCTGTGAGTTTGCTTGATAGCGGCTTTCGATTGCCAAGCTATTAAGTGAATTATCATTAATACGTGTGACTTTGATATTAATAACTTTACTACTGCTGGCATAGTTCTGGTTGCCGCTATCAGTGACTGTTACTTGAGTTTCCCCAATGCTTTCAAAGCTAAACAGACCCTTTACATCATCAATAATATTGATGATGTCATTATTTACATTGTCGGTCACAGCGAAATGTAGAGTTCCTTTTGCAGCTGAAACCGGAATTTCATACTGAGTGTCCACGCTATACTGCACTATGATATCTTGGACTTGTAACTCAAGATTACTTGCTTGATTAATCTGTACTTTAAAGCGTTGCATTGCGATGGGTGAGTGGTGTTGCAGTGCTTCTTGCTGGACTTGGATTTCTGTTGTACCAGCTCCAATAATACTCATCTCTCCAGTGTCAGAGTCGACTTTAACGACGTTAGAATTGGTATCTTTGACGAGTGAGTAATGGATAACTTGGGCTGGAGCACCACTATATACAGGTAGAAGTTTAGCGCCGATAACAAATGGTTTGTTTTTAATATCTTTAAAGCTGGCGGATAAGCTTGATGCTGGTTCAATAGTAATATTGAATTTTTGGGTGTCTTGTTGGTAATTGCGGCCACCATCATCGGTAACATCAACTGAAACTGTTCCGCTGCCCCAGATCAAAAACTCACCAGCTAGGTCAATCAGTACGACTTGATCGCTTTGATCTGCACTGAGCTCATATTCTAGTTCACCTAAAGCGCCACTAGCAAAGGCTTGATGACGTGTCGCTTCTTGATAAATTAGGCTTAGATCATTTGTCAGTATCGGTGCACGAGGTGCTTTTTCTACCGTGACATTGAAGCGTATACGGCCTGGCAGATATTGGTTATTACCACTGTCTATAGCGATAACTTCAGTTGAACCTGCATTTAGTACAGATAAGCCTTGCTTATCTGTTGATATTTGCAATACATCGTCAGCCGCACCCTCTGCAACCTGGTAACTTATGGTTCCAATTTTACCGGTAATATTCGTTGTGATAGCAAGCTGAGGTGCAAACGTCTGTGTGATATCAAGGATCTTAAATCCAGGGTGCGATTGTTTTTGTGGCACGGTATCAGTGTCTTCTGAACCACCGCCTCCACATGCGGTTAGTAACAGAAGTAACAGCAGATTTACGTATTTCATAAAGCCTGCAGCTTAAAATTGAAGCGGGAGTATACGTTTGTGGTGAATATGCTGCAACGCGATGCTTTGCTGTTATTAAATGTTGGTTTTTTGTTTTATTTGGTAGAGTGTTCTATATGCAATGTAGAAATTACTAATAGTATATTTTTCAACCTTAGCATTTGATTAATATGAAAAAGTATCTAGTACCCGTGTTTCTAGTAGGTGGTTTTATGCAGCGTAGTTGCATTTAAATAAATCGCGATCTAGATCACGTTTTTGTAATCGATATAGTTTCGCTGGTGACAATACGGCTGGGGGATATTGGTATAGAGCTTTATGACCGTCAGTATCTAAAGGTCATTAGTGATTCAATTACAATTTTCTCGCCATACGTCGGAAATTACTACAAATGTTCGCTATAAAAAAGCCCAGTTTTCACTGGGCTTTTAATTGAGATTAAATGCTTAGCGATTTAGCTTTTACCATTCTCACGAGCGATAGCACGGTAGGCGATATCGGTACGAAAATACACGTCATCCCAATGGATAGCGTCAACCAATTGGTAAGCAGATGCCTGTGCTTCAGTCACTGTATTGCCCAAAGCGGTAGCGCATAGCACACGGCCACCATTGGTCACGACTTTACCATCTTGCATGCTGGTGCCAGCATGAAACACTTTCGCATCGTTATTGCCTAAGTCTAAACCCTCAATCACATCGTGCTTTCGATATGCATCTGGGTAACCGCCAGCGGCTAATACCACGCCGACAGCGGCACGTGAATCAAACTCTGCGGTCACTTGATCTAGCTCGCCACGAGTTGAGGCTAAACACAGTTCTACTAGATCAGATTTAAGACGCATCATGATCGGCTGAGTTTCTGGATCACCAAAGCGGCAGTTGTACTCAAGCACTTTTGCGCTGCCATCGGGTGAAATCATCAAACCAGCATATAGGAAACCAGTGTAAACATTACCTTCAGCGGCCATGCCATCAACCGTTGGGCGAATTACGTGATCAATGGTCCAATCATGTACGGCTTGAGTCACAACAGGGGCGGGGGAGTATGCACCCATACCGCCAGTGTTGGGACCATGATCGCCATTGTCTCGTGCTTTATGGTCTTGGCTGGTGGCCATCGCCAGAATGTTCTTGCCATCAACCATCACGATAAAGCTGGCTTCTTCGCCTTTTAGGAACTCTTCGATAACAACCCGAGAACCCGCTTCACCAAAGAGGTTACCGGCCAGCATATCGTCAATTGCCGCATTCGCTTCAGTTTGGTCAGCGGCAATAATCACGCCTTTACCTGCCGCTAAACCATCAGCCTTAATCACGACCGGGTAACCCGTTGTCGCCGTTAATTCTGTTACATAAGCCTTAGCGGGCGCAATGTCGGTAAAGTTTGAGTAAGCCGCGGTTGGAATATTGTGGCGTGCTAAAAAGTCTTTAGTGAAAGCTTTGGAAGATTCTAGCTGCGCAGCACCTTGAGTTGGGCCAAAAATGGGCAAGCCGGCTTCATTGAAAGCATCTACAAGCCCCAATGCGAGTGGGACTTCAGGGCCTACAATGGTAATAGCCACTTTTTGCTCTGCTGCGAAAGCCACCAATGCAGTGATCTCTTCAACGTTAATCGCCACGTTTTCTAACTTTGGCTCTAAAGAGGTGCCAGCATTACCGGGTGCAACAAAAACAGTTTCAACTTGTGCTGATTGCGCCGCTTTCCATGCCAATGCATGTTCGCGACCGCCTCCACCAATAACTAATACTTTCATTTTTTTATCCTTTATCGCTTCTTCATCAATCCTTGTTCGGCATCAAACATACTCATGTATTGGCATACATTGCGTGTGTTTTCTTTACCCAAGAATCGATGACTTTGCGCTAAACCCTAAAATTAATTTTGTTGGAAACTCTAAATCCTAAAATCTAGGATCTAGAATCTGCTTATAAATTAATGACGGAAGTGACGCATGCCAGTAAACACCATTGCCATGCCGTGCTCATCTGCCGCATTGATAATCTCTTGGTCACGAATAGAGCCACCAGGTTGGATGATACAGCTAATGCCAGCAGCGGCAGCAGCATCAATACCGTCACGGAATGGGAAGAACGCATCAGATGCCATCACTGAGTCTTGAACGACTAGCCCTTCGTCAGCCGCTTTAATACCTGCCACTTTAGCGCTATACACTCGGCTCATTTGGCCTGCGCCAACACCGATTGTCATGCTGTTTTTAGCGTAAACAATCGCGTTTGATTTGACAAACTTAGCCACTTTCCAGCAGAACATAAGATCTTTCATTTCGCTAGCTGTCGGTTGGCGTTTAGAGACGACTTTAACATCATCCAATCCAACCATGCCTTGGTCGCGATCTTGTAGCAATAAGCCACCGTTAACACGTTTGTAATCAAGGCTCTCAGTCTTGCTAGCCCATTGTCCACATTCAAGTACGCGTACGTTAACCTTTGCTGCAACAATGTCGCGCGCTGCTTGGCTAACAGACGGGGCAATGATCACTTCAACAAATTGACGCTCAACAATCGCTGCTGCGGTGGCTGCATCTAACTCGCGGTTAAAGGCGATAATGCCACCAAACGCTGACGTTGGGTCGGTTTGGAATGCACGGTTATAGGCTTCTAACAGGTTTTCACCAATAGCCACACCACAAGGGTTAGCATGTTTCACGATGACACATGCTGGCTCATTAAACTCTTTAACACATTCAAGTGCTGAGTCCGTATCGGCGATATTGTTATAAGACAATGCTTTGCCTTGCAACTGAACGGCAGTTGCAACAGAGGCTTCATCGATATGGATATCAACGTAAAAAGCGGCTGTTTGATGGCTATTTTCGCCATAACGCAGATCTTGCTTTTTAACTAATTGAGTATTGTAAGTGCGTGGGAACTTAGAGTCTTCATGACACTCGTCTTTGCTATGTGCAGGGACCTTAGTGCCGAAGTAGTTAGCGATCATGCCATCATATGCAGCAGTGTGCTCAAACGCCGCAATCGCGAGATCAAAACGTGTTTCCAGCGTAGTACTGCCGTTATTTGCGTTCATTTCTGCAATAACACGGCCGTAGTCGTTAGCGTTAACCACTATGGTAGTATCTTTATGGTTTTTAGCGGTTGAGCGAACCATCGTTGGGCCGCCAATATCGATATTCTCGATAGCGTCCGCAAGGGTGCAACCTTCTTTTGCGACGGTTTCTGCAAATGGATATAAGTTAACAGCAACCAAATCGATAGGGTTGATGTTGTTTTGCTCCATTACAAGCTCGTCTATACCACGGCGTGCCAAAATTCCACCATGCACTTTCGGGTGCAAAGTTTTGACACGGCCATCCATTATTTCTGGGTGGCCAGTATAATCCGATACTTCAATGACTGGCACACCATTATCTGCCAACAGGCGGGCAGTGCCACCAGTAGATAGTAGCTCAACACCTTGAGCATGCAGCGCTTGTGCAAACTCTAAGATTCCGGTTTTATCTGAAACGCTTAACAGCGCGCGACGAATAGGTCTGGCATTATTCATTGTAGGTATAGGGTCCAGTAGTTATTTTAAGGATCTTTCGGAAAACAGAACAGTATTGCGTTTGCGAACGCCTACACTGCTTTCCAAAAGTCCCTCAATTTACTCTCCCGTCACGGCGCGCATATTTTAACGCAGTTTTATCCTTGACGGTGTTTTTTTCTGCGCGATTTCACAATACGGTAAACAGAACAAGCATTGATCCAGTTTTTTGTTCAAGATAGCCTTGACCTTGGATACAACTCCAAGGTTTATACTTTGAACATTGATAAATATCGCATCGGCAATATTTGGCAGTCTATCGCGGTGAGATTAGGAGAGAATGATGTATCGAATTGGTGAGCTGGCACAGTTGTGTGAGGTCAGAACGGATACGTTAAGGTTCTACGAGAAACATGGTCTGTTATCACCTTCATCGAGAACAGATTCGGGTTATCGTATCTATACCCAAGCTGATGCTGAACGCTTACGCTTTATTTTGCGTGCTAAAGCGGTCGGTTTTACGCTAGCAGAAATAGCGGAACTGCTGTCGATTGAGTTAGACAAGTCCAATTGGGCCTGTGCTGATGTTAAAGGACTAGTTGACGATAAGCTGGCTAATGTTGAGGCCAAGATTGCCGAACTGAACCATTTTCAACTCTCTTTGCAACGACTATCTCAAGCGTGTTGCGGTGGGCCTGAAAGCGCAGAACATTGCTCCATTTTAGAAGCGTTAGAGTCGAGTACTGAGAACATTCGCTGTGAAAATCATAGCCATACTCACGACGATGCCCAGTTTACTAAAACGTGCCAAGACAAATCAGCGGTTAAGAATTCACAAGAGAAATAGTTATGTTATTAAACAACTTTATCGACCTTTTTTTAGACTCGGCGCCTTGGCTGTTATTGGGCTTAGTGTTGGCGGGCATGCTCAAAATGTTTGTGCCTATGGCTTGGATGCAAAAACAACTTGGCGGCCACGGTTTTAAAACCGTAGTTAAAGCGGCCGTACTGGGTGCGCCTTTACCTTTATGTTCATGTGGTGTTATTCCTGCGGCAGTCGGCTTGCGCCGTAGCGGAGCATCAAAGGCTGCCACTACCTCCTTTTTAGTCTCTACGCCAGAAACTGGGGTTGACTCAGTGACGGTGTCTTACGTGTTGCTCGGCCCATTCATGGCGATTGTTAGGCCAATAGCAGCTGTTATCAGTGCAATTGTGGCAGGCCTATTAGTCGGACGTGACGACGATGACGGCAAACCCGCAGCCGATCAAGCTAAGCAAGCCGAGACATCATCATGCTGTAGTAGTAAGAAAGCGGAACCTAAAGTGGCCACTAGCTCATGCTGTGCAAGTGAAAAGAAAGCACCGCTGAGTATGAAACCGGTTGCAGATAGCAGCGTAATGTCAATGCCAGTCAATGCTGCACCACTGAATTTAAACCAAGCAGCAGGGGCTAAGCAATCAAGTTGCTGTAGCAGTAAAAAAACAGCGCCAATTCAGACTGAAGCTGCCACTTCGTCATGTTGCAGTTCAAAGTCGTCAGACACTACCGCTGAAACTGAAAGCTGCTGCGAGTCGACGAAAGATATCGCTACCGAGTTAAAAGGCACTTCGGTTATTAGTCGTATCGGTAAAGGCTTACATTTTGCGGCGACAGATTTAGTGCGTGATACTACAGTGTGGTTATTGGTCGGTTTATTTTTTGCCGCCTTAGTACAAACTTATGTCCCCGCTGACTTTATGGCAAAATGGGGCGATGGCATTTTAGCGATGTTGGTGATGGTCGTAATTTCTGTCCCTATGTATATCTGCGCGACAGCATCAACGCCTATTGCGGCGGGTTTACTACTGGCTGGCGTTTCACCTGGTGCAGTATTGGTGTTTATGTTGGCGGGCCCTGCGACGAATATAGCCACCTTAGGCGTGGTGACTAAAGAACTAGGCAAGCGCGCGCTATTTGGTTATTTAGGCGGTGTATTGGGCGTGGCATTAGTCTCGGGCATTATCGTCAACTACCTTGTCGAAACCTTTGGTTTTGTGGTTATGCCGCAGATTGGTGAGCAACATAACTTGTTGCCAGCGGCGATTGTCTACACTTCAGGTATTGTGCTTGCCATACTTATGGCTAAAGTCTTTTTAGACATGCTACCTAAAAACTGGTGGCGTCGAGATTGCTGCTCATAGTGTTACCCATCGTATAGGCTTATGCATTAAATTGATGGGTGTATAGATTGGCAGCAGA
Organism: Shewanella sp. Choline-02u-19; assembly: GCF_002836205.1. NCBI lineage: Bacteria > Pseudomonadati > Pseudomonadota > Gammaproteobacteria > Alteromonadales > Shewanellaceae > Shewanella > Shewanella sp. Choline-02u-19. The sequence continues at coordinate 350,198 of NZ_PJBE01000012.1, forward strand.
AAAAAGGCACTCATTGAGTGTCTTTTTTTATATTCATTAAAGCTGTCTGTTGAAACTGTGAGGTGACGAGAGTGCTTAAACTATCGACCATTTAGTCCGCCGCGGTTTGCTGTGGATCAACAAACACTCATCACTATTGAACATAGTAGCAGTCATATTATGTTCATTTTCGATATCAATATTTCATCATCTTCATCCAAACATGGTGCTAAAAACAGCATGTCCCTCGTTCAATGCTGCAAATATCATCTCTTCGACCTAGAGCTGTGCAAATTACGGCAACGGCAATTTGGCCCTATTTCCAGTTAAATCTAAATTAGTCGCTGCCACAGTGACGTTATAGGTGCGCCATATTGTCTCGATATAAATAAATAGCCTTCTGAAAAATTGAATAGCCTTTGTTATTTATAATCGATATCGGCATGTTGCAGGCTTATATTCCCTTGCAAGCCTGATATGGAGGCCTTTTCTAACGGAATTACGTTTTTATCATAGTCTCTATTTATCTTTTTACGTCGATACTTTTAGGGACATATTGTCGTTTTGAGTGGGTTAAATTGTCCGAGCTCGTTGTTTGCGAGTTGGGTAGCATCTAATGCTATGCCTCTTGATGTCTGATTGTATATTCAGCTATAAGCGCTGAATTTTTCTTATATATTGGCATTTAATTCTGTTGGTGTTTTGTTGTGATCTGGATCGTGCGTTAGTAATTGTCCGTATAGGTGACTTTAGGGATAATCCGTTGGCGTTGACGCGTCTTCGTTTAGCGTGCGGCTTAGCAAGACAAGTTAACGACAAAAACCAAACTACAGTGTCGAGATGAGAACCTCGGCCTGGGTAGAAAGAAAACTAATTGTGTGAGGGTAATATGAACAGACGTCAGTTTTTTAAACTGTGCGCGAGTAGTACTGCAACCTCAGCTATCTCTGCACTTGGGCTGTTGCCCAGTAAAGCGTTTGCTGCGGTTCGTGAGTTTAAACTACTAAGAGCGAAAGAGACCCGCAATAACTGTTGTTATTGTTCAGTGGGTTGTGGCTTATTGATGTACAGCCATGGCAGTAACGGCAAAAATGCCGAAAAATCTATTTTCCACATTGAAGGCGATGCGGACCATCCGGTTAACCGCGGCTCACTTTGTCCTAAAGGTGCAGGCCTGGTGGACTATGTGAACAGTCCGAACCGTAACCACTTTCCTGAAGTACGTGAACCAGGTACTAATGAATGGAAACGCATTAGCTGGAATGAGGCATTCGGTCGTATTGCTCGCTTGATGAAAGATGACCGTGATGCAAACTTTATCGAAAAGAACAGCGATGGAACCACGGTAAACCGCTGGTTGAGCACGGGGATGATGACCTCCTCTGCACAGCCAAACGAAGGCGCTTATATTACCCATAAATTTGCTCGTTCTCTTGGCCTCGTTGCCATCGATACTATTGCACGTAACTGACACTCCCCAACGGTAGCAAGTCTTGCTCCAACATTTGGGCGCGGTGCCATGACCAACCACTGGATCGATATTAAGAACTCCAATGTCGTGGTGATCATGGGCGGTAATGCCGCCGAAGCACACCCTGTCGGTTTCGGCTGGGTAACAGAAGCCATGGAACACAATAACGCCAAACTGGTTGTTGTCGACCCTCGTTATAACCGCAGTGCTGCACTGTCGGATTGCTACGCGCCTTTGCGCAGTGGTACAGATATCGCCTTTTTGCTCGGCTTAAGCCGATACCTGATTGAAACCAAACAAGTTAACTATGACTATGTGAAGGCTTATACCAATGCCTCTTATATCGTCCGTGAAGATTTCGAATTTAATGAAGGTCTGTTCAGTGGTTTCGATGAGAAGAGTCGCACCTATGACAAAGAGACTTGGTACTACGAGCTTGATGAAGACGGTTATGCCAAAGTCGACGAAAGTTTTGAACATCCTCGCTGTGTATGGAACCTGCTGAAACAGCATGTGGAACGCTACGATTTTGACACCGTCAGCAACATCACAGGTACCCCTGTTGAGGATTATGAAAAAGTGTGTGCCATCATCGGCAGCACCTACACCCATGACAAAGCAGCAACCTTCATGTACGCCTTAGGTTGGACTCACCACACTAAGGGCACGCAAAATATCCGTTCTATGGCCATGGTTCAGCTATTACTGGGCAATATTGGCGTACTCGGTGGTGGTGTGAACGCACTTCGTGGTCACTCAAATGTGCAGGGCGCAACGGATATGGGGCTACTGTGTCAGGCACTGCCTGGTTACCTCAAATTACCGAGTGATAAAGATACGAGTTTACAGACCTATCTCGATCACCATACGCCAAAACCACTGCGTCCGGGTCAGACCAACTATTGGTCAAACTACCCTAAGTTTTTCATCTCTCAGATGAAGAGTTTCTGGGGCGAGAACGCCACCAAAGAAAACAGTTTCGGTTATGACTGGTTACCGAAGTGGGATCAGCAATATGACTTCACTAAACACATCGACATGATGTACCACGGCGAGGTTAATGGCTATTTTATTCAAGGGGTTAACGCGATTAACTCTATGCCGAACCGTAACAAGACGTTAGCGGCATTTAGCAAGCTGAAGTTCATGGTGGTGATGGATCCACTCGCGACAGAAACATCCGTCTTCTGGAAAAAAGACGACAAGTTTAATGATGTCGATCCAAGCCAGATCCAGACACAGGTTTTCCGTCTGCCGACAACCCTGTTTGCCGAAGAGGAAGGCTGTATTGTCAACTCGGGTCGCTGGATGCAGTGGCACTGGAAAGGCGCTAATGCACCAGGTGAGTCTAAGCCTGATGCTGCGATCTTATCCGGTATCTTGATGAAGCTCCGAGCGCTTTATAAAGAGGAAGGCGGCGTATTGCCTGAGCCGATAAATGCGATTAACTGGGCTGGCTATCACGACTCTCATTTCCCGCATGGGTCGGAAGTGGCAAAAGAGCTCAACGGTATTGATCTTAAAACGGGTAAGCAGCTGGATAGTTTCAGTCAGCTTAAAGATGACGGTAGTACTGCCTGTGGCTGCTGGATCTACTCGGGTTCTTGGACCGAAGAGGGCAACTTGATGGCCCGCCGTGATAACTCGGATCCGTCCGGCAAAGGTATCACTCCGGGTTGGTCATTCGCGTGGCCTTCTAATCGTAGAGTGCTCTACAACCGCGCGTCATGTGACGTTAATGGCAAGCCTTGGGATCCAAAGCGAACCATTGTGGAGTGGAAGCATGATAAATGGCATGGCATCGATGTAGGTGACTTCAATATGAAGCTGACACCACAAGAATCGGCTCATCCGTTTATTATGCAACAAGAAGGTGTTGGACGTTTCTTTGCCCTTAAACACCTGGCTGAAGGACCTTTCCCTGAGCATTATGAGCCCATGGAATCGCCTATTGGCACCAATCCATTGCATCCAAAAGTTGTTAGTAATCCTGCGGTACGTATGCTCGATGGTGTAGCAGAAACCTTAGGTTCGCATAAGGAATATCCGTATGTGTGTACCACATACTGTGTGACTGAACACTTTAACTTCTGGACTGCGCATTGTCGTTTAGCGGCTATCTCGATGCCTGAGACGTTTGTTGAAATTGACGAAGTGTTGGCGGCAGCTAAAGGGATTAACAGCGGCGATTGGGTCACCGTGAGTTCTAAACGTGGGGAGTTGCAGACCAAGGCATTAGTGACTAAGCGCCTACAACCGCTCAAGGTTCATGGACAGCTAGTGCACACCGTGGGATTACCGCGTCATGGCGGTTATAACGCGCTAACTCGCAAGAGCAGCAGTTGTAATGTTCTGACCACAGAAGTCGGTGATGCAAATACTCAGGTGCCTGAATTTAAGGCATTCCTGGTAAATGTTACTAAGGTGGAGGCGATCTAATTATGTCTACTCAAGATATTATTTTAAGCTCCGGCACCTCTAGGCTCAGTCCCGCGGCGCAGGTAAGAAAGAAACTGAGCAAGGTGGCCAAGTTATTTGATGCCACCAAGTGTAACGGCTGTAAGGCTTGTCAGGTTTCCTGCTCTGAGTGGAACGATCTGCGGGCACCCATAGGTGAGTTTACTGGTAGCTACCAAAACCCAGCGGACCTTTCCTCCGAGTGCTGGACTCTGATGAAGTTTAACGAGGTTACCGATGAGAAAGACAAGCTACTACGTTGGCAGTTTACTCATACAGCCTGCATGCATTGTGATGATCCAGCTTGCTTGACCGCTTGTTCGACCAAAGATGCCATTGTTCAACATGCCAACGGTATTGTGGACTTTGACTCTGACAAATGTATCGGCTGTGGATACTGCGTAACCGCTTGTCCATTTGATGTCCCTAAGCTCGACTCTGTGGATCAAAAAGCCTACAAATGCACCATGTGTTCTGACCGATTGCAAGTGGGTCAGGAACCCTCATGTGTGAAATCATGTACCACTGGCGCGCTGAAGTTTGGTACTCGTGAAGACATGCTTTTTATCGCAGATATGCGTATTAAGCAACTTCACGAAAAGGGCTTTACTAAGGCTGGATTGTATAACCCGAAAGGGGTTGGCGGTACCGGTATGATGATGATTTTGCATGATATCGATGACCCCCAAAGCTATGGTTTACCCGCTGATCCAAAGACCAGCTTGTCGATCAAACTATGGCAAGACCTAGTCAAACCTTTGGGAGCTGCAGGGATTATCGCCACTGTGGCGGTGGCTTGTCTGCACCGTATCACTGTGGGCCGCAATATCGTCGAAGAAGATGAACCTGCTGCGTTCGATCACTCTCACCCAAGCAAGTCAGATAAGGAGTAACGCTCATGCATAAGCAGAATAAGATTTTGCGCCATAAGTTGTTCGATCGGATCTGCCACTGGTTTGTGGTGGCGGTGGGCTTGGTGACTTTTCTTACCGGCTTTGGTTTCTTTTTCCCATCTTTTCAATGGTTGGGAGCCATTGCAGGTACGCCGCAGATGGCGCGCTTTGTTCATCCTATCGCCGGCTTGATGATGTGTCTGCCGTTGATGTTGATACTCGTGCGTTATTACCACCATAACAAGTGGGAAAAGAACGACCTTAAATGGATGCTAGCTATCAAGGATGTGATGTTTGAAAACGAGGACAAAATCCCCGCTATCGGCCATTACAATCCGGGGCAAAAAGTGCTGTTTCGCACCTTTGTGGTGACCTCTGTCGTGTTGACAGTGACTGGCATCATGATGTGGCAGCCCTACTTTGCGCCTTACTTTGCCTCCGCTGCTATCGAGTGGGCCATCTTGTTGCACGCCATTTGCGCGGTGATCATGTTGATCTTCGTCATCGTGCATTTCTGGATGGCTACCTGGGTAGAAGGGTCGGTTGCAGGCATGTTGTATGGCTCTGTTTCAAGAGCCTGGTGTAAGAAGCACCATCCCAACATGCTTAATGATCCAAAACTAAAGACTATAAAGCAGGAAAAACACTAATTATGAGCACAGCAATACTCGACGCTGAAAAAATCCCGGCCCAGAAATTGGAGATCAAAACCTTGATCCCTGCAGATCCTCAAGCGATCTACCAATTCCGGGCAGCAAGGCTCGCAGAGCTCGCTGAAGAGTCAGGTTTGCCTGATTACTTTCGCTTGCTGAAGCTGTTGGTCAGCGCACAAGCCCGGGTAGCCTCTGTTACTGATGGCGTTGCCACACCGACAGATTTATCTGAGCTGAGCTGCTTTGGCCCCAAGCCTGAGTTTGATTTCGAGCAAAGTCAGCCTATGGCACAGGGTCATTTTGAGTGGGGAAACTATTGGCAGTCGGTATTGCTGGAGCTCATAAGTGATCTCTTGCCTAAGCTCTTGTCCAAGCCTTCGTCTGAATCTTCGCCTGAAAGTGCGGCGGATCTAACGGCAGTACTAAAGGCGTTAGCGAGTACTGAACCGGAAACCTTACAGCAATATGCCGAGGCGATGTTACTCGGTCACTTTGCAGAGGTTCCGGCTGAGTACACCCTGTTTATCTGGGCAGCGCTATCAGTCTATTGGTCTCACTGGGCGACGGATGTAGCAACAGCTTTAGCAACAACGGGACAAGGCTATAAAACCCTATGCCCGGTGTGTGGCTGTCATCCGGTGGCGAGTGTTATCAAGGAGAAACCACGCACAGGTTTACGTTATCTACATTGCAGCTTATGTGAAACTGAGTGGCATCAGATCCGTGCCGAGTGCACCTCTTGTGGTGAAGACAAAGGGGTTTTTCTTTGGGCTGAAACAGAAACTAAGGCCGCTGTGCGGATCGAAAGCTGTGACACCTGTAAGGGGTACACCAAGATGTTGTTTACTGACATCAACCCCAAATTCGAGGTCGCAGTGGATGATCTAGCAACGCTACTTATGGATAAATATGTGGTAGAGCAAGGCTATTTGGCCACAACGGTTAATCCGCTATTGCTGGCTCACGAGCAGTAAAGTAAGTCCCGTCAGGGCGGCTGATTCCAGATAACGGAGTCAGTCGCACTGATTTTTATTCCAGTAAGTTCAGTGACAACTGAATAGAAATTTATAGACATTATCAGATGACCTCAGCAATCGACACTACCGCCGCACTTTACCGTTCACTGCCAGCCATGGACAGCCTATTGCTGCATAAGGCCGTGCTAAAACTCAGGCTAGAGTATGGCGATACTTGGGTTAAGAGCCAACTCAACAGCTTGCTTAATCAGGCAAGAGAGCTTATCGCTCAGCAGAGTAAACTCCCGGACTACTGCGGGGCACCTGAGGCGATCATAAAAGAGTTAACCCATAAATTATTAGACGGTCAACGCCACAGTCTACAAGCGGTATGGAACCTGACGGGGACCATATTGCACACCAACCTCGGACGTTCGCAACTGAGTGAAGCGGCAATTTCTGCCGTCACTAAGGTGATGCGTTACCCGACGCCCTTAGAGTTTGAACTGGAGGCTGGCAAGCGTGGTCACCGTGATCAAGCGATAGGCAAGATATTGCAGCAGTTAACCGGTTCTCAGAGTTGCTGTCTGGTGAATAACAACGCCGCAGCCGTACTTTTGATGCTTTCAGGGGTTGCGGCGGGTAAAGAGGTTATTGTCTCACGTGGCGAGCTAGTGGAAATTGGTGGTGCCTTTCGCATCCCTGATATTATGCGTCAAGCTGGTTGCACTTTAATTGAAGTTGGCAGTACTAACCGCACGCATCTACGCGACTACGAAGCGGCGATCACTGAAAACACCGCCGCCATAATGAAAGTTCACACTAGTAACTATCATATCCAAGGTTTTACTGCGGCGGTGGATGAAAAACGCTTGGCCACGCTCTGCCAGCAACACCGGATCCCACTGATCTCAGATCTGGGAAGTGGTGCGCTGACCGATCTGAGTCAGTTTGGCTTAGGCGATGAACCCACGCCGCAAAACATGCTCACTGATGGCGTCAACTTGGTCAGTTTTTCTGGTGATAAATTACTCGGTGGTCCACAGGCTGGGCTCATCGTTGGCGACAAAAAACTCATTGATAAACTGCAGCAACATCCATTAAAACGCGCACTGCGTTGCGACAAGATGACGCTAGCTGCTCTCGAAGCGACTCTATTGCTCTACCGAAACCCTAAGCGGCTCAATGAAGAGTTGCCTATGCTGAGAAAAATGTCTCGTTCACTGGCCGAACTGGAGCAAGTGGGCCAGCAGATGATGGCTGAATTACCTGAATATTTTGCCTCGCACTTCACCTTGGCGATCACCGCAAGCCAAACTCAGGTCGGCAGTGGCTCCCAGCCAGAGACTCTACTGGAATCTTTGGCACTGACCTTCACACCGACGACTAATAGCCAATACCGTATTCATCAGTTAGAGCAAAAGTTTAAGCAGCAAGATAAACCTATCATAGGTCGAATGGCCAATAACCAATATTGGTTGGATCTTCGCGGTGTCGAACAGGAAACTAGCTTAATCAATGCCCTAAGACAGGTTGGACAAAGCTTATGATCATCGTGACTGCGGGTCATGTTGATCACGGCAAGACGAGTCTTATTCAAGCCCTTACGGGGACCGATGCCGATAGACTGCCTGAAGAGAAGAAACGCGGCATGACCATCGAACTCGGTTACGCCTTTATGAAGGTGATTGATGATCAACGTCTGGCTTTTGTTGATGTTCCTGGGCATGAAAAGTTTATCAATACCATGCTGGCGGGGGTGAGTTGTGCTAAGCATGCCTTGCTAATCATCGCTTGCGATGACGGAGTCATGCCTCAAACAACTGAACATTTAGCAATTTTACAGCTGCTGGATCTTGAAAACCTAATCGTGGTGCTGACTAAGCAAGATCGAGTCGATAGCGCAAGAGTTGAAGCCGTTAAGGTGCAAGTGGGTGAACTGCTGGAGCAATACCGAAGGCAGAGCCCTATTTATGTAGTATCGGCGTTGACTGGCGCGGGTATTCCCGCACTCAGTCAGGCAATCAAACAGCTTGCGCTCACTCAGGTCAATGCGCTTAGTCAGCTAAGCCTACAAACCAGCTTTCGCATGGCTATTGATCGGGTTTTTACGGTCAAAGGTGCAGGTCTGGTGGCTACCGGTACAGTGATAAGCGGTCAGGTGAGTGAAGGCCAAAGCCTCTACCTTTCAAAACAGAGTAATGCTGTTAAAGTCAGAACTCTGCATAGCCAAGGTCAGGTTAGTCGCCTTGCCCACAGTGGCCAGCGTGTCGCAGTTAACTTAACCGGTGTTAATCAACATAGTGGTGCTCAACGTGGTGACTGGCTAACAGCATTAGCCCCAATGGCAGCGCCCAAGGTCATTTGCGGCGTACTCGATAGCTGTCTGCCGTTCAAACATTGGCAAAGCGTGCAAATTCACTTAGCTAATAGCCATACCACGGCGCGCATCGGCTTATTAAAAATACTGCCCAACAATCAGGCATTGATCGAGCTCCAGTGCGAGCAGGCGCTACCTTGTGTGGAACAAGATAGGATCATCGTGCGCGACGCTGCAGCGAAAATCACACTTGGGGCGATGCGAGTACTCGACCTTTCTCCGCTAAAACGAGGCAAGCGTAGTCCTGAACGGCTGAGTTACTTAAGTAAACTTAAAGACTGCACCACAATCACTGCCAGTTTACAGGCGCAAATCGCCGAGCATTGTATAGCAAAGTCAGATTTTATGTGGGCCAATCAGTTGACTGGGCAACACGATGTCTTATTGCATAATAAAGAGGTGGTTGAAGTTGCAGGCTACTTATTATCAGCACAGCTTAATAGCCACATAGAGGCGCAACTATTAGCGCAGATAAGTGACTATCATCACGCATCGCCCGAATTATTGGGGCTAACCATCAATCGTTTACAACGCATGACCCATGGCCAATATCCATTGGCCGTTTTGAGCTATATCAGCGATAGCCTCTGCCTGCAAAAACGTCTGCATTACACTAGGGGCTTATTACACCTGCCACGGCATAACTTAGCGCTATCGGATAATGAGCAGCAACTATGGCTGCTGATAAAGCAGCAGATGCTAATGGCTAGGGGGCCGTTATGGTCATCAGAGCTTGCAGCTGGGCACTACTTGGACTTGAGCATCGTGCGTCAGCTTTGTCGCAAGCTCATTCAATTGGGGTACATTTCTGCAATTATTAAAGATCGTTATGTGCTAACTGAAAACCTTTATTTTTATGCCAATGTTATTCGTGAACAGATCAATATACATGGAGAAATAAAAACCGCTGATTTTAATTCCATCATTAAATTAGGCAGAAAAGTCAGCATTCAACTTTTAGAGTTTTATGATCGCAGTGGATTAACTTGGAGAAAGCAAAAGGATAATTCTAGAGTCATAAAAGATAGCAGTGTTTTTATATTAAGTGATTTGGCGGAAGAACATAGGAGTTGAACCTACCCGGGACTGCTGGCAGCCCCACCTGGATTTGAAATCCAGACGTTTCACCGGAAACGACGTTCTTCCTTAACACTTGCGAGAATAATAGATAATTGTTTGTAATTAAACAATATCAGTAGTTTCTATATTTAATAAATGTGAGTCCAACAATCATTTATCGATATGAATGATGAACAGT